>NZ_KV819859.1:0-308045 GCF_001815235.1 Pseudomonas sp. HMSC065H01 | reverse complement strand
CAGCTTGCCGCGCGGCACGCCGTTGGCGTCGAGAATGAACAGTTCGAAGAGTTCGATGTCGGGGTTGGCGGCCAGGAAATCCTGGGCTTCTTGTTCGCAGGCGAAGTTCATGGGGCTCTCTTGTCGGTCTTGTCCGGTAGCGTCGCGACGCTCGCAGCGGCGCTCCGGCGACGGCAGCGTCGCGGAACGGCATGCAAGCGGCAGGCCGGCCCCGCCGTTGCGCGGGGCCGGAGGGATATCAGGCGTGACGAGCGTCCGGCGGACGCGCGTGGCGGCAATGCCAGAGCGCCCAGAAGGCCAGTTCGAGAGGGAGGGAGAGCGGCTCCAGTTCCAGCCAGCGGCTGTGCTTGCGGGGTAGACGCGCGGGCGTTCCGGCCGGGTTGGCGGAAGGCTGGTAGGGCAGGGTGCGCGTCGTCGGTAGGTGCATGAAGGAAAACTGGGCCAGGGGTTGGAACAGCCTCGCACAGGCTGACGGGTGAATTAAATGCGCTTTTTACGACCTTTGCTTGAGCGAAATCGAAACCGAAGGAAAAAGAAGGGCGCCCCCGAATGGGCTGAAGAGACGCCCGGAAAGCGGCTCAACCCTTGTCGGCCTTGCCCGCGGCGGCGGCGAACCTGGCCAGGCGTACGTCGAGATGACGCGGGCGCCGGCCGGCGTCTTCGGCGTGCTCCTTGCGACGGATCGCGTTGCGCACCATCAGCGAACCGACATAGCGGATCGGCTCCGGCGGGAAGCGGCCGAGCGGCCCCTGGGTCAGCGGCGAACGGGTCCAGGGATTGTCCAGGCCGAGCGCCAGCGAAGAAAGGATCTGCCCGCCCATGTGGCATGGACCGACGCCGCTGCCGGAGTAGCCGAAGCCGTAGAACACATTGTCGCGGCCGTCGAGCCGGCCGAAGAACGGCAGGCCGGTCACCGAGCGATCCGACGGACCGTTCCAGCTGGCCTCGATGGCGACCTCGGCGAACTCGGGGAAGAACTCCCGCAAGCTGCCACGCAGTTGTCCGAGATACGGCGAGGGACGGTCGAACACCGGTAGCATGCGTCCGCCGTAGGCGAAGGTGTTGCCGCCCTTGCCGAGCATCAGCCGGCCGTCCGGGGTGTTGTGGTAGTAATGCACGAAGATCCGTGAGTCGAGCACGCTGACCCCGCTGGTCAGGCCTATCTCCTGCAACAGGTCCGGTCGTGGCTCGGTGATGAGCATGTCGCTGGAGACGATCGCCACGCTGCGTTCGAACTGCGGGAAGGCCCTCGCCATCCAGGCGTTCAGCGCCAGCACCACGCGGCCGGCGACGACCCGCCCGTGGGGGGTGACCACTTCCGCCGGGCGGCCGTGCTCCAGTCCTCGCATCGGCGTGCCTTCGTACAGGCGTACCCCCAGTTGCAGGGCGACCCGGCGCAGGCCGCGAACCAGCTTGCCTGGTTGCACCGTCGCGGCAGCCGGTGAGAACCAGCCCTCCAGGTGCCTGCGCGAGCCGGCCAGGCGCTGCACGTCGGCCAGCGGGCGCTTGGCGAAGGAGTTGATGCCGTGGCGCTCCAGAGCGGCGATCACGCTGTCGGTGCTGCCGACCTGGGCCGGGTTGGTGGCGGTATAGAGGGTGCCGTCCAGCCGGTAGTCGGCCTCGACGTCGTAGCGCTGGCAGAAGGCGCCGATGGCCCGGATGCTGTCCTCGGAGGCCTTGACCAGGCGGATCGCCTCGGTTAGTCCGAACAGCCGTTCCAGGGTGAAGAACTTGGCCGACCAGGACAGCGCGCAGCCGCCGTTGCGGCCGCTGGCGCCGGCGCCGCAGAGGTCGGCCTCGACCAGCACCACATCGAGCCCGGGATCGTGCTCCTTGAGCATGATGGCGGTCCACAGGCCGGTGTAGCCGCCGCCGACGATGCACACGTCGGCGCGGGTATCCCCGGCCAGCGGCGGGCAGGGTGCCGCATGTTCGGAGCGTAGGGCCTGGTCCAGCCAGAAGGGTCGGAAGGTCATGGCTGTGCTCTCACTGCGGGCGGGCGGCGACGACGATCATTTCCACCCGCCAGCGCGGGTCGATCAACTCGGCCAGGCTACAGGCGCGGGTCGGCGCCCGGCCTTCGGGAAACCACTGGTCCCAGACCTGGTTGAGACCGGCGTAGTCCTCCCGGTGGGCTAGCAGTATGCGTACCGAGAGCACCTGGCCGCGGTCGCTGCCGACGCTCTGGAGCAGCCGGTCGATGTTCTCCAGGATCTGGCGGGTCTGGTCCTGGATGTCACCGCTGGGGTCGTCTGCGACCTGGCCGCCGATGTAGACCGTGTTGCCGTGCAGGGCCATCTCGGCCCGACGCTTGACGACTTCGAAACGTTCGATATGCATGAGGGGGTTCCCGGTTCGTGGAGAAGGACGCGGCGGAGGTTCCCGCCGCGGACGGTCAGGAGCGGATGGGACGGAAGTCCGCCAGGCTGGGGATATTCCGCAGGCTTTCCCGTGCGCCGCCGGGCCGGCTGTTCCAGTGCGGGAGGAGCACCGCGGTGGCGATCAGGGCTGCGATGGTGAAGCCGATGAACACCGTGTAGGTGTCGAAATAGCCGGGCAACAGACCGCCGAGGATCGCGCCCACCGAACCGCAGCCATTGACGAAGCCGGAGGCGGTGCCGGCGGCCTCGCTGGTGCCGAAGTCGATGGCGGCGGAGCCGCAGATCATCGAGTCCGGGCCGTACAGGGTCAGTCCCATCATGAACAGCAGGCCGACCACTATCGGAATGCTGCCGGTGGTCATCGCCGGGACGAACAGCGCCAGGCAGACGGTCAGCGCCAGCAGGCTGATCACGCAGGCCGGCATGCGCCGTGCGCCGAACAGCTTGTCCGAGGCGAAGCCGATCAGGATCGGGCCGAGCAGGCCGGCTACCTCGAAGGCGGTGGGAACGATCGCCGCGCCGACCTTGCCGAGCGCCGGCATGCGTTCGTAGACGATCACCGGTCCCCACAGGAGGATCGCGTAGCGCGCCGGCTTGAGCAGGAAGTAGGCCAGGCCGAGGCAGAGCACCGTGCGGTTGCGCACCACCTTGGCGAGCACCTGCAGGCTGCCGCCGTTGCCGCCTTCCGGCCTGAAGCCGGCATAGCGCACGGCTTCGCTCGCGGCCTGCGGTTCGACGGGAGGATGGCCGACGTCTTCCGGGCGGTTGCGCTGCAACAGCAGGAACAGCAGGGCCACGCCGCCGACCACCGCGGCGCTGGAGTAGAACGCCGCGTGCCAGGTACCGAACACGCTGTACGCCCACCAGCCGGCGAACGGCGAGGCGACCAGGCCGCCGAAGGCGTAGCAGGTGCTCCACAGGCCGAGCACCCGACCGCGTTCGTGGGTGGCGAAGAAACTGCCGATGTTCTTGCACAGCCCCGACCAGCCGGTGGACTGCGCCAGTCCCTGGACCACCATGCAGGTGGCGAAGATCGGCAGGGTGGCGAAGGTGCCCATGACCAGCGCGGCCAGTGCGGAGATCAGCAGGCCGCCGAACACCACGATGCGCGGGCCGAAGCGGTCGGCCAGCACGCCCCAGGTGAACTGGCCGACGGCATAGGCGGCGAGATAGATGGCGTCGAGATCGGCCATCGCCATCTTGTCCAACTGGAAGTCCGGATCTTCGGCGATGCCGAGCTTGGCGACGGAAAAGGCCTTGCGGGTGAAATAGAAGGCGGCGTAGGCCAGCCAGGTGATCGCGAATATCTGCAGGCGCCAGCGCTGGAAGCTGGACACGGGAGAGGACGGCAGCGCCGTCCCGGGACGTTGATTCATGGATCTGACCTCGATCTTGTTATCGGTGCCGGCAGGTGTGAGGGGAACACGCCTTGTTGTTGTTCTGATGAGCACTTCCGCACCGCCATGTCGCGGCGCCTGGTCAGAGGTATCTGGAGTCGGCTTCACCTCCTGGGTAAGGGTTGCGGCTGCCCTGGCAGGGGCTGGCTGCCGAGGCGCTGGCGCGCTGTGGTGAAGCGATGGAAACAATTCCGGATAAATAAATGAAATCGATTTATCAAATTTTAAATATAAGTTTTACTTGTTTGTCCGTAAGCCTGGCGCGGCGTGGGTCGAGGAAGTTGACCGAACGGTCATTCCCGTGTGCGCCGCCCAAGGCGCGGAACCCCTTGTCCTGCCTGGAATGGTGAAGGTCCATGTCGGTATCCCATGCACAGTTGAAGGCTTTCCATGCGGTCGCCGTGTACGGCAGCTTCACGCGCGCCGCCGAGCGCCTGTTTCTCACCCAGCCGGCGGTTTCCGACCAGGTGCGCAAGCTGGAGGAGCGTTACGGCGTGCTGCTGTTCCATCGTAACAAGCGCTCGGTGCGCCTGAGCGAACTGGGCGAGCGCCTGCTCGCGGTGACCCAGCGGCTGTTCGCGATCGAGGCCGAGGCGGAGGAGCTGTTGTCCGCCTCCAGCGCCCTGCAGACCGGCACCCTGACCCTGGCGGTGGATGCGCCGGTGCACGTATTGCCGCAGATCGCGCGTTTCTGCGAGCGCTATCCGGGCATCGCGGTGCGGGTGGAGACCGGCAATACCGACGAGTCTCTGCAGCGACTGTTCAGCTACCAGGCCGACCTGGCCCTGTTGGGCCGGGACGTCAGCGACGAGCGGTTGCTTTCGCTGACCCTGCGCAACGACCCGATCGTCGCCTTCGTTTCGCTCAGCCATCCGTGGGCCGGGCGCGAGTCGATCCGGCTCGCCGATCTCGACGACATGCCGCTGGTGCTGCGCGAGCAGGGCTCGGTGACCCGCCAGACCCTGGAGGAGGAGATGAGCCGCGCCGGCCTGCGGATCCGTCCGGCGATCCAGGTCGAGGGCCGCGAGGCCTCGCGCGAGGCGGTGGTGGCGGGGATCGGCGTGGGGGTGGTGTCGGCCGCGGAGTTCGGCGCCGACACGCGGGTCCATGCGCTACCCATCGTCGATTGCCAGCGACGCCTGACCGAGACCCTGGTGTGCCTGCGCGAACAGCGTTCGCGGCGGATCGTCGAGACCTTCCTCGACCTGGTCGGCGAGGACCTGCCGGCGCCGAGCTAGGGCGCGGCTTCGCGCAAGCGAAAAAAAGCCCGGCGGATGCCGGGCTTCGAAGTCGTGCTGGCGGGCGCTCAGGCCTGCTTCTGTTCCTGCTCCAGGGACCTGTCCAGTTCGCGGCAGGCGCGCTGGATCATCACCTCGGTGATCGGGATCTCCCGGCCCTGGGCGTCGATGATGGCGCCACCGCTGTGCTGCTGCGTATTGAAGGGGATCACGCGGCGCTTGGCGGTATCGGTGTGTTGCGAATTCATTGCCCGTCTCCTCATCAGGTTTATCGGCAGTCTAGGGAGCGCAGATGAAACCGCCGTGACAAACGGCGGATGTCGTGCCGCTCCAACGCGAAAGCCATGGACCATAGCAATCTTGCAGTCGGCGTGCCAGCTTGCCGGCTACCGCTGGGTTTTTCTGGTTATAGTGGTCCGACCGGTGTGGGCGTCCTGGAGTTCGCCCGAGGATGAGTATGGACATGTTTCGCCTGGGGTTGGTGGTCAATCCCCTGGCCGGGCTGGGTGGCCCGGTCGCCTTGAAGGGTAGCGACGGGGTGGCCGCCGAGGCCCTGGCCAGAGGCGCCGAACCACGTGCGCTGGAGCGCACCCGGATAGCCCTGGAGTGCCTGTTGCCGCTGGTCGAGAAGATCGAGTTCCTGACCTTTCCCGGGGCCATGGGTGGTGAGTTGCTCGAGCGCATGGGCTTCCGCCATCGCCTGCTCGGCGAGTGGCAGGGAGCGGTCAGCAGCGCGGCGGATACCCGGTTGGCGATCGAGCGTTTGCAGGAGGCCGGTGTCGCCCTGATCCTGTTCGCCGGTGGTGATGGCACAGCACGGGATGTTGCCGGGGTGGTGCGCGAGCAACAGCCGGTGCTCGGCATTCCGGCCGGGGTGAAGATCCACTCCGGGGTCTATGCCATCAGTCCGCGCGCGGCCGGCGAATTGGCCAGGCGCCTGGTCGAGGGCGGCCTGGTGCGCCTGGCCAGCGGCGAGGTGCGCGACCTCGACGAAGAGGCGCTGCGCGCCGGCCGCGTCGCCGCGCGTTGGTACGGCGAGATGACAGTGCCGGAGGAGGGCCACTTCATGCAGCACGTGAAGCAGGCAGGGATGGAGTCCGAGGAGCTGGTGCTGGTGGACCTCGCCGACTGGCTGGCGGAAAACTGGGAAGACGGCGTGCGCTATGTGCTCGGACCGGGCTCGACCTTGCATGGCCTGGCGCGCAATCTCGGCCTGGAAACCACCCTGCTGGGCGTCGACGTGCTGGAGAATGGCGCGGTGATTGCCCGAGACGTCGACGAGGCGCGGCTGTTCGAACTGGTGGACGGTCATCCGGCGTACCTGCTGGTCACCGCCATCGGCGGCCAGGGCCACGTGATCGGTCGCGGCAACCAGCAGATCAGTCCCCGGGTGTTGCGCGCCATCGGCCTGGAGCGCATGCGGGTGGTCGCCACCAAGCGCAAGCTGGGGACCCTCGGGGGCCGGCCGTTGCTGGTCGACAGCGGCGACCCGGTGCTGGACGACAGCTTCCCGGACGCCATCCGGGTCTGGGCCGGCTACAAGGAAGAACTGCTGTATCCGCTGGGATACGCGAAGGACCAGGACGCGCCCGCGGGCGCTTAGGAGGAAAAGGATGGACAAGGACGTATCCGGCGCGCTGCGCCGCCTGTTGCTGCTCGCCATGCTCGGACTGCCGCTGGTGGCGGCCGCTGCGGTCGAACCGCAGCGACTGGTGGATGCGGCGCGTGCCCAGGTGGGCGTGACCCTGGGCTACGACCCGGCCTACCGGCAACTGGACTATCCGGGCGGCGACGTGCCGCTGCAGACCGGGGTCTGCACCGACGTGGTGGTCCGTGCGCTGCGCGGACAGGGGCTGGATCTACAGAAGGCGGTGCACGAGGACATGCGTCGCCACTTCGCGGCCTACCCGCAGCAATGGGGAATGAAAGGTACCGACCGCAACATCGATCACCGCCGCGTACCGAACCTGATGACCTGGTTCAGCCGCCAGGGCCTGGCCCTGGCGCCGAGCCGCGACGCTTCCGCCTACCGGGCCGGAGACATAGTCGCCTGGCGCCTGGACAACGGCCTGCTGCATATCGGCGTGCTTTCCGATCGCAGGCTGGAGGGCAGGCCGCTGGTGTTGCACAACATCGGTGCCGGCGTGCGGGAAGAGGACCTGCTGTTCCGCTACCAGGTCATCGGCCACTACCGCTTCCCGCAGGGCTGAATGGGCTGGGCAAGCCGTTCCAGCGGCGGATGAGCGCAGCTCGATTCCTCCGCCGCAGCCGCTGGACGACGGGCAAGAAAAAACCGGCCTGCGGCCGGTTTTCCTGTCTGCCCGGGCTCAGCGATATTCGCAGAGGTAGGCGGTGTCCTGGGCGACCTTGAGCTGGAACTTGCTGTTCGCCGGGACGGTGAACTGGCTGCCGCTGGCGTATTCCTGCCACTCGTCGCTGCCCGGCAGCTTGACCGTCAGCGCGCCGGCGACCACATGCATGATCTCCAGCTGGCTGGTGCCGAACTCGTATTCGCCTGCCGCCATCACGCCGATGGTGGCCGGGCCGGCGGTCATGTCGAAGGCGATGGATTTGACGGTGCCGTCGAAGTATTCGTTGACCTTGAACATGGGCTTCTCCTGAAGGGGTGAACAGGCGGGTTTGAAAAGGCCCGCCAGTATGCCCAAGCCTCGGAAAGGCGTCACTAGGCGGCGCGGGCCTCGTTCAATGCTCCACCGGCAATACCAGCGGCAGCAGCCGTGCGGTATTGCGGGCATCCTCCAGGGCGCGGTGCTGCTGGCCCTGGAAACTCATCCCGGCCAGTTGCAGGGCCGCGTTCAGGCCGACTGGGCGGGGCAACTGGCGGACTTCGCCGAAGCGTTGCTTGAGATTGACGTGCGGCACTTCGCTGAGCTGGCTGGTCAGCCCGTGCTGGCGCCATTCCTGCTCCAACTGGCGGCGGTCGTAGTCGCCCCAACTGGCCCAGCCGGCTAGTCGCGGACGATGCTGGGCGAGCCAGCGCTCGAAGGCTTCCCAGACCGTATTGAGATGGGCTGCGCCATCGACGTTGGCCTGGCTGATATGCGTGAGGTCGCGGCAGAAGTGGGTCAGCAGCGGCCGCCTGACCGGCCGTACGAAACGCTGGAAGTGGTCCAGTTCGCGGGCGTCCGCGGCGGCGACCAGGGTGGCGCCGATCTCGATGATTTCCATTTCCTCCAGGGGCCAGCCGCCTTCCGCGGTGGTGGCCTCCAGATCGATTACCAGCCAGTGAGGCATCGGAGCTATCCATACCAGGGTCCGCGCTGAGTATGGCGGGGCTTCCGGACCTCGGCAAACCGCTGTGCTAGGCTGCGGGATCGGATTTCGAGGAGATGACGGAATGACTGCGGTCGCATTTCTCGGCCTGGGCACGATGGGCTACCCGATGGCCGGGCACCTGCAACGAGAGGGCTACGACGTCTGTGTCTACAATCGCTCGTCGGCCAAGGCGCTGCGCTGGGTCGAGGAGTACGCCGGACGGCGCGCCGATACGCCGCGCGAGGTCTGTGCTGGCGCCGAGCTGGTGTTCTGTTGCGTCGGTAACGACGACGACCTGCGTGCCGTGGCGCTGGGCGAGCAGGGCGCCTTCGCCGGAATGGCGCCGGGCAGCCTGTTCGTCGACCACACCACCGCTTCGGCGGAAGTCGCCCGCGAGCTGTCGCTGCTGGCTGCCGAGCGTGAGCTGGGCTTTCTCGACGCGCCGGTCTCCGGCGGCCAGGCAGGCGCGGTCAACGGCGCCCTGACGGTGATGGTCGGTGGCGAGGAGGCCTTCTATCGACGCGCCGAACCGCTGTTGCGCAGCTATGCGCGGATGGTCCGGCGAATGGGCGACGTGGGTAGCGGGCAATTGACCAAGATGGTCAACCAGATCTGCGTCGCGGGGCTGCTCCAGGGCCTGGCCGAGGCGCTGCACTTCGCCCGGTGCGCCGGTCTCGATGGCGAGGCGGCGATGCAGGTGATCGGCAAGGGCGCGGCCCAGTCCTGGCAACTGGAAAACCGCCACCAGAGCATGCTGGCCGGAGAGTTCGACTTCGGCTTCGCCGTGGACTGGATGCGCAAGGACCTGTCGATCCTGCTCGCCGAGGCGCGGCGCAACGGCGCGCAGTTGCCGGTCACGGCGCTGGTCGACCAGTTCTACGCCGAAGTGCAGGCGATGGGCGGCGGTCGTTGGGATACCTCCAGCCTGATCGCCCGGCTGCGTTCGTGACGCGGCTCAGGCGCGGAAGATGAAGTACACCGCGCCGAGCAGGCACAGGCCGGCCCAGAGGTAGTCCAGTTTCAGCGGCTGCTGCATGAAGTAGACGCTGAACGGGACGAAGATCGCCAAGGTGATGACTTCCTGCATGATCTTCAGTTGGCCGACCGAGAGTTCGGTGTAGCCGATGCGGTTGGCCGGTACCTGCAGCAGGTATTCGAACAGCGCGATACCCCAACTGATCAGGGCGGCGATGATCCAGGGCTTGCTGTTGAGAGTCTTCAGATGACCATACCAGGCGAAGGTCATGAACAGGTTGGAACAGGCTAGCAACAAGGCGGTTTGCAGCCAGACGGGCATGATGGGTGGGCTCCGGGGGATTGGGACGGCGCCGCAGCCTAATTGGCTGCGGCGATAAATCCAAGTGGGCAGGCATCGACCGGTAGGGGCTGGTGCTCGGAAAAGGATGAAAGGTATGCGGTTGCACAAACGCTCGCTGGTCTGGGGGCTCGCCTTGAGCGGGCTGGCCGTCGTGCTGGCAGCCGCCTGGTGGGCGAGCCAGGCGTCGCGGGAGCCGGCTCTGTGGAGCGAGCTGCGGGTGCCGCCGGCGTTTGCCATCCCGCGCAATTTCGACCTGGGCGAATACCGCTTGAGCTGGGGCGGCAAGAGCCTCGCCCTGTCAGTGGTGGGTAGCGCTCGGCCGCCGTTGTGGGAGAGCGAGGGCGGTTTTCTCGGGGCCGGGCGGGAAAGCGCCGGTCGCCTGCAGTTGCGCTGCCAGGAGCAGAGCCTGGAGAGCTTCGAACTGGTCGGTCGACGCTTGTCCCTGAAGGGGCACCTGCGCTGCGCCGATGGCCGGCTCAGCGCCTACGAGCTGTCGTTCGAGCCGCGCCAGGGCGGCGTGGAGGTGCGCGTCGCGCTGGCGGACAGCGAGCTGAACCGGGTCGCCCTGTCCTGGCGGCGTGGAGCGGGGGAGCGCTTGTCCGGTATCGTCGATGACGAGGCGGAAGGTCGCTCCTGGGTCTTGCCGGCCGGGATCGCTGGCTACTGGAGTTCCGCTGGCAACGCCTTCCTCGGCCACTCGACGGCGGCGCAATCCCTCGACCTGCGCGAGCCGGGCCGCGTGCAATGGCGGGCAGCGACGGAGTCGGCCAGGGCCTGGCTGTTCGCTGCCGGCAACCGCGAGCAGTGGCAGCTTCGCAGCGCGCGTCTCGAGGCGGAAACGCGCCGCTGATCCGCCGGGCTTGGCGGCGGCCTGGCCGGTCCGTATTCTTTGCGCCCGTTTCGGACGGCTGTCCTGGCCGCTCCTCTGCCAACTTTCGGGCGAGATCCTTCCCATGCAATGTAGAGCCGGCTGCGGCGCCTGCTGCATAGCACCGTCGATTTCCTCTCCGCTGCCGGGCATGCCGGCCGGCAAGCCTGCGGGCGTACGCTGCCTGCACCTGGACGAAAACCATCTCTGCGGGCTGTTCGGCCGACCGGAGCGACCGGCCGTATGCGGCCAGTTCGGCGCCGATCCGGAAATCTGCGGCGACAGCCGTGAGCAGGCGCTGGCCCTGATCGCGGAGTGGGAAGTCATCACTGCCGCTTGAACGGGTTGGAAGTCTGGCTGTCTCACGCCATACTGCTGCGCATCCTGCGCCGAAGGCTCAGGATCGCGGCTTGCAGGGCGTCGACCGCCCGGCCGGCGAACCGAAAATAACCATAAAGAGAGGAACAGGAACGATGCGTGGCATTTTGCGTATGACCGTGCTGGCTGCCGCAGTGTTCGGGGTGGCCGGCAATGCGCTGGCCGAAGACTGGAAGCTGGCCAAGGACGAGGATGGCGTGAAGGTCTACCTCAGCAGTGTCCAGGGCTCCAAGTACAAGGCTTATCGCGGCGTTACCGACATCAAGGCCGACGTGGCGACCATCGAGGCGCTGCAGGAGGACGTCAAGGGTTCCTGCAAGTGGATCCATGCCTGCGCCGAGATGAAACTCCTGAAGCAGGAAGGCGCCGACGCCTGGACCTACTCGAAGATCGACATGCCCTGGCCAGTTACCGGTCGCGACGTGGTCATCCATGTCACCACCGAGAAGACTGCGGATGGCACCGTGATCCGTCACCTTAAGGCCGATCCGACCTATATCCCCGAGGAAAAGGGCCAGATCCGCGTGCCCAAGCTGGTCGGCGAGTGGAAGTTGCAGCCGAAGGGGCAGGGCGTGACGGAAGTGACCTACCAGGTGGAAACCGAGCCGGGTGGCAGCATTCCTTCCTGGTTGGCCAACAGCTTCGTGGTCGACGCGCCGCTGAACACCCTCAAGGGCCTGCGTAGCGCTGCCGAGAAGCGCTGAGCGCGCCTTCCTTGCAAAAAGACCGCCTCCGGGGCGGTTTTTTTGTGTCCGGCGGAAAGGGGCGGGCACAAAAAAGGCTGCCGAAGCAGCCTTTCTCGCCGGGCGTGACGGGTTTCAGCCGCGATCCTTGAGGGCGGTGAAGTCGCGCTGGGTGTGGCCGGTATAGAGCTGGCGCGGGCGGCCGATCTTGTAGGGGCCGGAGAGCATTTCCTGCCAGTGCGAGATCCAGCCGACGGTACGTGCCAGGGCGAAGATCACGGTGAACATGCTGGTCGGAATGCCGATCGCCTTGAGGATGATCCCCGAGTAGAAGTCGACGTTCGGGTACAGGTTGCGTTCCACGAAGTAGGGGTCGTGGCGGGCGATTTCTTCCAGCTTCATCGCCAGTTCCAGTTGCGGGTCGTTGATGCCCAGCTCCTGGAGGACCTCGTCGCAGGTCTGCTTCATGACCTTGGCGCGCGGGTCGAAGTTCTTGTAGACACGATGGCCGAAGCCCATCAGCTTGAACGGATCGTTCTTGTCCTTGGCCTTCTCGACGAACTTGTCGATGTTGGACACGTCGCCGATCTCGTCGAGCATGCGCAGCACCGCTTCGTTCGCGCCGCCATGGGCCGGTCCCCACAGGGCGGCGATGCCGGAGGCGATGCAGGCGAACGGATTGGCGCCGGAGGAGCCGGCCAGACGCACCGTGGAGGTGGAGGCGTTCTGCTCGTGGTCGGCGTGGAGAATGAAGATGCGGTCCATGGCCTTGGCCAGCACGGGGCTGATCGGCTTGGTCTCGCAGGGGGTGTTGAACATCATGTGCAGGAAGTTTTCCGCGTAGTTCAGGTCGTTACGCGGATACATCATCGGCTCGCCCTTGGAGTACTTGTACACCATGGCGGCGATGGTCGGCATCTTGGCGATCAGGCGATGCGCGGAGACTTCGCGATGCTTCGGGTTATTGATGTCCAGGGAGTCGTGGTAGAAGGCCGAGAGGGCGCCGATCACGCCGCACATCACGGCCATCGGATGGGCGTCGCGGCGGAAGCCGTTGAAGAAGGTCTTCAACTGCTCGTGAACCATGGTGTGGTTCTTGATGGTGCCGACGAACTGTTCCTTCTGCGCGGCGGTGGGCAGCTCGCCGTTCAGCAGCAGGTAGCAGGTTTCCAGGTAGTCGGATTTCTCTGCCAGTTGCTCGATGGGGTAGCCGCGATGGAGGAGGACGCCTTTGTCGCCGTCGATATAGGTGATCTTCGACTCGCAGGAGGCGGTCGACATGAAGCCAGGATCGAAGGTGAAGTGGCCCGTGGCGGTGAGGCCCCGTACATCCACTACATCGGGACCCATGGTACCGGATAGGACGGGCAGTTCGACGGGGGCTGAGCCCTCGATGATCAACTGCGCTTTTTTGTCAGCCATGATGGCCTCCTATTTATGCTTGAAATCATCAGTACCCCCCACGCAGGGCCCGCACCACTATAGAGGGATAAATTCGAAAGTCAATTTGCGCGAATCCATGCCGTAGAGCCTTCCGTGGCGGGGTTTTCGCAGAAAAAGGGGGCTATTTACGCCTTTTATAAAAGGCCCGCAATCAACCATTTGGCGATGGGTGTTTTCGTTGTCATTAGTAGCCTAACTGTCTATACTCGGCGTCCGACCGCAAGGGGTATTCCTGGCCCGCTTTCATAGACGGTCGCCACTCCCTGGTGATGGGTACCTGACAAGTGCACTTCCCGACAACTAGCCCTGTTCGTTAGGGCTCTCAGTGTGAAAAAAGCCGTGAATAGCAAACGACCTGTAAACCTAGACCTAAGGACCATCAAACTCCCTGTCACCGCTTACACGTCCATTCTCCACCGTATCTCTGGCGTCATCCTGTTCCTCGGTATTGCCGTGCTGCTGTTCGCGCTCGACAAGTCGCTGAGTTCGGAAGAAGGCTTCGAGCAGGTGAAGGCGTGCCTGACCAGTCCCCTGGCCAAGCTGGTGATCTGGGGCCTGCTGTCTGCGCTGCTGTACCACCTGGTGGCCGGTGTTCGCCACCTGGTCATGGACGCTGGCGTCGGCGAGACGCTGGAAGGCGGTAAGCGTGGCTCCAAAATCGTCATCGCCATCGCGGTGGTGCTGATCGTTCTGGCGGGGGTATGGGTATGGTAACTAACGTCACAAACTTCTCGCGCTCCGGCCTCTACGACTGGATGGCCCAGCGCGTTTCCGCGGTCGTTCTCGCGGCTTATGTCATTTTCCTGCTGGGCTACCTCATTGCTCACCCCAACATTTCCTACGCGGACTGGCACGGCCTGTTCTCGCAGGGTTGGATGCGCATCTTCAGCCTGTTGACCCTGGTTGCCCTGAGCGTCCATGCGTGGGTCGGTATGTGGACCATCTCCACCGACTACCTGACTTCGATGGCTCTCGGCAAGGCGGCGACAGTCGTGCGTTTCCTCTTCCAGGCGGTTTGCGGCATGGCGATGTTCGCATTCTTCGTCTGGGGTGTGCAGATTCTTTGGGGTATGTGATCCATGGCTAGCATTCGTACACTTTCCTTTGACGCCATCATCGTCGGTGGCGGTGGCGCCGGCATGCGTGCCGCGCTGCAACTGGCCCAGGGCGGCCACAAGACCGCCGTGGTGACCAAGGTCTTCCCGACCCGTTCCCACACCGTATCCGCACAGGGTGGCATCACCTGCGCCATCGCTTCGGCCGACCCGAACGACGATTGGCGTTGGCACATGTACGACACCGTCAAGGGCTCCGACTACATCGGTGACCAGGACGCGATCGAATACATGTGTTCCGTCGGCCCCGAGGCCGTGTTCGAACTCGAGCACATGGGCCTGCCGTTCTCCCGTACCGAAACCGGCCGCATCTACCAGCGTCCGTTCGGCGGCCAGTCCAAGGACTTCGGCAAGGGTGGCCAGGCCGCCCGTACCTGCGCCGCCGCCGACCGTACCGGCCACGCGCTGCTGCACACCCTGTACCAGGCCAACCTGAAGAATGGCACCTCGTTCCTCAACGAGTGGTACGCGGTCGACCTGGTGAAGAACCAGGACGGCGCGGTGGTCGGCATCATCGCCATCTGCATCGAGACCGGCGAGACCGTCTATATCCGTTCCAAGGCCGTGGTCCTGGCCACTGGCGGTGCCGGCCGTATCTACGCCTCCACCACCAACGCGCTGATCAACACCGGTGACGGCGTGGGCATGGCCCTGCGTGCCGGCGTGCCGGTGCAGGACATCGAGATGTGGCAGTTCCACCCGACCGGCATCGCCGGCGCCGGTGTACTGGTCACCGAAGGTTGCCGCGGCGAAGGCGGCTACCTGATCAACGCCCACGGCGAGCGCTTCATGGAGCGTTATGCGCCGAACGCGAAGGATCTGGCCGGTCGCGACGTGGTCGCCCGTTCCATGGTCAAGGAAGTCCTGGCCGGCAACGGCGTGGGCCCGAACAAGGACCACGTGCTGCTGAAACTCGACCACCTCGGCGAGGAAGTCCTGCACAGCCGCCTGCCCGGCATCTGCGAACTGTCCAAGACCTTCGCCCACGTCGACCCGGTCGTCGCGCCGATCCCGGTGATCCCGACCTGCCACTACATGATGGGCGGCGTTGCCACCAACATCCATGGCCAGGCCATCACCCAGGACGCCAACGGCAACGACCAGATCGTCGAAGGCCTGTTCGCCGTGGGCGAAGTGGCCTGCGTATCGGTACACGGCGCCAACCGCCTGGGCGGCAACTCGCTGCTCGACCTGGTGGTATTCGGCCGTGCCGCCGGTCTGCACCTGGAAAAAGCGCTGAAAGAGGGCATCGACGCCCGCGGCGCTTCCGAGAGCGACCTGGAAGCCTCCTTCAAGCGCCTGAACGGCGTGAACGAGCGCACCAGCGGCGAAGAAGTCGCTCCGCTCAAGCGCGAGCTGCAAAGCTGCATGCAGAACTACTTCGGTGTGTTCCGCACCGGCGAGTACATGCAGAAGGGCATCGCCCAGCTGGCCGACCTGCGCGAGCGTATCGCCAACGTCAAGATCAACGACAAGAGCCAGGCATTCAACACCGCGCGCATCGAAGCGCTGGAACTGCAAAACCTCCTCGAGGTGGCCGAGGCCACCGCGATCGCGGCCGAGCACCGCAAGGAGTCCCGTGGCGCCCACGCCCGTGAAGACTTCGAGGAGCGCGACGACGAGAACTGGCTGTGCCACACCCTGTACTTCCCGGGTGAGAAGCGCGTATCCAAGCGTTCCGTCAACTTCGCGCCGAAGACCGTTCCGGCATTCGAACCCAAGGTTCGGACTTACTAAGGGTGCCCGCCATGTTGCAAGTGAGTGTTTATCGTTACAACCCCGACAAAGATGCTGCGCCGTACATGCAGGATTTCCAGGTCGACACCAACGGCAAGGACGTGATGGTCCTCGACGTGCTGGCGCTGATCAAGGAACAGGACGAGGGCTTCTCCTACCGTCGTTCCTGCCGTGAAGGCGTCTGCGGCTCCGATGGCATGAACATCAACGGCAAGAACGGCCTGGCCTGCATCACCCCGCTGTCGGCCGCCGGCCTGAAGGGCGGCAAGCTGGTGATCCGTCCGCTGCCGGGCCTGCCGGTCATTCGTGACCTGGTCGTGGACATGAGCATCTTCTACAAGCAATACGAGAAGGTGAAGCCGTTCCTGCAGAACGATACGCCGGCCCCGGCCATCGAGCGTCTGCAGACCCCGGAAGAGCGCGAGAAGCTGGACGGTCTGTACGAGTGCATCCTGTGCGCCTGCTGCTCGACCTCCTGCCCGTCCTTCTGGTGGAACCCCGACAAGTTCCTCGGTCCGGCCGCACTGCTGCAAGCCTATCGTTTCCTGGCCGACAGCCGTGACACCAAGACCGAAGAGCGCCTGGCTTCGCTGGACGACCCGTTCAGTGTGTTCCGCTGCCGCGGAATCATGAACTGCGTGAACGTTTGCCCGAAGGGTCTGAACCCGACCAAGGCGATCGGCCACGTGCGTAATATGCTGCTGCAGAGCGGAACCTGATCCTCTCGCAGTTGTTATATGAGTTGTACCTAGCAACACCTGTGGCGCCGGAGTTCTTCCGGCGTCGCAGCAACTAAGCGGGCCAAGCTCACAAAGCCATGGCCCAGATTTGAAAAATATGACCAGCAGGGGCATCCGGGCTGGTACCCGGACTATCTGCGGGATCTGTAGTGGCCATACCGATGTCGCTGCCTGAGGACTTCGGAGCCTTCAAGGTTTCGCCAGGTGGTTGTCCCCTTACCGAGGGTGACCTAGCATGCACGAAAGCGTAATGCAGCGGATGTGGAACAGTGCCCATCTATCCGGTGGTAACGCTGCCTACGTCGAAGAGCTCTACGAGCTCTACCTGCACGACCCTAACGCTGTGCCAGAAGAGTGGCGCACGTATTTCCAGAAGCTTCCCGCCGATGGCAATCCCGCCCCCGACGTCTCGCACTCCACAGTGCGCGATCATTTCGTCCTGCTGGCCAAGAACCAGCGCCGTGCCCAGCCGGTTTCCGCCGGTAGCGTGAGCAGCGAGCACGAGAAGAAGCAGGTCGAAGTCCTTCGTCTCATTCACGCTTACCGTCTCCGCGGCCACCAGGCTTCCACCCTCGACCCGCTCGGCCTGTGGCAGCGTCCCGCGCCTGCCGACCTGTCGATCGACCACTACGGTCTGACGGGTGCCGACCTGGACACCACTTTCCGCACCGGTGAGCTTTACATCGGCAAGGAAGAGGCGACCCTGCGTGAAATCGTCGACAGCCTGAAGAGCACCTACTGCGGTACCTTCGGCGCCGAGTTCATGCACATCGTCGATTCCGAGCAGCGCAAGTGGTTCCTCCAGCGTCTGGAAAGCGTGCGTGGCCGTCCCGGCTTCTCCGCCGAGGCGCGTGCGCACCTGCTCGAGCGCCTGACCGCGGCCGAAGGCCTGGAGAAGTACCTGGGCACCAAGTACCCGGGCACCAAGCGTTTCGGCCTGGAAGGCGGCGAAAGCCTGATCCCGATGGTCGACGAGATCATCCAGCGCTGCGGTTCCTACGGCGCCAAGGAAATCGTCATCGGCATGGCTCACCGCGGTCGCCTGAACGTCCTGGTCAACACCCTGGGCAAGAACCCGCGCGACCTGTTCGACGAGTTCGAAGGCAAGAAGATCGTCGAGCTGGGCTCCGGTGACGTGAAGTACCACCAGGGCTTCTCCTCGAACGTGATGACCAGCGGTGGCGAAGTCCACCTGGCGCTGGCGTTCAACCCGTCCCACCTGGAAATCGTTTCCCCGGTGGTCGAGGGTTCCGTTCGTGCCCGCCAGGACCGCCGCAAGGACAGCTCCGGCGACAAGGTGGTACCGATTTCCATCCACGGCGATGCCGCCTTCGCGGGGCAGGGCGTGGTCATGGAAACCTTCCAGATGTCGCAGACCCGCGCCTACAAGACCGGTGGCACCATCCACCTGGTGATCAACAACCAGGTCGGTTTCACCACCAGCCGCCAGGACGATGCGCGTTCCACCGAGTACGCCACCGACGTGGCGAAGATGATTCAGGCGCCGATCTTCCACGTCAACGGCGACGATCCCGAAGCCGTGCTGTTCGTCACCCAGCTGGCCGTCGACTACCGCATGCAGTTCAAGCGTGACGTGGTCATCGACCTGGTCTGCTACCGTCGCCGCGGCCACAACGAGGCGGACGAGCCGAGCGGCACCCAGCCGCTGATGTACCAGCAGATCGCCAAGCAGCGTACTACCCGCGAGCTGTACGCCGATGCCCTGGTGAATGCCGGCGTGCTCAGCGCCGAGCAGGTTCAGTCGAAGATCGACGACTACCGCGACGCCCTGGACAACGGCCTGCACGTGGTGAAGAGCCTGGTCAAGGAACCCAACAAGGAACTGTTCGTCGACTGGCGTCCGTACCTGGGTCATGCCTGGACCGCGCGTCACGACACCCGCTTCGACCTGAAGACCCTGCAGGAACTGTCCAGCAAGATGCTGGAAGTGCCGGAAGGCTTCGTGGTTCAGCGCCAGGTTTCGAAGATCTACGAAGATCGCCAGAAGATGGCGGCCGGTGGCCTGCCGATCAACTGGGGCTTCGCCGAGACCCTGGCCTACGCGACCCTGCTGTTCGAAGGCCATCCGGTACGGATGACCGGCCAGGACGTCGGCCGTGGCACCTTCTCGCACCGTCACGCGGTGCTGCACAACCAGAAGGATGACTCGGTCTACGTACCGCTGGCCAATCTGTTCGACGGCCAGCCGCGCCTGGATATCTACGATTCCTTCCTTTCGGAAGAGGCCGTGCTGGCGTTCGAATACGGTTTCGCCACCACCACGCCGAACTCGCTGGTGATCTGGGAAGCCCAGTTCGGCGACTTCGCCAACGGCGCCCAGGTGGTCATCGACCAGTTCATCACCAGTGGCGAAAGCAAATGGGGCCGACTCTGCGGCCTGACCATGCTGCTGCCGCACGGCTATGAGGGGCAGGGCCCGGAGCACTCCTCCGCGCGCCTGGAGCGCTACCTGCAGCTCTGTGCCGAGCAGAACATCCAGGTCTGCGTGCCGACCACCCCGGCTCAGGTCTACCACATGCTCCGCCGTCAGGTGATCCGCCCGCTGCGCAAGCCGCTGGTGGTGATGACGCCGAAGTCCCTGCTGCGTCACAAGCTCGCCATCTCGACCCTGGAAGATCTGGCCAACGGTTCCTTCCAGACCGTGATCCCGGAAATCGACAGCCTGGATCCGAAGAAGGTCGACCGCGTCGTGCTGTGCAGCGGCAAGGTGTACTACGACCTGCTGGAGAAGCGTCGCGCGGAAGGCCGCGAAGATACCGCGATCGTCCGTATCGAGCAGCTGTATCCGTTCCCGGAAGACGACCTGGCGGAAGTTCTGGCTCCGTACAAGAACCTCAAGCACATCGTCTGGTGCCAGGAAGAGCCGATGAACCAGGGCGCCTGGTTCTGCAGCCAGCATCACATGCGTCGTGTCATCGCCGCGCACAAGAAGGGCCTCAATCTCGAGTACGCCGGCCGCGAAGGCTCCGCTGCTCCGGCTTGCGGCTACGCCTCGATGCACGCCGAGCAGCAGGAAAAACTGCTGCAAGACGCCTTTACTGTTTAACGCCTACGCGCTGAAGAAACCGAATTTAAGGAAACGCACACAATGGCTATCGAAATCAAAGCCCCAACCTTCCCGGAATCGGTCGCCGACGGCACCGTCGCCACCTGGCACAAGAAGCCGGGCGAAGCAGTCAAGCGCGACGAACTGATCGTCGACATCGAGACCGACAAGGTGGTCATCGAGGTTCTCGCCGAGGCTGACGGCGTGCTGGCCGAGATCATCAAGAACGAAGGCGACACCGTTCTGAGCAACGAGCTGCTCGGCAAGCTGAACGAAGGCGGTGCCGCCGCTCCGGCCGCTCCGGCTGCCGCTGCGCCCGCCGCCGCTCCGGCTGCACAGGCCGCCGCTCCGGCCGCCGCTGGCGGCGACGACGCCATCCTGTCCCCGGCCGCGCGCAAGCTGGCCGAGGAAGCCGGCATCGATCCGAACAGCATCGCCGGCACCGGCAAGGGCGGTCGCGTGACCAAGGAGGACGTGGTCGCTGCGGTCGAAGCGAAGAAGAACGCCCCGGCCGCCCCGGCCAAGCCTGCCGCCCCGGCTGCCGAGGCGCCGATCTTCGCCGCCGGCGACCGTGTCGAGAAGCGCGTGCCGATGACCCGCCTGCGGGCCAAGGTCGCCGAGCGCCTGGTCGAGGCGCAGTCCGCCATGGCCATGCTGACCACCTTCAACGAGGTCAACATGAAGCCGATCATGGACCTGCGTTCGAAGTACAAGGACCTGTTCGAGAAGAAGCACAACGGCGTGCGCCTGGGCTTCATGTCCTTCTTCGTCAAGGCCGCCACCGAGGCGCTGAAGCGCTTCCCGGGGGTCAACGCTTCCATCGACGGTAACGACATCGTCTACCACGGCTACCAGGACATCGGTGTTGCCGTTTCCAGCGACCGCGGCCTGGTGGTTCCGGTACTGCGTAACGCCGAGTTCATGAGCCTGGCCGAGATCGAGGGCGGCATCGCCAACTTCGGCAAGAAGGCGAAGGAAGGCAAGCTGACCATCGAAGACATGACCGGCGGCACCTTCACCATCTCTAACGGTGGCGTGTTCGGTTCCCTGCTGTCGACCCCGATCGTCAACCCGCCGCAGACCGCCATCCTCGGCATGCACAAGATCCAGGAGCGCCCGATGGCCGTGAACGGCCAGGTGGTGATCCTGCCGATGATGTACCTGGCGCTGTCCTACGACCACCGTCTGATCGACGGCAAGGAAGCGGTGAGCTTCCTGGTGGCGATCAAGGACCTGCTGGAAGATCCGGCTCGCCTGCTGCTGGACGTCTGATTTAGCGTTTCTCTTCACGGCGGCCCCCTCGTGGGGCCGTCCGGTTTCACCCGAATAAGGATTGAGATATGAGCCAGAAATTCGACGTGGTAGTGATTGGTGCCGGCCCCGGCGGTTACGTTGCCGCCATCCGCGCTGCCCAGCTGGGCCTGAAGACCGCCTGCATCGAGAAGTACATCGGCAAGGAAGGCAAGGTGGCGCTCGGCGGTACCTGCCTGAACGTTGGCTGCATCCCGTCCAAGGCGCTGCTGGACAGCTCCTACAAGTACCATGAGGCCAAAGAGGCCTTCAAAGTCCATGGTATCGAAGCCAAGGGCGTCACCATCGACGTTCCGGCGATGGTTGCGCGCAAGGCCAACATCGTCAAGAACCTGACCGGCGGCATCGCTACCCTGTTCAAGGCCAACGGCGTGACCTCCTTCGAAGGCCACGGCAAGCTGCTGGCCAACAAGCAGGTGGAAGTGACCGGTCTGGACGGCAAGACCCAGGTCCTGGAAGCCGAGAACGTGATCATCGCTTCCGGCTCCCGCCCGGTGGAGATCCCGCCGGCCCCGCTGACCGACGACATCATCGTCGACTCCACCGGCGCCCTGGAATTCCAGGCCGTGCCGAAGAAGCTGGGTGTGATCGGCGCCGGCGTCATCGGTCTGGAGCTGGGTTCGGTATGGGCCCGCCTGGGTGCCGAGGTGACCGTGCTGGAAGCCCTGGACAAGTTCCTCCCGGCTGCCGACGAGCAGATCGCCAAGGAAGCCCTGAAGGTCCTGACCAAGCAAGGCCTGAACATTCGCCTGGGTGCCCGCGTGACCGCTTCGGAAGTGAAGAAGAAGCAGGTCACCGTGACCTTCACCGACGCCAACGGCGAGCAGAAGGAAACCTTCGACAAGCTGATCGTCGCGGTCGGCCGTCGCCCGGTGACCACCGACCTGCTGGCCGCCGACAGCGGCGTGACCCTGGACGAGCGTGGCTTCATCTACGTCGACGACCACTGCAAGACCAGCGTTCCGGGCGTCTTCGCCATCGGTGACGTGGTTCGCGGCGCGATGCTCGCGCACAAGGCCTCGGAAGAGGGCGTGATGGTCGCCGAGCGCATCGCCGGCCACAAGGCGCAGATGAACTACGACCTGATTCCGTCGGTCATCTACACCCACCCGGAAATCGCCTGGGTCGGCAAGACCGAGCAGACCCTCAAGGCCGAGGGCGTCGAAGTCAACGTCGGCACCTTCCCGTTCGCCGCCAGCGGTCGCGCGATGGCGGCCAACGACACCACCGGCCTGGTCAAGGTCATCGCCGATGCGAAGACCGACCGCGTCCTGGGCGTCCACGTGATCGGCCCGAGCGCCGCCGAGCTGGTACAGCAAGGCGCGATCGGCATGGAATTCGGCACCAGCGCCGAAGACCTGGGCATGATGGTCTTCTCTCACCCGACGCTGTCCGAAGCCCTGCACGAAGCTGCCCTGGCAGTGAATGGCCATGCCATCCACATCGCCAACCGCAAGAAGCGCTGAGTGATCCGACGCCCCGGTTCACGCCAGGGGCGTCACAGCGACGCGGGACGCGTCGTCCGTCAGGCCAGGACAGGTTCCTGGCCTTGTCGGGTCCGGGTTCTGTAGAATCCACGGTTTGCCGCCTGCGTCGGGATGCCGCAGGCGGCAGACTTTCAGAAGAACCACGGCGGGTGAGCGCCGGCGACCGTTGCGAGGTGGCCGCGGGCGTATGCCGCCGGACTGTTTTTTCGCGAGCCGGGTGGTTCGCGAAACGACGGTCACAGGTGGTGGGGCGCCACGAGCGCTCCGCCGAAATGCGCAATACCTAGACGAATAACGGTAGACAAGCATGAATCTCCACGAATATCAGGGTAAGCAGCTGTTCGCTGAATACGGCCTGCCTGTATCCAAGGGCTTTGCCGTAGACACCCCCGAAGAGGCCGCAGAAGCCTGCGACAAGATCGGCGGCAGCGAGTGGGTCGTCAAAGCTCAGGTGCACGCCGGCGGCCGCGGTAAAGCGGGCGGTGTGAAGCTGGTGAAGAGCAAAGAGGACGCCAAGGCGTTCGCCCAGCAGTGGCTGGGCAAGAACCTGGTGACCTACCAGACCGACGCCAACGGCCAGCCGGTCAGCAAGATCCTGGTGGAGTCCTGCACCGACATCGACAAGGAGCTGTACCTCGGCGCCGTCGTCGATCGTTCCAGCCGCCGCATCGTGTTCATGGCTTCCACCGAAGGTGGCGTGGACATCGAGAAGGTCGCCCACGACACTCCCGAGAAGATCCTCAAGGCTACCATCGACCCGCTGGTCGGCGCGCAGCCGTACCAGGGCCGCGAGCTGGCCTTCCAGCTGGGCCTGAAGGGCGACCAGATCAAGCAGTTCACCCATATCTTCGTCGGCCTGGCGAAGCTGTTCCAGGACTACGACCTGGCCCTGCTGGAAGTGAACCCGCTGGTGATCAAGAAAGACGGCAACCTGCACTGCCTGGATGCCAAGATCAACATCGACAGCAACGCCCTGTACCGTCAGCCGAAGCTGCGCGCCATGCACGACCCGTCCCAGGACGATGCCCGTGAAGCCCATGCGCAGAAGTGGGAGCTGAACTACGTCGCGCTGGAAGGCAACATCGGCTGCATGGTCAACGGCGCCGGCCTGGCCATGGGTACCATGGACATCGTCAACCTGCACGGCGGCAAGCCGGCCAACTTCCTCGATGTTGGCGGCGGTGCGACCAAGGAGCGCGTGACCGAAGCGTTCAAGATCATCCTGTCCGACAGCAACGTGAAGGCTGTCCTGGTGAACATCTTCGGCGGCATCGTGCGTTGCGACATGATCGCCGAAGGCATCATCGGCGCCGTCAAAGAAGTCGGCGTGAAGGTTCCGGTTGTCGTCCGCCTGGAAGGCAACAACGCTGAACTGGGTGCCAAGGTCCTGGCCGAAAGCGGCCTGAACATCATCGCGGCAACCAGCCTGACCGACGCTGCCCAGCAAGTCGTCAAGGCCGCGGAGGGTAAGTAATGAGCGTCCTGATCAACAAAGACACCAAAGTCATCTGCCAAGGCTTCACCGGTAGCCAGGGCACCTTCCACTCCGAACAGGCCATCGCCTACGGCACCAAGATGGTCGGCGGCGTGACCCCCGGCAAGGGCGGCACCACCCACCTCGGCCTGCCGGTGTTCAACACCGTCAAGGAAGCCGTGGAAGCCACCGGCGCCGAAGCCTCGGTCATCTACGTTCCGGCTCCGTTCTGCAAGGACTCGATCCTGGAAGCGGCATTCGGCGGCATCAAGCTGATCGTCTGCATCACCGAAGGCATCCCGACCCTCGACATGCTGGACGCCAAGGTCAAGTGCGACGAGCTGGGCGTACGCCTGATCGGCCCGAACTGCCCGGGCGTGATCACTCCCGGCGAGTGCAAGATCGGCATCATGCCGGGTCACATCCACCTGCCGGGCAAGGTAGGCATCGTGTCGCGTTCCGGCACCCTGACCTACGAAGCCGTGAAGCAGACCACCGACGCCGGCTTCGGCCAGTCCACCTGCGTGGGCATCGGCGGCGACCCGATCCCGGGCTCCAACTTCATCGACATCCTGAAGCTGTTCCAGGAAGATCCGCAGACCGAAGCCATCGTCATGATCGGCGAGATCGGCGGTTCCGCCGAAGAAGAAGCCGCGGCCTTCATCAAGGCCAACGTGACCAAGCCGGTGGTGTCCTACATCGCTGGCGTGACTGCCCCTCCGGGCAAGCGCATGGGCCACGCCGGCGCCATCATCTCCGGCGGCAAGGGCACCGCGGACGAGAAGTTCGCCGCCCTGCAGGACGCCGGTGTGAAGACCGTGCGTTCCCTGGCCGACATCGGCAAGGCCCTGGCCGAGCTGACCGGTTGGGAAGTGAAGAAGGCCTGATTTCCCGGGTTTTCTGAGTTCCAGGACGAAGGCCACCGCCTCACAGCGGTGGCCTTCGTCGTTCTATCGCATCCGTCAAACGAATGTTGCCGCGATGCGCTATCATTGCCAACGGTTCGTGTCCGACAAAACCCCGGGCGCGCCACGCATCATCCCGCAGGCCAGCGCGCCTGCAGCTATAGCGCCACATGGCCCTCAAAAGGGGTCGGGCGGCTTGACCGGTCCTCCTCATCCGGAAGGACGATGTTTCCTAACACCCCCAAAGGGAAACCCCGAACAACCGAGACTTCTGCCAGTGGTACATCCTCCTATGACTCATTTGAAAGGGTTCGACCTGCTCGCCCTTGGCTTCATGACGTTCGCGCTTTTTCTCGGCGCGGGTAACATCATCTTTCCTCCCAGTGCCGGCATGGCGGCGGGCGAACACGTATGGAGCGCGGCTTTCGGCTTCCTCCTTACCGGTGTCGGCCTGCCGTTGCTGACGGTGGTCGCCCTGGCCCGGGTCGGAGGCGGTATTGGCCGCCTGACCCAGCCGATCGGGCGGCGCGCGGGAGTGGCGTTCGCCATCGCCGTCTATCTTGCCATCGGCCCGCTGTTCGCCACCCCGCGTACAGCCGTGGTGTCCTTCGAGATGGGCGTCGCACCCTTCACCGGGGACGGCGGCGTGCCGTTGCTCGTCTATACCGTCGCTTACTTCTCCGTGGTTCTGTTCCTGGTGCTGAACCCGGGTCGCCTTGTCGACCGGGTCGGAAAGGTCATCACGCCGGTGCTGCTGTCGGCCCTGCTGGTCCTTGGCGGCGCGGCGATCTTCGCGCCGGCGGGAGAGATCGGCAGCAGTTCCGGCGAGTACCAGAGCGCGCCCCTGGTGCAGGGCTTCCTGCAGGGCTACCTGACCATGGATACCCTCGGTGCGCTGGTCTTCGGTATCGTCATCGCCACCGCCATTCGCGACCGCGGCATCAGCGACAGCCGGCTGGTCACGCGCTATTCCATGATCGCCGGGGTCATCGCCGCCACCGGCCTGTCCCTGGTCTACCTGGCGCTGTTCTATCTTGGCGCCACCAGCCAGGGCATCGCCGGCGACGCCCAGAATGGCGTACAGATCCTCACCGCCTATGTGCAGCAGACCTTTGGCGTTTCCGGCAGCCTGTTGCTGGCGGTGGTCATCACCCTGGCCTGCCTGACCACGGCGGTAGGGCTGATCACGGCGTGCGGCGAGTTCTTCAGCGACCTGCTGCCGGTTTCGTACAAGACGGTGGTGATCGTGTTCTCGCTGTTCAGCCTGCTGGTCGCCAACCAGGGACTGACCCAGTTGATCAGCCTTTCGGTACCGGTTCTGGTGGGACTCTATCCGCTCGCCATCGTGCTGATCGCCCTGAGCCTGTTCGACCGGCTCTGGGTGTCGGCCCCGCGGGTGTTCGTGCCGGTGATGATCGTCGCGCTGCTCTTCGGCATCGTCGACGGGCTGGGGGCGGCCAAGCTGAACGGGTGGGTGCCGGACGTCTTCGCCAAGCTTCCGCTCGCCGATCAGAGCCTTGGCTGGCTGCTGCCGGTATCCATTGCGCTGGTCCTGGCAGTCGTTTGCGATCGGCTGCTGGGCAAGCCGCGCGAAGCGGTCGCCTGAGACGTCAGGCGAACCCCAGGAAGGCCGCCTCCGGGCGGCCTTTTTCATGAGCCGACGAAAGTCGTGTCCTGGCCGCGGCGAGCGGCGTCCCAACGGCGCGAAACAACGGCGGGGCGATTCCCGGCCGGCTCAAGAGGGAGTTTTCATGACCGCCGAACTCGGCATTTTCAACGGGCACCTGCTGCAACACCTGCTGGCGGCGCTCTGGTTCCTGTTCTGCTGGGTGGGCTACACCCGCTACGCCACCTGGAAGGGTCGCGACACCGCCTGCCTGGCCAGCGTCCTGCACCTCTACCGGGAGGACTGGATGCGCCGGTTGCTGCTGCGCGACAACCGTATCGCCGACGCCAGCGTGATCGGTAACCTGGAGCGTAACGCGTCGTTCTTCGCCTCCAGCACGCTGATCATCCTCGCCGGCATCCTCACCCTGCTGGGCTCCACCGATCGCGCCGTCTCGGTACTGGCCGACCTGCCGTTCGTGGAGGAGGCCAGCCGGGGACTATCGGAACTGAAGCTGCTGTGCCTGGCAGTGGTCTTCGTCTATGCCTTCTTCACCTTCAGCTGGTGCATGCGCCAATACAACTTCGCGGCGATCCTGGTCGGCTCGGCACCGATGATCGGCGAGCGCAACGTCGGCGAGCTGGAGCGCAAATCCTTTGCCGAGCGTGCCGCCCGGGTCATCTCGCTGGCGGCCAACCAGTTCAACTTCGGCTTGCGCTCGTACTATTTCGGCCTGGCCATGCTCGCCTGGTTCATCAATTCCTGGTTCTTCATGCTGGTGACGGCCGGCGTGGTGCTGGTCCTGTATCGCCGCGAATTCCATTCGGACGTGCTGGAGGTGATGGTCTACACCGAGACCGCAATCGCCGAAAGCCCGCGGGAAGGCGAGGGCGAGGTGCCCAGGGGCTGAATCCCGGGCATGAAAAAGCCCGCTTGCGCGGGCTCTTTCAGGGTACGTCAACGAGAACTTATTGCTGGTTCTGTTGCGGTTGCTCCGGAGTCGGTGCCGGAGTCTGCGGGGTTGCCGGAGTGTCGCTCGACGGCGCCGGGGCGCTGGGCTCGGCAGGGGGAGTAGCCGGAGCGCTCGGCTGGGTCTCGGTAGCCGGAGCTGCCGGGGCCGCTGCCTTGTCTTCCTCTTTCTTGTCGCAAGCGGCCAGGCCAAGGCTGGCAGCGAGCAGCAGGGCAAGAGTTACGGTCTTTTTCATCGTTTAGCCTCCATGTGCGGCTTTCCTCGTTGTAGCCCTTTGAACATTTGCGCTGGCGTGAAGTTCCACACACTTCGACTATTTCGATCGTTATGTCCAAAACCCCGGCTGCCGGGGCTTTGGCGGCAGGGTATGATTCGCCCTCCAGAAAACTCCCAGCAAGGTCGCCGTCATGTCGGAAAATCCTCTCCTCGAGCGCGCCCGGCGCTTTCTCTCGGCCTTGCGTCATTGCCAGGTGCTGGGGTTGACGGTCGAGGCCGCCGACGAGAAAGGACTGACCCTGCGCCTGCCCTACAGCCAGGCGATCATCGGCAACCCGGAAAGCGGGGTCGTCCACGGCGGCGCGATCACCACCCTGATGGACACCACCTGTGGTATTTCCACGGTCTGCGTGCTGCCGGACTTCGAGATCTGCCCGACGCTCGACCTGCGCATCGACTACATGCATCCCGCCGAACCGCACAAGGATGTCTATGGCTTCGCCGAGTGCTACCGGGTCACGCCGAACGTGATCTTCACCCGCGGCTTCGCCTACCAGGACGATCCAGGCCAGCCCATCGCCCATGTCGTCGGCGCTTTCATGCGCATGGGCGGTTCGGCCCGCGCCGGGGCGGCCAGGCCGGCCGCGCAGGGAGGTGCGGCATGAGCCCGACCAGCCTCGAGCAACTGGTCCGCGACGCGCGTCGGAACAACGACTACAGCCCGCTGGTGGAGCTGATCCCGTACGCCAAGCTGCTCGGCATCGAATGCCTGCGCCTGGGCGACGACATGGTCTTCCGCCTGCCGGCGAACAAGGACAACATCGGCAACCCGACCCTGCCGGCCATCCATGGCGGCGTGATCGCCGGCTTCATGGAGCATGCGGCGATGTTGCACCTGCTGACCTTCATGAGCATTCCGCACCTGCCGAAGATCATCGATTTCTCCATCGATTACCTGCGTGCCGGGCACTTCCGCGATACCTACGCGCAATGCCAGGTCTGGCGCCAGGGGCGACGGGTGGCGAACGTCGCGATCAACGCCTGGCAGACCACCCAGGGCGAGCCCATCGCCACCGCGCGGGCGCATTTCAAGGTGGACGAGCCGTGAGCCGTACGCTGCGGAAAGTGGGCTGAGGATATCGCGATGGATGCCTTGCTGATTCTGGGCGGCCTGCTGCTGATGGTCGCCGGCTATATCTGGGTCATCGTCCTGGCCTTCGGTACCGGTCTGCTGTGGGGTTACGGCAGCCTTTTCCCGCCGGTGGCGCTGGCCTATATCGGCGTGCACTGGCGTACGGCGCGCAAGGGCGTCGGGCTGGCCGCGCTGGGTTGCATCCCGCTGGTGGTCGGCCTGGCGCTGCTGGCCAGTCACGACGCTGCGCGGCTGGAGGCGATCCTCAGCCTGCGCTGGCTGAAACCGGAGGCCAGGCCGCCGGCGGAACTGGCCATCGCGCTCAGCGGGGAGTTCAACGGCAAGCCTTTCGCGCCGCAGAGCGGCGAGTTGATTGGCGGCGTGCTGAGCCTGCGCCAGGGGCACGATTTCTACGCCCAGCGCGAGCTGCAGATCCGCCTTCCGGCACAGCCGCTCGGGGCGCTGCGCCTGGATGTGCTGCCCGAGGACGGCGGCGCGTTGCCAGAAGTCGAGCTGAGCTGGCTGCAACCGGATCAGGACCTGCCCGAGGCGCGTCGTCTCCTGCGTGGCTATACCTTGCACCTGGACCTGCGGCCCAAGGCGCCGAACCGCCTGGAGGGCGAGTTCCACCTGAGCCTGCCGAGCGACTACCGGACCACCCTCAGCGGCCACGTCGAGCTGTATACCGACCGGCTGCGCTATCGGCACGGCAAGGTCGACCTGGGCTACGACTCCGACGATACCCTGGCCCTGGTCTTGCGCGATTATCTGCAGCGACGTTTCGCCAGCCGCGACGTCAGCCTCGTGCGGGCGCCGTCCTGGCGCGCGGCCAGCCATGCGCGGCCGCTGCGTATCGAGGCCCTGGTGGCCGGCCAGGCTCAGGTGCTGGAGCTGACGCTGGAGAAGAACGCCCGGCGGGAGTGGACGGTGCGCGGCGACGCGTTCCCCGCCTTGCCGGCGGAGCCTGCGACCGTGGCCGCGGCGGCGGCGCCGCCCGAGCCGCAGGCGCTGCCGGCGCCGGGTAACGCCACCCTCGACCTGGAGCTGGTCCAGGTCGAACCGCAGCGCTACAGCCAGCGCCTGGTCAAGGCCACTACGGTACGCGGGCGTATCGCCGAGGGCCGTTTCACCGGCCTCGACAGCGAGGGGCGCCTGGTGATCCGCCGGGAAATGCCCGGTGCGGGGGAGGCGAGCTACCTGTTGCGCCCGGCGGAGATCGCCCGTCTCGAACTGCTCGAACGCTAGTCGTCGCACGATGGTGCGCGGTTTTTTCGCATAAGCGCTTGAAAAGCCGGAAGAAGGCCCCACCTAGGGGACATCCGCCGTGGTACGCGGCTTATGTCATTGATGGAGCTTGGAGCGATGAGCGTGGAAACCCAAAAAGAGACACTGGGCTTTCAGACTGAAGTGAAGCAACTGCTTCACCTGATGATTCATTCTCTCTATTCGAACAAGGAAATCTTCCTCCGCGAACTGATTTCCAACGCCTCGGACGCCGCCGACAAGCTGCGTTTCGAAGCCCTGGCCAATCCCGAGCTGCTCGAGGGCGGCGCCGAGCTGAAGATCCGCGTCAGCTTCGACAAGGAAGCCAACACCGTCACCCTGGAAGACAACGGCATCGGCATGAGCCGCGAGGATGTGGTGACTCACCTGGGCACCATCGCCAAGTCCGGGACCGCCGACTTCCTGAAGAACTTGTCTGGCGACCAGAAGAAGGATTCGCACCTGATCGGCCAGTTCGGCGTCGGTTTCTACAGCGCCTTCATCGTCGCCGACAAGGTCGATGTCTACTCCCGTCGCGCCGGCCAGCCGGCCAGCGAAGGGGTGCACTGGTCGTCGAAGGGCGAGGGCGAGTTCGACGTCGCTACCATCGACAAGCCCGAGCGCGGTACCCGCATCGTCCTCCACCTGAAAAAGGGCGAGGAGGAGTTCGCCGATGGCTGGCGCCTGCGCAACGTGATCAAGAAATACTCCGATCACATCGCTTTGCCGATCGAGCTGCCCAAGGAGTTCCACGGCGAAGAGGCCGACAAGCCGGCCGAGCCGGAATGGGAAACGGTCAACCGCGCCAGCGCGCTGTGGACCCGTCCGCGCGCCGAGGTGAAGGACGAGGAATACCAGGAGTTCTACAAGCACGTCGCCCATGACTTCGAGAACCCGCTGAGCTGGAGCCACAACAAGGTCGAAGGCAAGCTGGAATACACCTCGCTGCTCTACGTGCCGGGCCGCGCGCCGTTCGACCTGTACCATCGCGAAGCGCCGCGGGGCCTGAAGCTGTACGTACAGCGCGTGTTCATCATGGACCAGGCCGACGAGTTCCTGCCGCTGTACCTGCGCTTCATCAAGGGTGTGGTCGACTCCAACGACCTGTCGCTGAACGTCTCCCGGGAAATCCTGCAGAAGGATCCGGTGATCGACTCGATGAAGTCGGCGTTGACCAAGCGCGTGCTGGACATGCTGGAGAAGCTGGCGAAGAACGAGCCGGAGCAGTACAAGACCTTCTGGAAGAACTTCGGCCAGGTCCTCAAGGAAGGCCCGGCGGAAGACTTCGGCAACAAGGATAAGATCGCCGGCCTGCTGCGCTTCGCCTCCACCGGCGACGATTCGGGCGAGCAGAGCGTAGCGCTGGCCGACTACATCGGTCGGATGAAGGAAGGCCAGGACAAGATCTACTACCTCACCGGCGAGAGCTACTCGCAGGTGAAGAACAGCCCGCACCTGGAAGTCTTCCGCAAGAAGGGCATCGAGGTGCTGCTGCTCACCGATCGCATCGACGAGTGGCTGATGAGCTACCTGCCGGAGTTCGACGGCAAGCAGTTCGTCGATGTCGCCCGCGGCGACCTGGACCTAGGCAGCCTGGACTCGGAAGAGGACAAGAAGGCCCAGGAAGAAGTCGCCAAGAGCAAGGAAGGCCTGATCGAGCGCCTGAAGAAGGTGCTCGACGAGCAGGTCAGCGAAGTCCGCGTTTCCCACCGCCTGACCGATTCGCCGGCGATCCTCGCCATCGGCGAACAGGACCTTGGCCTGCAGATGCGCCAGATCCTCGAGGCCAGCGGGCAGAAAGTGCCGGACTCGAAGCCGATCTTCGAGATCAACCCGCAGCATCCGCTGATCGAGAAGCTGGATGCGGAGCCGGACGAGGACCGCTTCGGCGAGCTGTCGCATATTCTCTTCGACCAGGCCGCCCTGGCCGCGGGGGACAGCCTCAAGGATCCGGGCGCCTACGTACGCCGACTGAACAAGCTGCTGGTGGAGCTGTCCGCTTAAGCAGTAGCCCCGACAAAGCCCGCTTCGGCGGGCTTTGTCTTTTCCAACTCTCGCAGGAGCAGTACCCATGAGTGAGATTCGTGTAGAGCCGGTCGCCTACGACATCGATGGGCAGCCGTACGAAGGTCAACTGGTGTACGACGCCAGCCACGCGGGGCCGCGCCCGGGCCTGCTGATGGCGCCGAACTGGATGGGCGTGAGCGCCGCCGCGCTGGACATCGCCCGGCAGGTCGCCGGCCGTGGGCACGTGGTGCTGGTGGCGGACCTCTACGGCAGGGACGTGCGTCCGCAGAACGGCGACGAGGCGGGCGCGGCGATGATGCCGCTGAAGAACGACCGGGCCCTGCTGCGCAAGCGCATGCAGGCAGCGCTGGCGGCCTTGCGCGGACAGGCGCTCGCGGCTGTCGATACGACCCGCCAGGCTGCCTTCGGTTTCTGCTTCGGCGGTTGCTGCGCGCTGGAGCTGGCTCGCGACGGCGCCGAGCTGAAGGCCTTCGTGTCCTTCCATGGCACCCTGGATACGCCGGACCCGGCGCATGCCAGGAACATCAAGGGCGCGGTACTGGTCCTCGACGGTGCCTCCGATCCGCTGGTGCCGCGCGAGCAGTTGCCGGCCTTCGCCAGGGAGATGACCGATGCCGGCGTCGACTGGCAGCTCACCAGCTACGGCGGCGCGGTGCATTCCTTCACCGATCCGAACGCCAAGCTGCCGGGCAAGATGCACTATGACGCCAGGACCTCCCGGCGTGCCTTCCAGGCGATGGACGACCTGCTGGCGGAAGTCTTCGCCTGAGACCGCCGGCTCACTCGCGCATGGCGAAGCAATGCCTGGCCTCGGGGAAGCGCCGTTCGCGCACGTCCTCGGCGAAGCGCCGGGCCGCCTCGTCGATTTCCCGGTCGAGGCGCGCGTAGCGTTCGACGAAGCGCGGTACCTGTTCGCCGCTTAGCCCGAGCAGGTCCTCGCTGACCAGTACCTGGCCGTCGCAGGCCGGCGAGGCGCCGATACCGATGCAGGGGACCGCCAGTTCTTCGCTAAGGCGACGGGCCAGCGGCTCGCCTACGCCTTCGATGACCACCGCGAAGGCGCCGCCGCGCTGCATGGCGAGGCCGTCGCGGCGTACCCGTTCTGCGCTTTCCGGGTCACGCCCCTGGGCCTTGAAGCCGCCCATGGCGTTGACCTGCTGCGGCATCAGGCCGATATGGGCGAGCACCGGTATGCCACGGCGTACCAGGAAGTCCACGGTTTCTTCCATTTCCTCACCGCCTTCCAGCTTCACCGCCTGGGCGCCGCTGTCGGCCAGCAGGCGTGCGGCGTTGCGGAACGCCTGTCGGGGCGATTCCTGGTAGCTGGCGAACGGCAAGTCGGCCACCACGCAGGCGCGCCGGCTGCCGCGCATCACCGCCAGGGTGTGGGCGACCATCATCTCCAGGCTCACTCCCAGGGTGCTGGGCATGCCATAGAGCACCATGCCCAGCGAATCGCCGACCAGCAGCAGGTCGGCATGCGGATCGAGGAGGCGGGCCATGGGCGTGCTGTAGGCGGTCAGCGCCACCAGGCTGCCGGCACCCTTGCGGCGCTGGATATCGGGAACGGACAGGCGATGTTGCGGGCGATGACTGCTCATGGCGTGGCTCCGGTTTGTCTATGGGGAGCCACACGCTAACATCGGCCACGCACCGCTCACTCGACGGATGGGGACAACCGATGCCGCAAACGGGACAAGAACGCGACCTGCCGCGATTCCGCAGCCTGCCCTGCGCGGTGTACCTGCGCGCCTTCGAGATGCCCGCCGGGCACCGGGTGGAGATGCACGACCACCCCTGGGGCCAACTGATGTACGCCGCCAGCGGCACCTTGCGCGCCAGCACCGAGCGGCACAGCTATCTGGTGCCGGCGCAGCGGGCGCTGTGGATTCCGCCGGGCGTCCGGCACGCCGCGGAGGCTTGCAACCCTGTGCTGTTCCGCAGTCTCTACCTGGATCGTTCGCTGCCCGGCGGTTGCCGGGTACTGGAGGTGTCCGGCCTGCTGCGCGAACTGTTGCTGCGGGCGGCGGAGTTTCCCCGTGAATATCCGCCGGGTGGCGAGGCCGAGCGTCTCATGCAGGTGGTCGCCGATGAGGTCGGGCGCCTTCGCGAGGCGCCGCTGAACCTGCCGTTGCCTGGCGACCCGCGCTTGCGCCGGATCACCGACGCGCTACAGGCGGATCCCGCCGATCCGCGCGGCATCTCGGATTGGGCGGGACTGGTGGGGGCGTCCCGACGGACCCTGGCGCGGTTGTTCCGCGAGCAGACCCAGTTGTCGTTTCGCGAGTGGCGCCAGCGCCTGCGTCTGCTCAACGCGGTCGCCGCGCTGGAGGAGGGCGCCAGCGTGACGCGGGTGGCCAGCGACCTTGGCTACGACTCCACCTCTGCGTTCATCAGCCTGTTCCAGCGTCATTTCGGCCAGACCCCCGGTTGCTTCGCCCGCTCCCTGCGCTTGCCCAACTGAGCCGCATGCTTCAGGGCGCCGCCTGTCGGCGCAGGCTTGCCGCCTTGGCCGCGAGGTCCGGCCAGGCGGGCTTGCCGGCGAAACGCTCGCGCAGGTAGTTGGCCAGGGCGGCGACTTGCCGGTCGTCGAGGCTGTGGCGGAAGCCGGGCATATAGCCGAGGTCGCCGGTGGCCGGGCTGTGGATGCCGTCGAGGATGATCCGCAGCAGGTTGTCCGGGCTGTCCGCATGCACATTGCTGTTCAGCGCCAGGGATGGACGCACGCCGAAGAAGCGCGGTCCGTCGCCGTCATGGTGGCAGGCCAGGCAGGCCCCGGCGAACAGGCGCGCGCCGCTGCCGCTGGGCGGTTGCACGCGGCCGTAGCCCTGCCGGTCGAGGCGTTGCGCCTGTTGCTGATCGGTTTCCCCGGCCGGGGCAGCGGCGTAGGACGCAAGGTAATGGGCCAGGGCCCGCAGGTCCTCGTCCGACTGCTTGGCCAGGCCTTCGCCGACCACTGGCGCCATCGGCCCGCTGGCGACCCCGTGGTAGGCCGAATAGCCGTGGCGGAGGTAGGCGTAGAGGGCCTCCTCGCTCCAGGCGATGGGCGCCGGCGAACTGGCGTTCAAGGCTGGCGCGGTCCAGCCCTCCGCCTCGCCGCCGGCGAAGTGCGCGCTGCCGGACTTTTCCGCGCCGAGCGCATTGCGCGGCGAGTGGCAGGCGCTGCAATGGCCGAGGCCTTCGGCGAGATAGGCGCCGCGGTTCCATTGCTGGTTGCGCGTCGGCTCGTCGCGGTAGGCGCCGGGCTCCAGGAACAGCAGGTTCCAGCCGGCCATCAGCTGGCGTTGGTCGAAGGGGAACGGCAGCTGGTTGGCAGGCGTTTCGCTGTGCACCGCCGGCTGGCTCATCAGGTAGGCGTACAGGGCCTTCAGGTCTTCGTCGCGAGTCCTGGTGAAGGCGGTGTAAGGGAACGCCGGATACAGGTAGCTGCCGTCGCGGGCCACGCCATGCCGCATGGCCCGCTCGAAGGCGGGGTAGGACCAGCCACCGATGCCGCTCGCGCGATCCGGCGTGAGGTTGCTGCTGTAGATCGTCCCGAACGGCGTCGGCAAGGCCCGTCCGCCGGCGTTGCGCGGGCCGCCTTCGCGAGTGTGGCAGACCGCGCAGTCGCCGAGGGCGGCGAGGCGTTCGCCGCGGGCGATCTGCTCGGCGCTGAAGGGACCGGGTGTGCCTTCCAGTGGCCCGATGGCCGGTTGCCAGGCGTAGCCGAGGGCGATGGCGGCGAGCGCGACGAGGCTGCCGGAGGCCCAGAGGCCGATGCGTGTTGCCTTCTTCATCTGTCAGTCATCCACTGCGCGGGGCGCCGCGGCGCCCCGGGGAAAAGGATCAGGCCTGCGCGCTGCGCAGCGCCGCGAGTACGCGTTCCGGAGTGAACGGCACCTGTCGCAGGCGCGCCCCGGTAGCGTCGAAGATCGCATTGGCGATGGCCGCGGCGCTGGGCACCGAGGCTGACTCGCCAGCGCCCATCGGTGGCTGCTCGGGGCGGTCGAGCAGCAGTACGTCGATCTCCGGCAGTTCGGGGAAGCCGAGGATCGGGTAGCCGCCCCATTCCAGGCTGGTGACGCCACGGCGGTCGAAGGTGGCGAACTCCTTGAGTACCCGGCTGGTGGACTGGATGACGTTGCCGTGGACCTGGTGCCTGACCCCATCGGGATTGACCATCTGCCCGCAGTCATGGGCGACCCAGACCTTGGCGACGCGCACCGCGCCGTTCTCCGGGTTCACCTCGACGTCGACGATCCAGGCGGCCCAGGCGGCGCCGAAACCGGGAAACTTGCTGTGGAAGTAGCGCGCATAGGCGAAGCCGCGTCCCTTCAGCAAGCCGTCCCGGCGCGCCTCTGGGTTGGGGGAGGTGCGTGGCTGCCAGCCGGCGCGGGCGACCAGGGCGTCGATCAGCGCCAGGGCGCGCTGGTCGTCCAGGTAGCGGCGGCGGAAGGCGATGGGGTCGATGCCGGCCAGGTGCGCCAGTTCGTCGACGTAGGACTCATGGGCGAACACGTTCGGCAGCGCCGAGACGCCGCGCATCCAGGACGCGCGGACGATAGGGGCGGCGTCGTTGGCCACCACCCGCATCCGCGGGTAGCGGTATTGCGGGATCGCGGTGCGGTCGCCCATGTCGGCCACCTGCGGGGTGGCCGGGATCCGCCCGGTGAGGAGCAGGGCCAGGGTCGGCGCGCCGTTGGAGGGGTAGCAGGTGGCGAAGTCGTAGGCCGCCACCCGGCCTTGCTCGTCGAGGCCGCCGCGGACCTCGATCAGTTGCGCGGTGCCTTTCGGTTCCCAGCCATGTTCCTGTTCGCGCATCAGTTGTACCCGCACCGGCCGGCCCACTGCCTGCGCCAGGAGCACGGCGTCGGCGCTGACGTCGTCGGCGCCGTTGCGTCCGTAGCAGCCGGCGGCTTCCATGCGAATCACCTCGATGTCCCCGGTCTCGCGCTGCAGCAGCCTGGCCAGGTCGTTGCGCAGGTCGTGCGGGTTCTGCGTGCCGGACCAGACGCGAGCGCGCTGCGCATCGACCTCGGCGAGGGCGCAGGAAGGGCCGATGGAGGCGTGCAACTGGTAGGGCCAGACATAGGTGGCCGACAGCGGCCGGGCGATGCCCGCGAGGTGCTGCTCGAGACCGGGTGAGTCGTGCAGCGTGCGTGGCTTCTTCGGATGCCGGCGAAGCGTGTCCTCGAGCCGGTCGGGTTCCAGCGGCGGCAGGCCCTGCCAGTCCTTCCAGCGCACCTTGAGCTGGCGCGCGGCGCGGATCGCCTGCTCCTCGCGTTCGCAGACCACGCCGACGAAGTCGCCGATCACGACCACCTTGACCAGCCCCGGCAGCCCGGCGACCGAGCTTTCGTCCACCGCCAGCAGGCCGCTGCCGAGCGGGGCGCTGACATCCGCGCCGGTATAGGGCGGGCGTACCACTCGCCCATGCAGCATGCCGGGCAAGCGCATGTCGTGGACATAGGTCAGTTGACCGGTCAGCTTCGCCGGGATGTCCACCCGACGCACCGGCTTGCCGACCAGACGGTACTCGCTGCGCGGCTTGAGCGGCGCCTTGCCGTCGATGTTCAGGTTGAAGCGCTGGCCTCGCAGCAACTCGCCGTAGCCGATCCGTCGCTGCGGATTGGCGGCGGCGAAGACCTGGCCGTTTTCGCTGCGCAGGCTGTCCGGATGCACCGGGAAATGGCTTCCGGCCTGGCGCAGGAGGAAGCGCCGGGCTTCGGCGGCGGCCTGGCGCAGCGGCACGGCGCTGACCTGGATGCTGGCGCTGGCGATGGTCGGCCCCTGGTCCGGTGTACGACGGGTGTCGCCGAGGATCATCTCGACCTGCTCGAACGCGACGTCCAACTCTTCGGCGACGATCTGCGCCAGTGCCGTGCGGATGCCGGTACCAAGGTCGACGTGGCCGCAGAAGGCGGTGACCTTGCCGTCCGCGGCAATGGCGATGAACGAGTCGACCTGGTCCAGCGGCAGGTCGGTGGCGCCCTGCTCGGCAAGGGCGAGCAGCGGGGCGGGCAGGTTGACGGTGACCAGCAGCAGGCCGCCGGCCTTGAGGAAGCCGCGTCGCGAGGGATTGGCCAGGCTCATGCCGGGTGCTCCTCCTGATGCTCCTTCAGGCTCTCGGCGGCACGCCGCACGGCCTTGAGAATCTCCACATGGGTGCCGCAGCGACACAGGTTGTAGGCCAATTCCTGGCGGATCTCGCCGTCGCTGGGGTTCGGGTTGCGATCCAGCAACGCCTTGGCGGTCATCACCATGCCGTTGATGCAGTAGCCGCATTGGGCGGCCTGTTCGTCGATGAAGGCCTGTTGCAGCGGATGGGGATGGGCGGCATCGCCGAGTCCTTCGAGGGTAACCACCCGGCGGCCTACGGCGGCCTCCACCGGGGTGATGCAGGAGCGGGTGGCGACGCCATCCATCAGCACGGTGCAGGCGCCGCACTCGCCGAGGCCGCAGCCGAACTTGGGACCGTTCAGTTGCAGGTCGTTGCGCAGGACATAGAGCAGGGGGGTATCGGGGGCGACATCGAGGCGCAGGGACTGACCGTTGACGGTCAGGGCAAGGGCATCGCTCATGGCGGTTTCTCCCCATGCCGGCGGCATGGCTGTTCATCAGGCGGATATCCCGTCAGCCGTGCCTGGTAGCATGCGGCTATGCGGGAATTTGTTTGTATACAAACATGTTATGAACGCCTGCGGTGAACTGTCAATGGCAGGCCGCTACGACGAAAGGCGCAGCTCCGGGCGACGCAACGCGGACAAAAGGATAGACCGCAATGGCCTCAGGTCAGGCGAGCGAGCAACCCGCGCAGGGTTTCCTGTTCTTGCGGGGAGAGGGGGGCCAAGGCCTGCCGGTTGATCTCGCGGGCGGCCGCCAGGCCGGCCTCGAGTTCGGCGCGTCCGGCAGGACTGAGGCTGACCAGCAGGCGCCGGCCGTCGTCCGGATCGGCGCTGCGCTGGATCAGTCCCCGTTTGTCCAGGCGCTCGACGACGCCCTTGATGGTCGCGGCGTCCATGGCGGTGAGTCGGCCGAGCTGGTTCTGCGGGCAGGGTCCGGTCTCGCCGAGGCGGACCAGGGCGGCCCACTGGGTGGGGGTCAGGCCGTTGCCGATGCCATTGGCGAACAACGCCGCATAGCGCTGGTTGGCTTGGCGCAGGATGAAGCCGATCTGGTCGTCGAGGCGGTACGGGGCGTTACGGGACATGCTGGACATCGGTGGTGGCGTGAGGGCTTCATTCTAGCTCACGGCCGGTACCAGAGCGCCTCGCGCTGAAAAGGAGTTTTTCCTGGAAGATAGGGGTTTTTCAGCTCGATTATTCTCCGCTGCCGAAGGGCAAGCTTGCCCAGCCGCGTCTTGAAATGTCGCTCGAACAGCCGTTCGAAGCTACCGTCGGCAATCGCCTTCTCCAGGCCCTGGCGAATGGCCTCGGCCAGTTCCGGGCGTTGACGCGAAACGAAGAAATAGAAGGCCGCGGGGTAGTGCAGGGCCACGTGCTGGTCGATCGCCAGGTGCAGCCCGGCGCGGGAGGCGTCCTCCAGTTCTCCGTCGATCACTACGACCTCGCGGGGGAAGACCTCGAAGCGGCCGGCATCGAGCATGCGGAACAGGCTCTCGTAGTTCTGGCTGGTCTTCACCTCCAGGCCGTTGGCGCGCAGGATCGGTGTGTCGGCCCAGTCCTGGCGCTGGCCGAAGCGCAGGCGGCGGAGATCGTCGAGGGTCCGCGCCGAGGCCAGGATATCCTTGTTGGCGGCGCTGACCAGGGGAATGCGCCAGCCGATCAGGCCGCGATAGATCGGAATGCGGATCGGCAGCAGGGTCTCTTCCAGGTCGTCGCGGGACTGCGCCCACATCACCTGCAGGCCCGGATCGTCCTGCTCCAGGCGCAGTTGCGCACGGGACTGCGGCATGGGCTGCGCGCTGGGCTCCAGGCGGTAGTCGCCGCCGCTCCTGGCCAGCGCCAGTTGCAGCAGCTCGACGACGTAGGGTTCGGGGTTGCGCCCTTCGGAGTGGCGCGGATAGATCACCCGTTCGCCAGCCCCGGCATGCCAGGCCAGCAGGCCGAACAGCAGGGCCAGCCAGCGGAGCGGCGAACCCTGGCCGAGCGGCAGCGGTCTATGTTCACTCAGGCCTATCAGGAGGAATGCCATGGCTGGCCCCCGTACGCGTGCCCTGTTTTCGACATTGTTCGCCCTGTCCCTGGTGACATCCTTGACCCATGCCAGGGATTATCGCTACAGCGACGCTCACGTGCACTATGTGGATTTTTTCCAGGAAAGCGAAGGCATGCCGCGGCTGCTGGAGGCGATGGACAAAGGCCGGGTCGACCATGTGATGCTCAGCGGCGTCGCGGTCGCCAAGAAATGGCACGAGGACGAGCCGAAGCGGCCGCGCTACTACGCTGGTGACGATGCCGGAGCCTATTGGTACAGCGCCACCGACGTGATCGTGGCGGCGGCGGTGAAATCCCTGCCAGCCGAGCAGCGGCGGCGCGTGCATCCGTTCCTGACCGGTTTCAACCCGACCGACAAGAACGCCGACGCGCACATCCGTCGCATGCTGGAGCTGGACCCGGGACTCTGGCAGGGCATCGGCGAGATCTTTACCCGTCACGACGACCTCACCGCGCTGACCTACGGCGACGTGCCGAGGGCCAACAACGAGGCGCTGGCGCGGGGCTATCACCTGGCCGCCGAATTCGACCTGCCGGTGTTGCTGCACGCCAACGTCACTTCCAAGCGCGAACGCAACCCGCTGTACCTGGAGGAAATCGAGGAGCCCCTGCGCAATCACCCGCATGTGCGGTTCATCTGGGCCCATGCCGGGACCAGCATGGAGATCCATCGCCACCAGAAGAAACTGGACTTCCTCCTGCCGACCCTTCGGCGTCTGCTACAGCGCTACCCGAACCTCTACATCGACCTGTCCTGGTCGGTGTTGCGCCCGTACCTGCTGGACGAGCAGGGCAAGCCCGATCCGCAGTGGCTGGCACTGGTCGAGCGGTTTCCGCAACGCTTCATGCTCGGTTCCGATGTGGTCGGCCAGTTCGACAGCCTGCCCGAGTTGATGGCGAGCTTCGATCCGTTCCTCGACGCCTTGCCCGAGCAGGTCGCTCGCCAGGTGGCGCGGGACAACTTCCTGGCGGTGCTGCCGCGCCAGCCCGCCGATCCGCGAGGCGAATAACCCGGATTCGTCATCAGTCTGTCATGCCGGCGTCATAGGCTCGCGCCAGTCCCATCCAGGAGTGAGTCATGTCCTTCATCCGTTCTTGCATCAGTCGTTCCGTCTTCCTGCTCGGCGCCGGCGTCGCCGTGGCGGCGCAGGCCGAGGTGCGTATCGACGGCCCCATCGAATATGGCGTGTTCGAAAGCCGCTACCAGGATTTCCAGCCCGGCGAACGGGTATTGACCCGTAGCGAGCAGAACATCCAGCAGACCACCGAAGTCCCGGCCAAGCTCGGCACCAAGTTCGGCATGCGTTATCAACTCAGCGGCAAGCAGGAAGGCGATACGCCTTTGACGCTGCTCTACCTCACCCCGGGCGTGGTCACTCCGGATGGCCAGCGGCATGACAAGTTCGAAGTGGTGCAGAAGCTGGTGCCGGGCGCGCCGACCGATGTCATGGCCTACGAATTCACCGAGCCGCACGAAGTGGTGAAGGGCGAATGGCGGTTGATGGTGTTCCAGGGCGATCGCCTGCTGGCGGAGAAATCCTTCGACGTGCGCTGAGCGCGAGCCATGCAAAGCGCTGGTTTTCTTGTGTGGCGTGGATAACGCGGGGGCGCCATTCGCTCTACCGGGCAAGGGTTGCCTGCGTGCGGTAGGGCGGCGTACGAACGGATGCCGACGGTAGCCTGTTCGTCCTTCGATCAGTCCCTGCTGACCCGGGTATCTTCCGCGGCGAGCGGACTGCCGTCGCCGGCGCGTACCTGCAGGCGCGGCACCGGCTGGCCGCTGTCGCGCTCGACCAGGCGGACATGGGATTCGTCCGGGGCGAAGAAATAGTCCTCGCCCCACTGCCGAATCGCCACCAGCAGGGGGAAGAGCGCGCGTCCCTTGTCAGTCAGGCGGTATTCCTGGTGACTGCCGCTTTCGGCCGGGACCGCCACCATCACGCCGTGCTCCACCAGGTTGCGCAGGCGCGCCGCCAGGATGTTCTTGGCCAGGCCGAGGCTCTTCTGGAATTCGCCGAAGCGCGTCAGTCCTTCGAAGGCATCGCGCACGATGAGCATCGACCAGCCGTCGCCGATCACGTCCAGCGGGCGGGCGACTGGACAACTGGCTTGCTTGTGGCTGGTGCGCTTGACCATCTGGGCGGCTCCGGAGGGGGAGAGGATCGGGTTTCATGGTAAAACCCGGGCTTCACGCTGGGCAACCGGAGGAAGTGCGCCGCCGTGAGACGGCGCACGGCATGGTCAGACGACGAAGCGGGTGACCATGTTGTTCAGGTCGATGGCCAGTTGCGACAGTTCCTGGCTGGCGGCGGCGGTCTGGTTGGAGCCGGCGGACGTCTGCAGCGAGATGTCGCGGATGTTCACCAGGTTGCGGTCGACCTCGCGGGCCACCTGGGCCTGCTGCTCGGAGGCGCTGGCGATCACCAGGGTACGCTCGTTGATCTGGCCGACCCGCTCCGCGATCTCGTTCAGCGCCAGGCCGGCGGCTTCGGCGATCTCCAGCATGTTGCGGGCGCGTACGCTGCTGCTGTCCATGGCGCCGACCGCGGCGCCGGTGCCTTCCTGGATGTTGGCGATCATCTGCTCGATCTCGCGGGTGGATTCCTGGGTGCGATGGGCGAGGGCGCGAACCTCGTCGGCGACCACGGCGAAACCGCGGCCCTGCTCGCCGGCGCGAGCCGCCTCGATGGCCGCGTTGAGCGCCAGGAGATTGGTCTGTTCGGCGATACCGCGGATCACGTCGAGGACCTTGGAAATGTCCTGGGCCTTTTCCGCCAGGCCGCCGACCAGCGCCGAGGTATTGTCCACTTCTTCGCTCATCAGGCGGATCGCCTGGACCGTCTCCAGTACCCGCTGGCGTCCGTTCTGCGCCGATTGCTCGGAGGCGGACGAGGCGTCCGAGGTGGAGCTGGCGTTGCGCGCCACTTCCTCGACGGCGGCGGTCATCTCGTTGACCGCGGTGGCGGCCATCTGGATTTCGTCGTTCTGCTGGGTCAGCGAGCGGTTGCCCTGTTCGGTGACGGCGCTGAGTTCCTCCGCGGCGGAGGCCAGTTGGGTCGCCGAGCTGCCGATCTGCTGGATGGTCTGGCGCAGTTGTGCCTGCATGCCCTGGAGGGCGACCAGCAGCTTGGCCGGTTCGTCGCGGCCAGAGGTGTCGATGCGGCTGGTGAGGTCGCCGGAAGCGATCACCTCGGCCACTCGCAGCGCCTCGCCGATCGGTTGGGTGATGCTGCGGGTGAACAGCCAGGCCAGTACCACGGTAGCGAGGCCGGCGACCAGCAGTACGCCGATCACTGCGGCGAAGGCGCTGTCATAGACCTCATCGGCCGTGTGGCTGGCCTGGCTGGCGCCCTTGACGTTGAAGTCGATCAGCGCCTGCAGTTGCTGCTGGGTGGCGCGGTACTGGTCGAGCAAGGTGCTTTCGGTGTACTGGCGGGTCTCTTCCAGCGGCTTGCTGCGCGACATCTGCACCAGGGTCTGCTGGCTTTGCAGGAGCGTCTGCCGGGTAGCCAGGTAGCGCTCGTAGATCGAGCGCTCGTCGGCACCACTGATCAGCCGTTGGTAGGCGCCCTCGCGATCGGTCAGTTCCTTGCCGATTTCCGTCATGCGGCTTTCCAGGAAGCGCTTGCTGCTATCGTCCGCCGCCAGCACATGGGCCAGTTGCACCTGCCGCAGTTCGGCGAGCAGAACGTTCAACTCGGCGCTTTCGCGGACGCTAGGCAGCCAGTTGTCGCTGATGTCCGAAGAGGCTTCGTTGAGCGAACCCATCCGGTTCAGGGAAAAGATGCCGGTGATGACCAGCAGAGCGGTGATCAGGGCGAAACTCAGGGCGGCACGGGTCGCGATGGGCATACTGCGCAAAGACATGATGGCGGATTCCAGGGGGCAGGAAGAGGGACGGGGCTGACCAGTACTATCGGCAGGCAGGGCGGGAGGTTTAGCCCGTTCATGCAGTCCGGGTAAAGAAACGCTGGGTACAAAAAAGCGCCCCGGAGGGCGCTTCATGCGGCGATGGAGGGAATCAACCCTGCCAGCGCTTGAGGACCAGGGTGGCGTTGGTGCCGCCGAAGCCGAAGCTGTTGCTCATGACGGTATCGAGCTTGGCGTTCTCGCGGGTCTCGCGGAGAATCGGCAGGTCGGCCACTTCCGGGTCGAGTTCGTCGATGTTGGCGGAGCCGGCGATGAAGCCGCCCTCCATCATCAGCAGGCAATAGATTGCCTCGTGCACGCCGGCGGCGCCCAGCGAGTGGCCGGACAGGCTCTTCGTCGAGCTGATGGCCGGCGCCTTGTCACCGAACACTTCGCGCACGCCTCGGATCTCGGCGACGTCGCCGACCGGGGTGGAGGTGCCGTGGGTGTTCAGGTAGTCGATCGGCGCGTCGACGGTGGCCAGCGCCTGCTGCATGCAGCGGATCGCGCCTTCGCCGCTCGGGGCGACCATGTCGTAGCCGTCGGAGGTGGCGCCGTAGCCGACGATCTCGGCGTAGATCTTGGCGCCGCGCTTGAGCGCATGCTCCAGCTCCTCGACCACCACCATGCCGCCGCCGCCGGCGATGACGAAGCCGTCACGCTTGGCGTCGTAGGCGCGGGAGGCCTTTTCCGGCGTGTCGTTGTACTGGGTGGAGAGGGCGCCCATGGCGTCGAACAGGCAGCTCTGGCTCCAGTGTTCCTCTTCGCCGCCGCCGGCGAAGACCACGTCCTGCTTGCCCAACTGGATCTGTTCCATGGCCTGGCCGATGCAATGGGCGCTGGTGGCGCAGGCGGAGGAGATCGAGTAGTTGACGCCCTTGATCTGGAACGGTGTGGCCAGGCAGGCCGATACGGTGCTGCCCATGGTGCGGGTCACGCGGTATGGGCCGATGCGCTTGACGCCTTTCTCGCGCAGGGTGTCGATGGCTTCCATCTGGTTCAGGGTGGAAGCGCCGCCGGAGCCGGCGATCAGGCCGGTGCGGGGGTTGGAAATCTGTTCCGGAGTCAGGCCGGAGTCCTTGATCGCCTGCTCCATCGCCAGGTAGGCGTAGGCGGCGGCATCGCCCATGAAGCGGAAGACCTTGCGATCGATCAGCTCTTCGAGGTTCAGGTCGACCGAACCGGAAACGTGGCTGCGCAGGCCCATCTCGGCGTAGGACGGATTGAAGCGAATGCCGGGCCGACCCGCACGGAGGTTGGCGGAAACGGTGTCTTTGTCATTGCCGAGGCAGGAAACGATGCCCAGACCGGTGATAACGACGCGACGCATGCGGATAACCCTTAGAAGCTGTCAGTGGAGGTGAACAGGCCGACGCGGAGGCCTTCGGCACTGTAGATTTCGCGGCCATCGACGCTGACGGTGCCGTCGGCGATGGCCAGGACCAGCGAACGATTGATCGTGCGCTTGATATGAATGTTATACGTGACCTTCTTCGCTGTCGGCAGAACCTGACCGAAGAACTTCACTTCGCCCGAACCCAGGGCGCGGCCGCGGCCGGGGTTGCCCTGCCAGCCGAGGTAGAAACCGACCAGCTGCCACATGGCATCCAGGCCCAGGCAACCGGGCATGACCGGATCGCCTTCGAAGTGACAGGCGAAGAACCACAGGTCCGGGTTGATATCCAGCTCGGCGACCAGCTCGCCCTTGCCATACTTGCCGCCGACATCGCTGATGTGAACGATGCGATCGATCATCAGCATGTTGGGGGCGGGAAGTTGCGCGTTACCCGGGCCGAACAGCTCGCCGCGACTGCAGCGCAGCAGGTCTTCTCGGGTGAAGGCGTGTTGTTTGGTCATGCGAGCTCCTCAAAAATCCCTGAACTGCAGGGTTGTGGCGGTTCGTCCAGCGGCCGTCGCGCCGGGTTATTGTATCGGCGTCGCAGCGGCAGCCTAGTCATAGACTGTTGCGTTGCGGTGAAAGTCACAGTGTCCGGCGAACAGATGTTCACTTTATTCCCGCGTCCGCTTGCCGCCCTTGTCGTAGATCATTCCGGCTCCCCTCGTCCGGTTTCGTTCGATGTCACGGGGAGTTCCGGCTGCGAGCCGATCCAGCGTTGCAGTATGCGTTGCAATTCCGCCCGTTTGAATGGCTTGGCCAGGTAATCGTTCATTCCCGCCTGCAGGCAGTTCTCCCGATCGCCCTGCAGGGCGTTGGCGGTCAGGGCGATGATCGGTACCTGCCGGCCGTTCTCCTGGGCCCTGATTTCCCGTGTCGCCGAGTAGCCGTCGAGCACCGGCAGGCGGCAGTCCATCAGGATCGCGTCGTAGCGCTGGCGCTCGGCGCTGCGTACCGCCTGGATACCGTCGGCGACCAGGGTGACGCGATAGCCGAGGCTGCGCAACATGGCTTCTATGACTGTCTGGTTCACCGGATTGTCCTCGACCAGGAGGATTTCCTGACCGGCGGCGACCGGGGCGGCGTCGCCGGCGGCCTGCTGCCGGTGCGCCGGCGACTGCTGGAAGGGCAGCGGAATCTCCAGGGTGAAGGTCGATCCCGAGCCTTCCTTGCTCTCTGCCTGCAGGGTGCCGCCCATCCGTTCCGCCAGGGTCCTGGCGATCGCCAGGCCGAGCCCGGTGCCGCCGTAGCGTCGGGAAATCGACGAATCCGCCTGCTGGAAGGCGTCGAACATATGTTCCAGGCGTTCCGGCGAGATGCCGATGCCGCTGTCGTGCACCGCGCAGGTCAGCCACAGTACGTCGTGATCGAGAGCCTGCCACTCCAGGCTGAGATGGATGGCGCCTTCCTCGGTGAACTTCAGCGCATTACCCAGCAGATTCACCAGGATCTGTCGGATCCGCGTCGGATCGCCGCAGACCTCGATATTCTCCAGGCCGGCCTGGATCTGCAATTCCAGCGCCAGTCCGCGTTGCTGGGCGCTGTGCTGGAACACCAGGGCGGAGCCTTGCACCAGTTCCAGCAGGTTGAAGGGGATGCACTCCAGTTCCAGCGCGCCGCGTTCGATCCTTGAGAAATCGAGAATGTCGTTGATGACCTTCAGCAGGTGTTCGGTGGACTCGGTGGCCAGCGCCGTGTACTCGGCCTGTTCGCGGGTCTGCTCGGTGGTTTCCAGCAGTTGCAGCATGCCCAGCACGCCATTCATCGGGGTGCGAAGCTCGTGGCTCATCATCGCCAGGAAGTCGGACTTCGCCCGGTTCGCCTGCTCCGCTTCCTCGCGGGCGCTGATCAATTGGCTGATCGCCTGTTCCTGTTCCCGGCTCGCGCGGTCCAGCCCGCTGGCGAGATTGTTGATGTGACGGGCCAGGTCGCCGATCTCGCCGTCGTCGAGGATCGGCAGGCTGGTCTTGTAGTCGCCGCTCTGGATCGCCTCGACCGCCTGGCCCATGGTGCTGATCGGCGCCGACAGGCGCTGCGCCAGGCGGCGCGCGACGAGGAAGGTGAGGATCAGGGCGAAGGCGGCCAGCAGGGCGGCCTTCAGGAGGATTTCCTGTTGCCGCTGGCTGAAGGCGTCGTTGGACATGCCGACCACCACCCGGCCGAGGTAGTCCTCGCCGGACTGGCCGTCGCCTTCGCTGGCGCCATCCAGCAGCGGGTCGCTGGCCAGGGCGATACGCTGGCGCTGGATGGTGGAGTGGAAGATGTCGATCGGCGCGGCGTTCTGCAACGCGCCGGGCAACTGTTCGACGTACACCAGGATATTGTCGTTGCGGTCGCGTACCTCGATGAAGCGCACATGCGGGGTGTCGAGGGTAGCCTGCAGCAGCTTCTGCAGCACGGGCGTGTTGCCGGCGATCACGCCGTATTCGGCGGCCGGCGCCAACTGGTCGGCGATCAACTGGCCGGTATGGGTCAGTTCCTGGCGCAGGTCCTGCAGGCGCGAGTAGGTGAAGTAGGCGGTGAGCAACAGGGTCAGCAGCAGCGCCGGGCCCAGGCTGATCGCCAGCATGCGGGTACGGATGTCCCAGCCGTGGCGCTGGCTCATGGTTCTTCTCCTTCGGCGAGGCGCCGGCCGAGGTCGGCGTCGCTGGCCAGGTCGATACCCAGGGAACGGGCTACCTGCCGATTGCCGAGCACCTTGAAATGCCCTGGATAGAGGCTGAGGGGCCAGTGCCTGGGCGCCTGGCCGAGCAATTCGTCGAGGGTGTCCAGCCAATCCTCCTGGTCGCTGTAGCTGCTCGCCAGGCTGCCGGCCTTGACGAAGGCTGCGGTGGGGCCGAGCAGCGCGCGGTTCTTGGCGTAGCTTCCGAGCAGCAGGCTCTTGATGCTCTGCGAGTTGTACAGCTGTTTGTCGTCGATGCCGAGCAGCAGGTCACTATTGCCGAGCAGGAACTGCAGCGGGCGCGGGTCGTCGTTGCCGCTGCTGCTGGCGACGAACAGCTGGAGCCCCTGGCTGCGGGCCTCGCGGCGAAGCTCGTCGAGGAGGAATTCGCTGTCCTTGCCGTAGAGCACGCCGATGCGCTGGATGCCCGGCAGGATCAGGCGCGCCAGGCGGAGCTGGCGGGACGCCGGCGGGTCGCTCCAGAGTACGCAGAGACCTCCGACGCCGTGTCCGCCATGTCCGTTGGCGCCTGGCAGCAGGCGCTGGCCATCGACCCGGTTGAGCAGCAGCGCCAGGGTCGGCGGCGCCCGGTGCTGGCGCAGGCGCCAGGCCAGGGCCTCGGGGCCGAGCAGGAGCAGGCGGGTGTCGTCGGCGAAGACCATCCCCTCCGCCAGGGCCGCGGGCGTGCGCAGTTCCACCTGGTCCTGCGGCCGTCGCTGCGCCAGGGCATCGCGAAAGGCGTTCACCGCGGCCCCCTGGTTGGCGCTGACCAGGACCAGTTGCGCGGCCTCGCCGACATGCGGGAGACAGCAGAAGACGAGCGCGAGCAGCGCCTGGAAAGCCCGGCGGGCGGGGCGCAAGCGACGCATCTAGAACGTCACCTCGGCGCTGAAGTAGAGCAGGTGGCGGCTGTCGTAGCGGTTGTCGGGAAACGTCAGCGGTTCGTCGTCGAGACGCTGCTGGAGCACGCCGGCCAGTTCCAGGGCGGCCTTGCCCAGGGGAATGCGCTTGGCCAGGCGCAGGTCGACGCGTTCGAAACGATGTCCATTGAGCGAGTCGTCGCCATAATAGAAGAGGGCGCTGGACCAGCCTTGGCCCCAGTCGTGCATCCAGCCGGCCGAGCCGCCGTGGCGGGCGGTCAGGCGCCGGTCGTAGCGACTGGTGGCGTCGTAGTCGAGATAGGCGTAGGTGGCGCGCAGGCGGTCGCGTAGGCCCAGGCGCCAGTCGAGCTGGCCTTCCGCGCCGGAGAAGCGGATGCGATCGCCGTTGTCCGGACTGAAGTCGACGACGCTGAGCGGATCGCTGATCAGTCCGGTGATTTCCTCGTGGAACAGGCGTACATCCACGGCCAGTCCGGTCTCGCGGAAAAAACCGTTGTAGCCGATCTCGCGCGAACGGGTGTGTTCCTTGCCCAGGTCGCCGGGGCCGTGGGCGCTGGCGAAGTAGTAGGCTTCGCTCTGCCCATAGGGCGCCGGTGTCAGGTGGCGGACCCGGTAGCGCCAGTCGACGTCGTTTTCGTACATGCCCGGTGACCGCACTGCCTCCGAATAGACCGCGCGCAGGCTGTGCTGGGGGTTGAACAGGTAGTTCACCGCCAGCCGCGGGCTGAACGAACTGCCGGAGCCCTCGACGTCTTCGAGCATCCCCCCGCCCTGCAGCAGCCAGTGTTCGCCGGCATGCCACTCCAATTGGCTGAACAGCCGCCAGATCTGGCTGCTGACCCTGCCGCCGTAGAAGGTCTCGGAGTTTGCCTGGTCGTAGCGGTAGCTCAGGCCGTTCAGCAGGCGCAGGTTGTCGCCCAGGCTGAGGGTGTCCTGCATCTCCAGGTCGTAGCGGCTTTCCCGGATGTTGCGGTCGACCCGTCCGCAGACCGGGCGCAGTCCGCCGTTGCGTAGCTGGTCGAGGACCTGGGTCGCCAGTTGCAACTCCTGGGCGCTGCCGGGCGGCAGCCGGGTCGGATCGTCGGCGAACCTGCGCAGGTAGTCCGGGTTCAGTTCCCAGAGCTGCGCCAGTTGCGGGCTGAAGGCAATGGCCGCCTCGCAGGCGTTCCATTCCTGCCGGCGCTCCCAGTGCTGTGCGTAGCCTTGTATATAGAAGCTGTGGCGCGGGTCGAGGTCGACATTCCAGCGCAGCGAACCGGCATAGTCGTGGGCGAGCGTATCGGAGTTGTCGATGTCGTCGGGAACCTGGGGAAACGGCGAGCGATAGGCGTAGGGGTGCTGGTTCGAGCCTTCCTTGGCCGCCAGTTGCCACTCCAGGCTCTGGTTCGGCGCCAGGCTGTGGCTGGCGTTGAGGTTGAAGCGGCTGAGCCGGCGGCCGTCGCGCAGGGCGTGACCGTCGTGGTCGCGGTCGAAGCCGTCGTCTTCCTGGCCGGACAGCGACAGGCGGAAGTCGCTGTCTTCCAGGGCGATGCTCTGGCTGGCGTACCAGTCGCGGATGCCGCGCTGGCCCGCCGTGTACTTCAGGCGCGTGCCGGGCGACTCGCCGGGGGCGCGGGTGATGATGTTGATCACCCCCATCAATGCGTTGGCGCCGTAGCTGACGGTATTCGGCCCACGGAACACTTCGATCCGCTCGACATCCTCGAGGGCCAGCGGCAGGTCGCTCCAGTCGACGCTGGCAAGGCCCGGGCGGTACACCGAGCGGCCGTCGATCAGCACCTGCAGGCGCCGCGCCCCCGACATGCTGGTGCCGTGGTAGTTGACCGTGGGCTGGTTGCCGGACAGGTAGCCGACCATCATGCCCGGGACCAGGCGCATCAGTTCGGGAATGTCGCGGGCGCCGCTGGCGACGATCAGCTCGCGGTCGAGCACGCTGATGCTGCCGGGAACTTCCGCTGGGGATTGTTTCAGGCGTGTCGCGGTCAATACTTCGGGAACGCCGCTGGGATCGTTGAACAGGTCGGCGGCCGCGAGCTTGCCGCCGAACAGCAGGGCCAGCAGGGTCAGGGAGGCGGGAGCACGTGAAGCGATGGGCACGGAACGACCTTGTTCTCGATAGGTATTGTCTGGCCCGGGCATGGTAAACGAGGCGCGGGCTTTTGCCAGCGCCGGCGTCAAGACTGGTCGGCCGGCTGGCCGACCGTATAATGGCGTGATTGCCGCGTGGCGGCCAGAAATGGATGAATCATGACAGAGCAGCAACCGATTGCCGTGCTCGGCGGCGGCAGTTTCGGCACCGCCATCGCCAACCTGCTGGCCGAGAACGGCCAGGCGGTCCGCCAGTGGATGCGCGACCCGGAGCAGGCCGAGGCGATCCGCAGCCGACGCGAGAACCCGCGCTACCTGAAAGGGGTCAAGGTGCATCCCGGGGTCGAGCCGGTCACCGACCTGGAGCGCACCCTGGCCGATTGCCAACTGATCTTCGTCGCCTTGCCCTCCAGCGCCCTGCGCAAGGTGCTGCAACCACACCAGGCGGCATTGACGGACAAGCTGCTGGTGAGCCTGACCAAGGGCATCGAGGCGCACACCTTCAAGCTGATGAGTGAGATCCTCGAGGAAATCGCCCCGCAAGCCCGCATCGGGGTGATTTCCGGCCCGAACCTGGCGCGCGAGATCGCAGAGCACGAGCTGACCGCCACGGTGGTCGCCAGCGAGGACGACGAGCTGTGCGCCCGCGTCCAGGCGGCCCTGCACGGCCGCACCTTCCGCGTCTACGCCAGCCGCGACCGCTTCGGAGTGGAACTCGGCGGTGCGCTGAAGAACGTCTACGCGATCATGGCCGGCCTGGCCGCGGCGATGGATATGGGCGAGAACACCCGCAGCATGCTGATTACCCGCGCGCTGGCGGAAATGACCCGGTTCGCCGTCAAGCTCGGTGCCAACCCGATGACCTTTCTCGGCCTCGCCGGCGTCGGCGACCTGATCGTCACCTGTTCCTCGCCGAAGAGCCGCAACTACCAGGTCGGCCACGCCCTCGGCGAGGGGCTCAGCCTGGAGGAGGCGGTATCGCGCATGGGCGAGACCGCGGAGGGTGTGAACACTCTCAAGGTACTCAAGGAAAAGTCCGACGAGATGCAGGTGTACATGCCGCTGGTCGCCGGTCTCCATGCGATCCTCTTCGAAGGCCGCACCCTGGCGCAGGTCATCCAGCTGCTGATGCGCGGCGAGCCGAAGACCGACGTCGATTTCATTCCCACCACCGGCTTCTGACGAGGAGACCGCCATGTCCGCAGACCCGCAAGCACGCGAATCGATCGCCATCCGCATCCTCTGGATGCTGCTGTTCGTCCTGGTCTGGCAGGTCGCCGAACTGCTCCTCGGGGCGGTGGTGGTGATCCAACTGGTCTACCGACTGATCTACGGCGCGCCGAACGGCAGCCTGATGGCTTTCGGCGACAGCCTCAGCCAGTACCTGGCGCAGATCGGCCGTTTCGGTACCTTCCACAGCGACGAGAAACCCTGGCCGTTCGCCGACTGGCCGAGCGCCCGCGCCGCCGAGGGCGAGGCCGCCCACAGCGTGCCGCCCGCCGCGCACCCGGCGCGCGACGAAGAGCCGAAGTTGTGAAACTCTGGCTGTTGCGCCACGGCGAGGCCGAACCGCACGCCAGCCGGGATTCCGAGCGGCGCCTGACCGCCCATGGACGCAAGGAGGTGCTGCAGAGCGCCGCGCGGCTGGCCGGGTTGCCGCTGGACGGGATTCTCGCCAGCCCCTACGTGCGCGCCCAGCAGACCGCCGAGCTGGTGCGCGAGGCATTGGGCCTGGTCGAGCCGGTCGGCACCGCGCCCTGGTTGACCCCCGACGACGATCCGCGCGAGGTGCTCGGTTTCCTCGACGAGCGCAGCGAGCGCAATCTCCTGCTGGTCAGCCACCAGCCCCTGGTCGGGGCGCTGGGCGGTCTGCTGGTGCATGGCAACCGGCGCGATCCGTTGCCGATGAGCACTGCCTCGCTGGCCGAACTGGAAGGCGACTTCGCCGCCGCCGGGCTGATGACCCTGGTCTCGCTGCATCACCCGCGGCACGGCTAGGAAGCGCCTGGCACAACGACTACAAACCGAAACATTTCCCGGCTTGCCTGCGGTTGGCTGTGATGGAATATTCGACCAAGCAAGTGCTTGGTCGATCTCCCAGAACAACAACAACGGAGGCGGTACGTGGTCACTGCAAATCGTCTGCCGCTCGAAGTCTTCTTCGAGCGCGAAAAGCGTCATCCGCAACGGCGTTACCTGGTGCAGCCCATCGGTGGCGGCCGGGTCGAGGAGCTGAGCTGGGGCGAGGTGGGCGACCAGGCGCGGCGTGCAGCCGCCTGGTTGCGCAGCCTGGATCTCCCCGCCGGCAGCCGTATCGCGATCATCTCGAAGAACTGTGCGCACTGGATCGTCACTGACCTGGCGATCTGGATGGCCGGGCACGTTTCCGTCCCCCTCTATCCCAATCTCACCGCCGAGTCGGCGCGCCAGGTGCTGGAGCATTCCGAGTCGGCGGTGGTCTTCGTCGGCAAGCTCGACGACTGGCCGGCGATGGCGCCCGGAGTCCCCGAGGGCATACCGACCGTGGCCATGCCGTTGCACCCGGAAGGGCGTTTCGACCGCCAGTGGAGCGACCTGCAGGCCTGCGCGCCGCTCGAAGGCGACACGCCGACCGCCGCCGAGCAACTCGCCACCCTGATCTACACCTCCGGAACCACCGGCGTGCCCAAGGGGGTGATGCACAACTTCAGCAGTTTCGCCTTCGCCGCCAGCCGCGGCGTGGAACTGTTCGGCACCCGCGAAGACGACCGGATGCTCTCCTACCTGCCGTTGTGCCACGTGGCGGAGCGGATGTTCGTCGAGATGGGGTCGCTCTACGGGGGAACCACGGTGTTCTTCGCCGAAAGCCTGGACACCTTCGTCGAGGATATGAAGCGTGCGCGGCCGACCCTGCTGTTCGGCGTGCCGCGCATCTGGACCAAGTTCCAGATGGGGGTGTATTCGAAGATGCCGGCGCAGAAGCTCGACCGCCTGCTGAAGCTGCCGATCCTCGGCCGCATCGTCGGTCGCAAGGTGCTCGCCGGGCTAGGCCTGGACGCGGTGCGCTACGCGCTCTGCGGCGCGGCGCCGGTACCCGAGGCGCTGCTGCTCTGGTATCGCCGCCTGGGCCTGGATGTGCTCGAGGTCTACGGGATGACCGAGAACAGCGGTTACTCCCACGTCTGCCGGCCCGGCAGGCAGAAGACCGGCTGGATCGGCCAGAACAGCCCCGGCGTCGAGGTACGCATCAGCGACGAGGGCGAGGTGCAGGTGCGTAGCGGCGCGACCATGGTCGGCTACTACAAGGAGCCGGAGAAGACCGCAGAGGTGCTCACCGCCGACGGTTTCCTGCGCACCGGCGACAAGGGCGAGCAGGACGCCGAAGGCAACCTGCGCCTGACCGGGCGGATGAAGGAAATCTTCAAGACCAGCAAGGGCAAGTACGTGGCGCCGGCGCCGATCGAGAACCGCCTGGCGGTACACGATCGCATCGAGCAGGTCTGCGTGGTCGGCGAGGGCCTCAGCGCGCCGTTGGGGCTCTGCGTGCTCTCCGAGGTCGGTCGCCGGGAGGCCCTCAACGGGACCCGCGGGGCGCTGGAAAGCAGCCTGCGGGCGCACCTGGAACAGGTCAACGGTGCGCTTGACAAGCACGAGCGCCTGGTCGGCCTGGTCCTGGTGCAGGAAACCTGGGCGGTGGACAACGGTTTCCTCACGCCGACCTTGAAGATCAAGCGCAATATGGTGGAAGGTGCCTATGGCTCGCGCTTCCACGAATGGGTGGAACGCCGCGAGGCCGTGCTCTGGCACGAATGACTCCCACCGACGGGAAGCCCTTCCGGGCTTCCCCCTTGCGCAAGGAATTCCCATGAGCCTCTGGCGACAAACGCCCGACCTGGAGCAACTGAACGCCTCGCAGAAGAACAGCATCGGCGACCTGCTTGGCATCCGCTTCGAAGCCTTCGACGACGAGTCGCTGACCGCCAGCATGCCGGTCGACTCGCGTACCCACCAGCCGTTCGGCCTGCTGCATGGCGGCGCCTCGGTGGTCCTCGCGGAAAGCCTGGGCTCGATGGCCAGCTACCTGTGCGTCGACACCAGTCAGTACTACTGCGTCGGCCTGGAAGTGAACGCCAACCACCTGCGCGGCCTGCGCAGCGGCCGGGTCACTGCGGTGGCCAGGGCGATCCACCTGGGGCGTACCACCCATGTCTGGGACATCCGCCTCAGTGGCGACGACGGCAAGCCGAGCTGCATCGCCCGCCTGACCATGGCGGTGGTGCCGCTGGCGGGCAGGGCGGGCTGAGCGCGGTCCGCAATTTTGTCCAAGATCGTTCCGTCCCGCGGGCGGTAGAGTAGCGGGATGGAACAGATCACCCATCTCAGCAGCGGGATTCCCGGCGTACGCCTGATAGACGCCGAGCACAACCGCTTTTCCTTTCCCCGGCACTTCCACCTGGAGTACCACATCGGCTTGCTGTTGCAGGGCCGGCATCGCTATGCCGCCGGCGGCGAACGGCGCCTGGCCGGGGCCGGCGACGCGTTGCTGATGGCGCCGGAAAGCATCCACGACGGCAGCAGCGCCGGCGAGGAGGGCTACCGTATCCGCGTCCTGGCGCTCGATGCCGACTGGCTGGAGCGCGCCAGCCGTGACTTCAGCGACGGCCGCCGGGGGGCGCCGCGCCTGACCAGCAGCCTGGTCCGCGACGAGCGTCTGCAGCAGCGCCTGCGTCAGTTGCACCTGGGCATGCTCGGCGGAGCGGCGGCGCTGGAGAACCGTCTGGCCCTGGAAGAGCACCTCTGGCAGGCGCTGGCCTGCCTGCTCAGCCTGGGCAGCAGCCTGCGCCTGGAGGAGGGCGACCGGGAAGGCTTCGGCCAGCGCGACTGGACGCGGCTGCGCGACTGGCTGGAGTCGCGCCTGGAGTACCCGCCGAACCTGGAGGAACTGGCCGCCTTCTGCGGCCTGAGCCCCTGGCAGGTGCTGCGGCGCTTCCGCCGTCACTGCGGCCTGCCGCCCCACCAGTGGCTGACCCAACTGCGCCTGGAGCGCGCCTTGCCGCTGGTTCTGCGCGGCGAGCAGCCATTGAGCCAGGTGGCCCAGCAGTTCGGTTTCTACGACCAGGCGCACTTCAGCCGTCTGTTCCGGCGCACCTATGGGTTACCGCCGGCGCGCCTGCGCCAGCGCTGATTCGCGTTTTCCTTTCCGATCCCTTTTTCGTGGAGTAGCCATGCAGGAATTGTCTGTCTTGCTGACCCTGGCGGCGGTGTTCGCCATAGCCCTGGTCAGCCCCGGTCCCGATGTCGCCCTGGTGGTGCGCACGTCCCTGCACCAGGGGCGGCGGGCCGGCCTGGCCAGCGCGCTGGGGCTGGCCTGCGGGATTCTCCTGCATACCACCCTGGTGCTGACCGGCGTGTCGCTGCTGCTCAGCCGTACGCCTGTGCTGTTCGCCATCCTGCAGGCGCTCGGCGCGCTGTACCTGGCCTGGCTCGGCGTCGGCGCGCTGCGCGCCTGGCTGCGGCGCGGCGACGGCCAGCCGGGCCGGCTCGACGGGGCACTGCCGCCGTCGCCCCTGGGGCCCTGGCTGCGCGGAGTGGCGACCAATCTGTTCAATCCCAAGGCGCTGGTGTTCTTCATCGCCTTGCTCGGCAGCCTGATTCCCGCGCAGATGTCGCTCGGCGGCAAACTGGCGGTGGCGGCGCTGCTGTTCGGCATGGGCGCCTGCTGGTTCGGCCTGCTCAGCCTGACCCTTACCCGCCCGGCCCTGCAGACCCGCCTGTTGCGCGCGGTGCCCTGGCTGGACGCGGCCTGCGGGGTGGTGTTCCTGCTGGTGGCGGCGGCGATCCTCGAGCATCTCGTCCGCTCTGCCTGAGGTTTTGGCCGCTTCGCCGTGCAAGGCAGCCGGCAAAGCCATTGCCGCCTCGGCGAGGCTCCCGGAGAATCCCTGGCATCAGCCCTGTCGAGACGTCGCGCATGTCGCAATCGGTTTTCTTCGCCCACGCCAACGGCTTCCCGTCGGCTACCTACGCCAAGCTGTTCGAGGCGTTGGCGCCGGAGTATCGGGTGGATCACCTGGAAATGCACGGGCACGACCCGCGTTTTCCGGTGAACGACAACTGGGACAACCTGGTGGACGAACTGCTGCACCACCTCGCCAGCCTGGAACAGCCGGTCTGGGGCGTCGGCCATTCCCTCGGCGGCGTGCTGCACTACCACGCGGCGCTGCGCCGGCCGGAACTCTACCGCGGCGTGGTGATGCTCGATTCGCCGGTGCTGACCCTCGCCGACCGCCTGGTGATCCGTGCCGCCAAGCGCTTCGGCTTCATCGACCGGATCACTCCGGCCGGGCGCACCCTGGGGCGTCGCGAGGCGTTCCCCGACCTGGAAGAGGCGCGGGCGTACTTCTCCGGCAAGGCGCTGTTCCGCCGCTTCGACCCCGATTGCCTGGAGGCCTACGTACGCCACGGGCTGGCCGACAGCGGCGGCGGTTCCGGCCTGCGCCTGCGCTTCGATCCGGCCACCGAGATCAGCATCTACCGTAGCGTGCCGCACAGCAGCCCGGGGCGTCCACGACAGTTGCAGGTGCCGCTGGCGATGGTGCGCGGGCGGCACAGCAAGGTGGTGTTGCCGCACCACACCCGGCTGATCCGGGCGATGCCGCGCGGCGAGTTCATGTCGCTGCCCGGCGGCCACATGTTCCCGCTGGAGCGCCCGCGGGAAACCGCCGAACTGCTGAAAGGCGTGTTCGATCGCTGGTCGCGGGCGACCGAGGAGCGTTCGGCATGAGCCTGCAGGTCGAGGAAGTACGCATCAGCCTGCCGCACATCGAACTGGCCGCGCATCTGTTCGGTCCGCCGGACGGCAAGCCGGTGATCGCCCTGCATGGCTGGCTGGACAACGCCATGAGCTTCTCGCGCCTGGCGCCGAAGCTCGCCGGGCTGCGTATCGTCGCCCTCGACTTCGCCGGCCACGGGCATTCCGCGCATCGTGCCGAGGGCGCCAGCTACCTGCTCTGGGACTACGCGCTGGACGTGCTGATGGTGGCCGAGCAACTGGGCTGGGAGCGGTTTTCCCTGTTGGGGCACTCGATGGGCGCCATCGTCTCGGTGCTGCTCGCCGGGGCCTTGCCCGAGCGCATCGAGCGGCTGGCGTTGATCGATGGCCTGATTCCCTACACTGGCGAAGCCGACAAGGCGCCGCAGAAGCTCGGCGAAGCGCTGAAGGCGCAACTGGCGCTACGCCACAAGCGCAAGCCGGTCTATGCCGAGCTGGAAAAAGCCGTGGAAGCGCGGATGCGCGGGGTCGGCGAGATCTCTCGGGAGGCCGCCGAACTGCTCGCCCAGCGCGGCCTGGAACCGGTGCCCGGTGGCTATACCTGGCGCACCGACGCGCGCCTGACCCTACCGTCGCCGCTGCGCCTGACCCAGGCCCACGCGCTGAACTTCGTGCGCAGCGTGGAATGTCCGGTCAGCCTGGTACTGGCCGAACAGGGCATGCTGGCGGTGGAGCCGCGCATGCGGGCGCTGCTGGAGACCCTGCCGTTCGAGCGGCACCACCTGCCGGGCGGGCATCACCTGCATCTGGACGACGAGGCCGGGGCGCAGGCGGTGGCCAGGGTCTTCGCGGCCTTCTTCGCGCGCTGAAACACCGGCTTGCCGTTGTTTCCTTGACTATTCCGGGTCCAGCCGTAAGGCTGGACGGATCGTTACGGAGAGTCACCGCATGATCGATCTCTACACCGCCGCCACGCCGAACGGCCACAAGGTTTCCATCGCCCTCGAGGAAATGGGCCTGCCCTACAGGGTGCACGCGCTGTCGTTCGACAAGAAGGAGCAGAAGGCTCCGGAATTCCTCAGGATCAATCCCAACGGCCGCATCCCGGCCATCGTCGACCGCGACAACGACGACTTCGCCGTCTTCGAGTCGGGCGCGATCCTCATCTACCTCGCCGAGAAGACCGGGCAACTGATGCCCACCGACGTCAAGGGCCGCTCGCGGGTGATCCAGTGGCTGATGTTCCAGATGGGCGGGGTCGGCCCGATGCAGGGGCAGGCCAACGTGTTCTTCCGTTATTTCCCGGAGAAGTTGCAGGGCGCCATCGACCGCTACCAGCATGAGACCCGGCGCCTCTACGAAGTTCTCGACGGTCGCCTGGGCGAGGCCGAGTACCTCGCCGGCGACTACAGCATTGCCGATATCGCCACCTATCCCTGGGTGCGCATCCACGACTGGTCCGGTGTCGCCGTCGACGGGCTGGACAACCTGCAGCGCTGGATCGCCGCCATCGAGGCGCGTCCCGCGGTGCAGCGCGGACTGCTGGTGCCGCGGCGGGAGAAGGAGGGCGACGACGCCATCCGTACCGCCCAGTCGATGCTGACCCGTTGAGGGCCGGTATGCGAGGGTTCCTGTTGCTATCCCTGGGCGTTTTCAGCTTTTCGGCGCTGGCCGCCGACCTTCCCGGCAGCCATGACCTGGACATCCTGCCGCGCTTCCCGCGCGCCGAGATCGTCGACTTCCGTCAGGCGCCGAGTGAGGAACGGATCTACCCGCTAGGGGCGATCAGTCGCATCAGCGGTCGCCTGCGCATGGAGGGCGAGGTGCGCGCCGAAGGCGAGCTGACCGCACTGACCTACCGCTTGCCGCCCGAGCACAGCAGCCAGGAGGCGTTCGCCGCGGCGCGCACCGCGCTGCTCAAGGCCGACGCCACGCCGTTGTTCTGGTGCGAGCGACGCGACTGCGGCTCCAGCAGCCTGCTGGCCAACGCCGTGTTCGGCAATGCCAAGCTGTACGGCCCGGACGAGCAGCAGGCCTACCTGCTGGTGCGTCTGGCGGCGCCGCAGGAGAACAGCCTGGTGGCGGTCTACTCGATCACCCGTGGCAATCGCCGCGCCTACCTGCAGGCCGAGGAACTCAAGGCCGATGCGCCGCTGGCGGAACTGCTGCCGAGCCCGGCGACCCTGCTGCGCCTGCTCAAGGCCAACGGCGAACTGACCCTCAGCCATGTGCCGGCGGAGCCGGCCGGCTCCTGGTTGGAGCTGCTGGTGCGGACCCTGCGCCTGGATACCGGGGTGCGGGTCGAGCTGTCCGGCAAGCACGCCCAGGAGTGGCGCGACGCCCTGCGCGGGCAGGGCGTGCTGAACAGCCGCATGGAGCTGGGCCAGTCGGAGGTCGAGGGCCTGCACCTCAACTGGCTGCGTTGAACGCGTTCGCCCGGGCCTGCGGGCCCGGGCGATGGCGAAAATGCCTTCGGCAAGGCCGCCCGCCAGAGTAGACTGCCTTTCCCCCGCGCCCCACGCTCCGGCTGGAAACGGCGCACGCCGAGCGCTGTCTATCGGTGTATCCCCCTTTGAGGAAGGCCTGCCTTGATGTTCGATAACGATCGGCTGTTGCTTCGCGTGCTGCTGTTCGGTCTGCTCGGTGCCAGTCTCTGGGTGCTGGCGCCATTCTGGTCGGCGCTGTTCTGGGCCGCGGTGCTGGCTTTCGCCAGTTGGCCGCTGATGCGCATGCTCACGCGCCTGCTCGGTGGCCGCGAGTCGCTGGCGGCGGGCCTGCTGACCCTGGGCTGGATCGTCCTGGTGGCATTGCCGCTGATCTGGCTCGGCTTCGGCCTGGCGGACAACGTTCGCTCGCTGATGGAGCTGCTGAAGAATCTCCAGGTCGAGGGCCTGCCGCCGCCGCCTTCGTGGATGGCCGGCGTACCGCTGATCGGCGACCGCCTGATCGGCTGGTGGGACTCCATCGACCAACAGGGCGTGGCGTTCTTCTACGTGCTCAAGCCCTATGTCGGCGAGGTCGGCAACTGGCTGCTGGCGCGCAGCGCGAAGATCGGCGGAGGGATCCTTGAACTGGTCCTCAGCCTGATCCTGATCTTCTTCTTCTACCGCGACGGGCCGCGCCTGGAGTCCATCGTCCACCGTGCCCTGGAACGCCTGATCGGCAACCGCGCGGAGCACTATCGCGACCTTGTCGCCGGCACCGTACAGCGGGTGGTCAACGGGGTGATCGGTACCGCCGCGGCGCAAGCCCTGCTGGCCTGGATCGGCTTCATGATCGCCGGCGTACCGGGAGCCATGCTGCTCGGCCTGCTGACCTTCGCCTGCAGCCTACTGATGGTCCCGCCGCTGGTCTGGGGGCCGGCCACCGCCTGGCTGTTCTTCAAGGGCGACTATGGCCACGGGGTGTTCCTCGGCCTGTGGGGCTTCTTCATCATCAGCGGGGTGGACAACATCCTCAAACCCTACCTGATCAGCCGTGGCGGCAACCTGCCGCTGGTGGTGGTGCTGCTCGGGGTATTCGGCGGCCTGCTGGCGTTCGGCTTCATGGGCCTGTTCCTCGGCCCGATCCTGCTGGCAGTGGCCTACAACCTGCTCAGCGACTGGATCGCCAGCACGCCGCGGACGCCGCCCGCCGAAGGGCGCGGCCCGGATGCCTGAGTGACGAAGGAGAAAAAGCCCCGCGATGCGGGGCTTTTTGCGTCTGCGGGGCTACAGGTGTTCGCTGCGGGCCCCCACGTACTGGCTGCGCCCGGCGCCGAGGCCGAACAGGGTGGCGGCGATGGCGACGCCGATGAAGATATAGCCGACCGCGTTCCAGCCGCCGGTCAGGTCGTGGACCACGCCGACCATGAACGGCCCCATGGCCGCCAGGGTGTAGCCGACGCCCTGGGCCATGCCCGACAGATGCGAGGCGACGTGGGCGTCGCGCGAGCGCAGGACGATCAGCGCCAGGGCGATGCTGAAGGTACCGCCCTGGCCGAGGCCGAGCAGGACCGCCCAGCCCCAGATGGTCTGCAGCGGCGCATAGAGGAAGCCGAGCAGGCCGGCGAGGGTGGTCGCCATCACCAGCACCACCGCCAGGCGCTGGTCCCTGGCGCGAGCGGCGAGCCAGGGCGCGAGCAGGGCGGTGATCAGTTGCAGCATCACCGAGCCGGACAGCACCAGGCCGGCTTCTACCGCAGTCATGCCGCGGTCGATCAGGATCGACGGCAGCCAACCGAAGACGATGTAGGCCAGGGACGATTGCAGGCCCATGTACAGCGTGACCTGCCAGGCCAGCGGGTCGCGCCACAGGCCGATGACACGGAAGGCCTGGCGATGGGCGTGCTGGCCCTGGCGGGTCTGCGGCAGCCAGAAGGCGGCGGCGAGGATCGCCGGCAGCGACCAGAACGCCAGCGCCAGTTCCCAGTTGCCGAAGAGCTTCTCCAGCGGCGCGGTAGCGCCGGCGGCGAGCGCTGCGCCCAGGCACAGGGCCATGGTGTAGACCCCGGTCATCACCCCGGCCTGGCGCGGGAAGTCGCGTTTGACGATGCCCGGCAGGAGCACGCCGATGATGCCGATGCTGGCGCCGGCCAGGACGCTGCCGGCGAACAGGCCGAACACCGGGAACAGGCTGCGCAGGACGATGCCGCCGGCCAGGCAGAAGAGGATCAGCAGCACGCTGCGCTCGGCGCCGATACGCCGGGCCAGGCGCGGCGCGAGCGGCGCGAACAACCCCAGGCAGAGTACCGGCGCGGTGGTCAGCAGGCCGGCGGCAGCGGCCGAGAGGCCGGTATCGTCGCGCACCTGGTTGAGCAGGGGGGCGAGGCTGGACAGCGCCGGGCGCAGGTTCAGCGCCACCAGCACCAGGCCCAGCAGGAGCAGCCAGGGGCGTAGTGGCGGCGCCGGCGGAACTGGTTCGTCGTCGACTTCGGCATCGATCAGCAGTTCTTCCGGAGGATGGCCGGGGTGCGCTCCCGGCCGGGCATTCAAGGCGTGAGTCATGGGTCTGTCCCGGGTTCAGATCAGCAGTGCGCGGTTGGCCGCGGCGGCAGCGTCCGGGTCTCCGCGTTCTATGGCGTCGAGCAGTTGCTGGTGCAGCTCGAAGCAGGGCTGGGCCCTTTGTGGGTCGGCCATGGTGCGTTCCAGCGAGGTCCGGATGACCTGCGAGAAATAGCGGTAGAGTTCGCTGAGCACCGGATTGTGGGCGGCATCGACCATCCGTTGGTGGAAGCGGACGTCGTGCTCTATGTAGTCCTGCAGGTCGGCGCTGCCGTAGCGCTGGCGCGAAGCGTCGAGATGTTCGCGCAATGCGCTCAGGTCGCTGTCGTCGCGGCGAACGGCTGCCAGGCGCGCCGCCTCGATCTCGATCATCCCGCGGGCCTCCAGGGAGTGCTGCACCGCGCTGCGCGCCAGCACCAGCATGGTTTCCAGCGGATCGGCGCAGGCGCGCACGTAGGTGCCGTCGCCCTGGCGGACTTCCAGCACGCCGGAGAAGGTCAGCACCCGCACCGCTTCGCGCACGGTGTTGCGGCTCATGCCGAGCAGCTCGGCGAGTTCCGGCTCCGGCGGCAGGCGCTGGCCGAGCGGCCAATGGCCGGCGTCGATGCGCTGGCGGATCTGCTCCAGGGCGATGTCCACCAGGGAGCGCTTGAGGGGAATGGTCACGGAAGAAACATCCAATCATCGGATGAATTTGCGCGCAGGATACCTCGGCAGCTGCAAGCCCGGAAAGCGTCGCTCGGGGAAAAAGCGTTGGCCTGGCGGCGAGACGCATGACGCTGCGCCGCCAGGTCGCCGATGCGTCAGCCTACGGCGGCGGTTTCGCCGGCGCGCAGGGACATGCCCAGTTGCGCTCGTCGGCGCAGCCAGGGACTGGGCCGGTAGCGCGGGTCACCGGTAAGCGTCTGCAAGCGCTGGAGAATGCTCAGCAGGCGCCGCGGGCCGAGGCGGTCGCCCCATTCCAGCGGGCCGTGAGGATAGCCGAGGCCGAGGTGCACCGCCTGGTCGATATCCTCGACGCTGGCAATGCCCTGCTGGGCGATGTCGCAGGCGAGGTTGACGATCATCGCCAGTACCCGCTGGACGACGAAGCCGGGACTGTCGCGCAGCACCGTGACCCCGACGCCGTCGCCAGCCAGTAGCGCGTGGGCGGCGTCGCGCATGGCCGGGATAGTCAGTGGCGAGAGCATCAGGCAGCGCCGGCGCTCGAGGTCGCAGAGCAGGTCGATGCCGACGCTGCGCTCGGCGGGACAGGCGAAGCGCTGCACGGCGCTGCTCAGGTCCTCGCCCCAGGCGGCCAGCAGGCAGAGCGCTGCGGCGGAAGGGCGTTCGCCGGTTTCCGGCTCGACGCCGAGGCGATGCAGCAGTTCGGCGAGCGTGCGGCGGTCGTCCTCGTTTTCGCAGCCCAGCCACACCGGGGGCCGGATGGCGGCCTGCGGCACCGGTTGCGGACCGGGCTTGTCCTGCGGCTGGCCGTCGACGTAGCGATAGAAGCCCTGGCCGCTCTTGCGCCCGAGACGGCCGGCGGCGAGCAACTGGCGGGTCAGCGGGTGTGGGCGGTAGCGCGGTTCCTGGTAGTACTGCTGGTAGATCGATTCCATTACCGGGTGCGACACGTCGAGGCCGGTAAGATCGAGCAGTTCGAACGGCCCCATGCGGAAGCCGGCGCACTCGCGCAGCACACGGTCGATCTCGGCGCATTCGGCGACGCCTTCGCCGAGGATGCGCAGGGCCTCGGTGCCATAGGCGCGGCCGGCATGGTTGACGATGAAGCCGGGGCTGTCCTTGGTCCGTACACCGCGGTGGCCCAGGCGCGCGGCGAGGGCGAGCAGGGCGTCGCCGACTTCCGGAGCGCTGGCCAGGCCGTCGACCACCTCGACCACGCGCATCAGCGGCACCGGGTTGAAGAAGTGAAAGCCGGCGACCCGCTGCGGCCGCTCGCAGGCGGCGGCGATGGCGGTGATCGACAGCGACGAGGTATTGCTGGCGAGGATGGTCTCCGGCGCGACTATGGCTTCCAGCCGGCGCAGCAATTCCTGCTTGGCCTCCAGGCGCTCGACGATGGCCTCCACCACCAGTTCGCAGTCGCCCAGTTGTTCCAGGCGTTCCGCCACCCGCAGCCGGTTTTGCGCGGCCTCGGCGTCGGCGGCGCTCAGCTTGCCTTTGCCGCACAGGCTCTCGAAGGTCTGCCGCAGGCGCTGGCGTGCCTCGGCGGCGGCCTCGGCGCGGCTGTCGAACAGCCATACGGTCAGGCCGGCCTGGGCGGCGATCTGGGCGATCCCGGTGCCCATCGCACCGGTACCGACCACGGCGATACAACGAATATCGGGCATCGTCTATTTCCCCTGGTAGTTCGGCGGGCGTTTCTCCAGGAAGGCCTGCATGCCTTCCTTCTGGTCCTGCGAGTCGAACAGCAACTGGAACGCCTTGCGTTCCAGGGCCAGGGCACTGTCCAGCGGCAGGTCGGCACCGGCCAGGACCACCTCCTTGATCTGCGCCAGCGCCAGAGGGGGCAGGCGGGCGATCTCCATGGCCAGTTCCAGGGCGCGCGCCAGCGTCGACTCGTCCGCCACCACTTCGCTGACCAGGCCCATGGCCAGCGCTTGCGGAGCCTTCACCAGGCAGCCGGTGAACAGCATGCGCAGCGCCTGGAACTTGCCCACCGCCCGTACCAGGCGCTGGGTGCCGCCGGCACCCGGCATCACCCCGACCTTGATCTCCGGCTGGGCGAACTGTGCCGACTCGCCGGCGACGATCAGGTCGCAGTGCATCGCCAGTTCGCAGCCGCCGCCCAGGGCGAAGCCGTTGACCGCGGCGATCACCGGCTTCGGGCAGCGCGCGATGGCTTCCCAGTAGCGCTCGCCGTGGCGGCCGTACAGGCCGATCGCCGTGCTCGTCGAGAGATCGCGGAGATCGGCGCCAGCTGCAAAGCAGCGCGAGTCGCCGGTGAGCACGATGACGCGGATCGCCGGATCCGCGCCGAGCGTCTGGAAGTGGCTGGCGAGGCGCTGGCGCACTTCGTCGTTCAGCGCGTTCCTGGCTTGCGGACGATTGAGGCGAAGCAGGGCTATATCGGCTGCGGGAAATTCGAGCAGGACCACGGGCGAAGGATCGGCGGACATGGAAGCTCCGATGAATTGATATTTCGCTATGCGAAATATAGTTTCATGATTTATCGAAAATAATCAGCGCCAGCCGTGGCGTTGTAAATACTCGCGTCGGATTTCGGACGATCTACTTATACAATTTACTGTTTTAAAAGGATTTTATTTTCGTTGTTGAAAGTGCATGGGTTCTTCTATTAGTTTCGCTATGCGAAATATGATTTTGTTTTATTGATTTTTTGAAAAAGAGGTCCCTACTATGCGCGGCAACGACGAGCGCCGGAGTCCGGCGGAAGGTGCCAGTACGGAAGCGGAAGTGTCCGCCTTCGAAGCTGTGCTGATCGACCCGATGCAGGAGAAAGACGAGGAACTCAAGGACCGCCAGTTCGTCACCGCGCTGGCCCGCGGGTTGGAATTGCTGCGCTGTTTCACGCCACGGGAAAGCCTGCTGGGCAACCAGGAACTGGCGAAGAAGACCGGCCTGCCGAAGCCGACGGTGTCGCGTCTGACCCACACCCTGACCCGGCTGGGCTATCTGCGTCACCTGCCGCATAGCGGCAAGTATCAATTGGAAGTGGGGGTGATGTCGTTCGGCTACGCGATGCTCTCGAACCTGTCGATTCGCGCGCTCGCCCGCCCGTTGATGGAAGAGATGGCCGGCTACGCCAAGGCCGCGGTGGCCATGGCGGCCCGCGACCGGCTGAGCATGGTCTACCTCGATGTGGTGCATGGCGAGGCCAACCTGACCATGCGTCGCCAGGTCGGCAGCCACCTCTCGCTGCACCGCAGCGCGATCGGCCGGGCCTGCCTGGCGGCGATGCCGGAGGACGAGCGGGAATTCATCCTCGGGCACATCCGCAAGCGCCACCCGGAAGACTGGCCGGAAGTGCGCAAGGGGCTGGAGCGGGCCTTCCGCGACTATGCCGACTACGGCTTCTGCCTGTCGCTCGGCGAGTGGCAACGCGACGTCAACGCGGTGGGCGTGGCCTTGCACCATGAGAGCCATGGGCTGCTGGCGTTCAATTGCGGCGGGCCGAGTTTCCATCTCAAGCGCGAGAAACTGGAGGACGACATCGGCCCGCGCCTGCTGCACATGGTCCACAACATCGAGGCCGCCACCCGCTGACCGAGGCCGGTGACGGAATCATGGCAACCGGCCTAGTGGCCTATTGGAGTGAGCATGATTCGTGATCCGGAAACCCTGAACCTGCTGCTGGACAGCATCCGCCAGTTCGTCCGCGAAAGCCTGGTGCCTCATGAGCAGGAAGTGGCGGAAACCGACCGCATCCCCGAGGCGATCATCGCCCGCATGCGCGAGATGGGCCTGTTCGGCCTGTCGATCCCGGAGGCCTACGGCGGCCTCGGGGTGACCATGGAGGAAGAGGTGAGCATCGCCTTCGAGCTGGGGCGGACCTCGCCGGCGTTCCGTTCGCTGCTGGGCACCAACAACGGCATCGGCTCCCAGGGCATCGTCATCGACGGCACCGAAGAACAGAAGCGGCGCTACCTGCCGCGCCTGGCGTCGGGCGAACTGCTCAGTTCGTTCTGCCTCACCGAACCGGACTCCGGTTCCGACGCCGCCTCGCTGAAGACCACGGCGGTGCGTGACGGCGAGCACTACGTGCTCAACGGTACCAAGCGCTTCATCACCAACGCCCCGCAGGCCGGCATCTACACCGTGATGGCGCGCACCGACCCGGCGATCCGTGGCGCCGGCGGAATCTCCGCTTTCGTCGTCGAGCGCGGTACGCCCGGGCTGTCCCTGGGCAAGCCGGATCGCAAGATGGGACAGAAGGGCGCGCATACCTGTGACGTGATCTTCGACGACTGCCGGGTGCCTGCCAGTCAGTTGATCGGCGGGGTCGAGGGCGTCGGCTTCAAGACCGCGATGAAGGTGCTCGACAAGGGCCGCCTGCACATCGCCGCAGTCTGTGTGGGGGTCGCCGAGCGGATGCTCGAGGATGCGTTGCGCTATGCCCTGGAGCGCAAGCAGTTCGGCCAGCCGATCGCCGAGTTCCAGTTGATCCAGGCGATGCTTGCCGACAGCAAGGCCGAAGCCTACGCGGCGCGCTGCATGGTCATCGACGCCGCGCGGCAGCGCGACGAAGGCCGCGATGTCGGTACCGAGGCGTCCTGCGCCAAGCTGTTCGCCTCGGAAATGTGCGGCCGCGTCGCCGACCGCGCGGTGCAGATATTCGGCGGCGCCGGCTATATCGGCGACTACGGGATCGAGCGCTTCTATCGCGACGTGCGGCTGTTCCGCATCTACGAGGGCACCACGCAGATCCAGCAACTGCTGATCGCCCGCAACATGATCCGCGCCGCCCAGGGCTAGCGTCGATCCTTCGCCTTGTCACCGGCCGTGGCGCAGTCCCCGGCCGGTTGCTGTCCCAGGCGCTGTCCGCGCCACTCTTTACGCTTTCTTTATGCCGTCCGACACGGCCCTGAATCGCTTCTTTACGCCCCCTTTGCGGAGACTTTCCCTCAAGCGGCAGAGGCCGCTCGAAGGAGAGATCGCACACATGACCGTTCTGGATTGGTTGTCCCTGGCCCTGGCCACGGGACTGTTCGTCTATTTGCTGGTGGCGCTGCTACGCGCCGACCGTGCCTAGGGGAGGGCACATGAACAGCCACGAGATTCTCTTGATCCTGGCCTTTTTCGCCTTGGTCCTGGTGCCTGCACCGTTCCTCGGGCGCTACTGCTTCAAGGTGATGGAAGGCCAACGCAATCTCCTCAGCGCGCCGCTGGCGCCACTGGAGCGCGTCTGCTATCGCCTGTTCGGCGTCGATCCGGCGAGCGAGCAGGACTGGAAGACCTACACCCTGGCGCTGCTGGCATTCAACCTGGCCGGCCTGGTCCTGCTGTTCTCGATCCTCATGCTGCAGGGCAGCCTGCCGCTGAACCCGCAGCACCTGCCGGGCCTGGAATGGACACTGGCGTTCAACACCGCGGTCAGTTTCGTCACCAACACCAACTGGCAGGCCTACAGCGGCGAGGCCTCGCTGAGCTACTTCAGCCAGATGGTCGGCCTCACGGTGCAGAACTTCGTCAGCGCGGCGGTCGGCCTCTGCGTGCTGGTGGCCCTGGCGCGCGGCATCAGCCGCCGCTCCACACGACAGCTGGGCAACTTCTGGGTCGACCTGACCCGCGGCACCCTCTACGTGCTGCTGCCGCTGTGCCTGCTGCTGGCGTTGCTGCTGGTCTGGCAGGGCGTGCCGCAGACTTTCTTCGACTATGTCCATACCACCACCTTGCAAGGCGCCGAGCAGACCATCCCGCTCGGCCCGGCGGCCAGCCAGATCGCCATCAAGCAGCTGGGCACCAATGGCGGCGGCTTCTTCGGCGTCAACTCGACCCATCCGTTCGAGAACCCGAGCGCCTGGAGCAACCTGTTCGAAGTGGCCTCGATCATCCTGATCCCGGCGGCGCTGGTATTCACCTTCGGCCATTACGTGAAGGACCTGCGCCAGAGCCGCGCGATCCTCGGCTGCATGCTGCTGCTGTTCTGCCTCGGCCTGGGCCTGTCGCTGTGGGCCGAATACCAGCCGAACCCGGCGCTGGCGCAGTTGCCGATCGAGCAGGGCGCGCCGATGGAGGGCAAGGAGAGTCGCTTCGGCACCGCCGCCAGCATGCTCTGGGCGATCACCACCACCGCCGCCTCGAACGGCTCGGTGAACGCCATGCACGACAGCCTGAGCCCCCTGGGTGGCATGCTGCCGCTGCTGAACATGATGCTCGGCGAGGTGATCTTCGGCGGCGTCGGCGCCGGCCTCTACGGCATGCTGCTGTTCGTCCTGATCGCGGTGTTCCTCGCCGGCCTGATGGTCGGGCGGACGCCGGAGTACCTGGGCAAGAAACTCGAGGCGAAGGAGGTCCGCCTGCTGGTCTTCACCCTGCTGGTGATGCCTGTCGGCGTGCTGGTGCTCGGCGCCATCGCCGCCAGCCTGCCGGGGCCGGCCTCGGCGGTGACCAATCCCGGCCCGCACGGCTTCAGCCAACTGCTCTACGCCTACACCTCGGGGAGCGCCAACAACGGCTCGGCGTTTGCCGGTTTCGGTGCCAACACGCCGTTCCACAACCTGATGATCGGCCTGGCCATGCTCATCGGCCGCTTCGGCTACATCCTGCCGATCCTCGCCATCGCCGGCAGCCTGGCGGCGAAGAAGGCCAGCCCGGTGGGGCCGAACAGTTTCCCGACCCATGGTCCGCTGTTCGTCAGCCTGCTCACCGTGACCATCCTGCTGGTCGGCGGCCTGACTTTCCTGCCGACCCTGGCCCTCGGCCCGATCGCTGAACAACTGAGCCTCGGCTTCTGAAGGAATCGTACATGAACGCTCAGACCCAGGCGTCCAAGAACGCCTTGCACAAATCGCTCGAACGTCGCCACAACGCGTCCACCAGCCTCGCCGCCTTGTGGCGGCCGGCGCTGCTGCAAGCCTTCGTCAAGCTCGACCCGCGCCAGTTGCTGCGCTCGCCGGTGATGCTGGTGGTCGAACTGACCGCCGTGCTCACCACCTTGCTGTGCTTCGTCCCCGACCAGGCGGTGCCGACCTCGGTGGCGCTGCAGATCGCCCTCTGGCTGTGGTTCACCGTGCTCTTCGCCAATTTCGCCGAAGCGCTCGCCGAGGGGCGTGGCAAGGCCCGCGCGGACAGTCTCAAGGCCGGCAGCCAGGGCCTCTCCGCCAATAAGCGGCGCGCCGACGGCAGTTTCGAGAGCGTCGTTGCCAGCAGCCTGCGCAAGGGCGATGTGGTACGGGTCCAGGCCGGCGAGATGATTCCCGGCGACGGCGAAGTCATCGAAGGGGTGGCGGCGGTCAACGAGGCCGCCATCACCGGCGAATCGGCGCCGGTGATCCGCGAGTCCGGCGGCGATCGCTCGGCGGTGACCGGCAACACCCAGGTGGTGTCCGACTGGCTGCTGGTACGGATCGGCGCCAACCCGGGCGAGTCGACCCTGGACCGGATGATCGCCCTGGTGGAAGGCGCCAAGCGGCAGAAGACCCCCAACGAAGTGGCGCTGGACATCCTGCTGATCGGCCTGACCCTGATCTTCCTGCTGGTAGTGGTGACCCTCAAGCCGTTCGCCCTGTTCGCCGGCGGCAACCTGCCGCTGGTGTTCCTGGTGGCGCTGCTGGTGACGCTGATCCCGACCACCATCGGCGGCCTGCTCTCGGCCATCGGCATCGCCGGCATGGACCGCCTGGTGCGCCTGAACGTGATCGCCAAGTCCGGTCGCGCGGTGGAGGCGGCCGGCGACGTCCACGTGCTGCTGCTCGACAAGACCGGCACCATCACCTTCGGCAACCGCCGCTGCAGCGCGCTGTACGCCGCGCCGGGGGTGAGCGGCAAGGAACTGGCCGAGGGCGCGTTGCTGGCCTCGCTGGCCGACGACACCCCGGAAGGCAAGTCGATCGTCGAATACCTGCGCATCCTGCATCCGATCGAGGAGCCGCGCCGCGAGGAGCTGACGCCGATCGCCTTCAGCGCGGAAACCCGCCTGTCCGGGGTCGACTGGAACGGCCAGGTGTACCGCAAGGGGGCGGTGGATGCGGCGCTGCGCTTCATCGACCTGCCGCGGGAGAAGATGCCCGAGGTGCTTTCGCGGGAGGTGGACAAGATCGCCCAGAGCGGCGGCACCCCGCTGCTGGTGGTAGCCAACGGCCGGCTGCTCGGCGCCATTCACCTGAAGGACGTGGTCAAGCCGGGCATTCGCGAGCGCTTCGCCGAACTGCGCCGGCTGGGCATCCGCACCGTGATGGTGACCGGCGACAACCCGCTGACCGCCGCTGCCATCGCCGCCGAGGCTGGGGTCGACGACGTGATCGCCGAGGCTACCCCGGAGAAGAAACTGGCGCGGATTCGCCAGGAGCAGGGCGAAGGTCGCCTGGTGGCGATGTGCGGCGACGGTGCCAACGACGCCCCGGCGCTGGCCCAGGCCGACGTCGGCATGGCCATGAACGACGGCACCCAGGCCGCCCGCGAGGCGGCCAACCTGGTCGACCTGGACAGCGACCCGACCAAGCTGCTCGACGTGGTCCAGGTGGGCAAGGAGTTGCTGGTCACCCGCGGCGCGCTGACCACCTTTTCCATCGCCAACGACGTGGCCAAGTACTTCGCCATCCTGCCGGCGCTGTTCGTCGGCATCTACCCGCAGCTCGACGTGCTCAACGTGATGCGCCTGCAAAGCCCGCAGAGCGCGATCCTGTCGGCCATCGTGTTCAACGCGCTGATCATCGTCGCGTTGATCCCATTGGCCTTGCGCGGCGTGCGGGTTCAGGCGGCGGACGCTTCGCAACTGCTGCAGCGCAACCTGCTGATCTATGGCGTCGGCGGCCTGGTGGCGCCGTTCCTCGGGATCAAGGCGATCGACCTGCTGCTGACCGCCGTCGGCCTGGCATGAACAACGGCCCTCGCCGTCGGGCGAGGGCCTGGGACTGAAGAGAGGATCTGCACATGTTCAAGCAACTCCGTCCGGCACTGGCGTCACTGCTGGTGCTGAGCCTGGTCACCGGCGTGGCCTATCCGCTGCTGGTCACCGGTATCGCCCAACTGGCGTTCCCCGAGCAGGCCAATGGCAGCCTGCTGCGCGACGCCGAGGGCAAGGTGCTCGGCTCGCGGCTGATCGCGCAGAAGTTCGACGGCGAGGAGTGGTTCCATTCGCGGCCTTCGGCGGGCGACTACGCCACCGTTTCCAGTGCCGCGAGCAACCTGGCGCCGAGCAACCCGGCACTGGCCGAGCGCATCGCCAGGGACGCCGCCCAGGAGCGTATCGCCGACCAGGGGCCGGTGCCGCTGGCGCTGGTCACTACCTCCGGTAGCGGACTCGATCCGCAGCTGCCGCCGCAGGCCGCGCGTTACCAGGCGCTGCGGGTGGCCACGGCGCGCGGGCTGCCGCTGCGGCTGGTGGAAGACCTGGTGGAAAGCCACACCGAGCGGCCGCTGGTGGGGCCGGCGGTGGTCAACGTGCTGGCGCTGAACATGGCGCTGGCGGGGTTGAAGCGCTAGGTTTCCCCAGAGACCCACGCAAGGGCTTGCAATATCGCCGCATCGGCGGATGATCGCCGGCGATCGTCCGCCCTGCGCGGCGCAGAGCAACGGAGTACGACCGATCCATGACCGACACCGCACGCGCCGACGCGCTGCTGGCCGACCTGCCCGCTGACGGGCGCGGCCGCCTGAAAGTCTTTCTCGGCGCGGCGCCGGGGGTGGGCAAGACCTTCGCCATGCTGCAGGCCGCCCAGGCCCAGTTGCGCCAGGGCGTGAAACTGCGCGCCGGGGTGGTCGAGACCCACTCGCGGGCGGAAACCGAGTCCCTCCTCGCAGGCGTGCCGCAGCAGCCGCTGCGCAGCCTCGAGTATCGAGGGATGAAACTGCAGGAAATGGACCTCGACGGTCTCCTTGCCGACCCGCCGGCGCTGGCCCTGGTCGACGAACTGGCCCACAGCAACGTTCCCGGCAGCCGCCACGCCAAGCGCTGGCAGGACATCCAGGAGTTGCTGGCGGCGGGAATCGACGTCTACACAACGGTCAACGTCCAGCACCTGGAGAGCCTCAACGACCAGGTCCGCGACATCACCGGCGTGCAGGTCCGCGAGACGGTGCCGGACTGGGTGTTGCAGGAGGCCTACGAGATCGTCCTCATCGACCTGCCGCCGCGCGAGCTGCTGGAGCGCCTGCGCGAGGGCAAGGTCTACGTGCCGGAACAGGCGCGGGCGGCGATCGATGCGTTCTTCTCGCAGACCAACCTCACCGCGCTGCGTGAACTGGCGATGCAGACCGCCGCCGCGCGGGTCGACGCCGACCTCAACCACCGCTACCGCCAGCGCGGCGAGGAAGCGCCGGCGTTGCGCGGGCGGCTGCTGGTGGGCATCGACGGTGACGAACAGGCCGAACGCCTGGTGCGCCACGCCTGCCGGGTCGCCGAACGTCGGCACCTGCCCTGGAGCGTGGTACACGTCGATACCGGCGGCTTGCGCGGCGAGCAGGCGCGGATGCGCCTGCAGGGTGCGCAGCAACTGGCCGAGCGGCTCGGCGGCGAGATCGTCGTGCTGCGCGCCGGCGAGGTGGCGCGGACCCTCCTGCAACATGCCCGCGAGCGCCGCGCCAGCCTGGTCCTGGTTGGCCAGTCGCGGCGCCGCTGGTACCGCCGGGCCTTCGGCGGTGGTCTCGCCGGGCGTCTGCTGCGTGACGGCCAGGGCCTGGAGATCAGTGCCCTGGACAGCGAGGCCGACCTGCGCCCGGCGGAACCGCGGCCACGCTATCCGGTGGTGTGGAACGACTATCTGCTGGCGCTGCTGGCGACCGCCCTGGCCAGCGGCCTGGCCTGGATCGTGGCGCACCTGCTGGAGCTGCCGAACATCTCCCTGGTGTTCCTGATGGCGGTGCTGCTGGTGGCAGTGCGCAGCAGCCTGATGCCGGCACTGCTGTGCGCGGTGGCGTCGTTCCTGGCCTATGACTTCCTGTTCATCCCGCCGCATTTTTCCTTCGCCATCCATCGCCACGAAGACCTGCTGAGCCTGGCGTTCTTCCTGTTCATGGCCGGCCTCACCGGCAACCTGGCGGCACGCCAGCGGCGCCAGCTGGAGGCGCTGCGCGATACCCAGGAGGAAACCAGCCTGCTGCTGGAGCTGTCGCGCAAGCTCACCGCCGCCACCGACCGCCAGGCGGTGCTGGCCGCCGCCGCCCAGCAGTTCGACGACTGGAAGGACGTCGAGGTCTGCCTGCTCGGTCAGGTCAATGGCGAGTGGAAGACCGGGGCCGGCGTGCAGCGGCAACTCGCCGACCAGGAACGGGTCGCCGCGGACTGGGCCTGGGCCCACGACCAGCCGGCCGGCCTCGGTACTGGCACGCTGCCCGGAGGACGCTGGTGGTGGTGGCCGCTGTCGGCGGAAGAGGGACCGCTGGCACTGCTCGGAGTCGCGCCGCTGGACGGCCAGCCGCTGAGCCCGCAGCGCCGGCGCCTGCTCGCCGCCCTCGGCCAGCCTCTGGCCCAGGCCCTGGCGCGGGCTCGCCTGGCCGAGGACCTGGAGGCCGCGCGCCTGCACGGCGAGACCGAGCAACTGCGCAGCGCCTTGCTCGCCTCGGTGTCCCACGACCTGCGCACGCCGCTGACGGCCATGCGCGGCTCCATCGACAGCCTGCTGGCGCTGGGCGAGGCGATCCCGCCGGCGGATCGTCGCGAACTGCTGGAAAGCACCCGCGACGAGGCCGAGCGACTGGACCGCTATATCCAGAACCTGCTCGACATGACCCGTCTCGGCCACGGTGGCCTGAAGCTGGCGCGCGACTGGGTGGCGCCGGGCGACATCGTCGGCAGCGCGCTGAACCGCCTGCGCGCGGTGCTGGCGCCGTACCGGGTACAGGCGATCGTGGCCAACGACCTGCCGTTGCTCTACGTGCATGCGGCGCTGATCGAGCAGGCGCTGATCAACGTGCTGGAAAATGCCGCGCGCTTCTCGCCGAACCACGGCCGGTTGCGCATCGAGGTCAGCCAGGATGCCGCCGAGCTGCGTTTCGCGGTGAGCGACGAGGGGCCGGGGATTCCCGAGGCCGAGCGGGAGAAGATCTTCGACATGTTCTACACCGCTGCCCGTGGCGACCGCGGTGGCCAGGGCACCGGCCTGGGCCTGGCGATCTGCCAGGGCATGATCGGCGCCCACGGCGGGCGTATCAGCGTCGGCGAAGGCCTCGACGGTCGCGGCACCACGCTGGTCCTGCACCTGCCGCTGCATCCGCAGCCGGACCTCGGGCAACTGGAGGGCGACGAATGAGCCCGGCGCACTTGCCTGGCGCCTGCGCTCGCGCTATTCCTGCCGTTTCCGCGACGCCGCCGCTGGCCTGTCGCCGTGTTCACCTGCCGTGCCGAGTGCCATGACCCAATTGCAGAACAGCATCCTGCTGATCGACGACGAACCGCAGATCCGCAAGTTCCTCCGTATCAGCCTCAATGCCCAGGGCTACCGGGTGCTCGAGGCCGGCACCGGCGAAGAGGGGCTGGCCCAGGCCGCGCTGAACCGACCGGACCTGGTGGTGCTCGACCTCGGCCTGCCTGACCGCGACGGCCAGGACATCCTTCGCGACCTGCGCGAATGGTCGCAGGTGCCGGTGCTGGTGCTGTCGGTGCGCGCCAGCGAGGGCGAGAAGGTACTGGCCCTGGACGGCGGCGCCAACGACTACGTGACCAAGCCGTTCGGCATCCAGGAGTTCCTCGCCCGCGTGCGCGTCCTGCTGCGCCAGGCGGCGCAGGGCGAAAGCCCGGAGGCGTCGGTGGCGGTCGGCCCGTTGCAGGTGGACTTCGCCTATCGCCGAGTCACCCTGGAGGGTGCGGAAGTGGCGCTGACGCGCAAGGAGTATGCAGTGCTCGCCGCGCTGGCACGCCATCTCGGACGGGTAGTGACCCAGCAGCAACTGCTCAAGGATATCTGGGGTCCGACCCATGTCGAAGACACCCATTACCTGCGGGTCGTGGTCGGCCACCTGCGCCAGAAGCTCGGCGACGATCCGGCCAGCCCGCGCTTCCTGGTGACCGAGGCGGGTGTCGGTTATCGCCTGCGCGACAGCTGACGCGCAGCGCAATTCTGCGCGAGGGGCATGCCTCCCGTGCGTTCATCGCCTATGATGCCGCGCATTCGCGCTGGCCCGGATGCGCCCGGGTCGGTGCCCCGGTGTCACCACGAAGGTCATCATGCAGCAACTGTTGAACGAGATTCTCGATGAAGTCCGCCCGCTGATCGGGCGCGGCAAGGTCGCCGACTACATCCCCGCGCTCGCCGGCGTCGAGCCGAACCAGCTGGGGATCGCCGTGTACAGCCGCGACGGCGAGCTGTTCCATGCCGGCGACGCCCTGCGGCCGTTTTCCATCCAGAGCATTTCCAAGGTGTTCAGCCTGGTCCAGGCGATCCAGCATTCCGGCGAGGACATCTGGCAACGCCTTGGCCACGAGCCCTCCGGCCAGCCTTTCAACTCCCTGGTGCAGCTGGAGTTCGAGCGCGGCAAGCCGCGCAACCCGTTCATCAATGCCGGCGCCCTGGTGATCTGCGACATCAACCAGTCGCGTTTCGCCGCGCCGGCGCAATCGATGCGCGATTTCGTCCGGCGCCTGTGCGGCAACCCGGAAGTGGTGTCGGACTCGGTGGTGGCGCGCTCGGAGTACCAGCACCGCTCGCGCAACGCGGCGGCGGCCTACCTGATGAAATCGTTCGGTAACTTCCACAACGACGTCGAGGCGGTGCTGCTCAGCTATTTCCATCATTGCGCGCTGCGCATGAGCTGCGTCGACCTGGCGCGGGCGTTCTGCTTCCTCGCCGACAAGGGCTTCTGCAAGCACAGCGGCGAGCAGGTACTCAACGAGCGGCAGACCAAGCAGGTCAACGCGATCATGGCCACCAGCGGGCTCTACGACGAGGCCGGCAACTTTGCCTATCGGGTCGGCCTGCCGGGCAAGAGCGGTGTCGGCGGCGGCATCATCGCGGTAGTGCCGGGGCGCTTCACGGTCTGTGTCTGGTCGCCGGAACTGAACGCCGCGGGCAATTCGCTGGCGGGTATCGCCGCGCTGGAGAAACTCAGCGAGCGGATCGGCTGGTCGATCTTCTGAAACCGCCGCCCGTCGTGGCGGCGCTCGAATTCCCGGCGCCGCTGCGCTATGTTCTGCGGCTACCGCTTGCCGGCGCCGGATGCGCCGGTCCACTCGCCAGGAAGGTCGCCATGTCCCGTCCGATCCCCGTTTCCCGTGTCTTCGCCTGCCTCACCGTTCTCGCCGCCTGCGCGCATGCCGGCGCCGCCGAACCGGACTGGCGTGGCTACACCAGCGAACAGCAGCAGCGCAGCGTGCTGGCCGTCGAGCAGGACGCCGAGGCCATCAACAAGCGCTACTACGACAGTGCCTTCGAGGAATTCCTGCCGGAACTGGAGCAACTGGAACTCAGCCTGGCGCAGCCCGTCGTCGCCGTCGACGAGAAAGGCCTGCTGGGCGACTGGAAGTGCCGCTCGACCCAGGCCGACCAGTACGGCATCTATCGCTATCCGAACTTCCAGTGCCGCATCCGGCGTACCGACCGCGGCCTGTTCCTGGAGAAGACCAGCGGTTCGCAGCGGGTCAGCGGCTACCTGTTCCGCGAAGGCACGCAGCGCTACGTGTTCCTCGGCGGCGCCACGGTCAACGACGAGCCCCAGGTGGCCTTCAGTGGCCTGGCCCACGGCGCGCCGGCTGAGTCCGACGTGGTCGCGCTGCTGCGCCCGCACGCCGGTGGCTTCCTCCTGCTGTTCCCGGAACGGCGCGGCGGCTACGAGGTCCTCGAGTTCAGCCGCTGAGGCTCAGGCGTTGTCTTCCTCGTAGCGGTCCAGGGTGTCGCTGGCGATCTGCCGGCCGAGGGCGATCAATTCCGGCGCCTTGTAGAACTCGAAGAAGCGGCAGACCCGCTTCGGCACGTTGATCAGGATGTCCGGCGGGTAGCCGGCGATCTTGTACTGCGCCAGCGAGGTCTGCATCACCTCGAAGCTCTGGTTGACCAGTTCCAGCAGCGATGCCGGACCGCTGCTTTCCACCACCGTGGTGCCGCTGGCCGACTTCGGCGAGTCCTTGCCTTGCGGCGCCGCGGCCGGCTGTTGCAGTTGCGGCTCGGCGGGCTCCTCGGATTCCGCCGGAACCGGATGGAGCAGGGCGTCGGCGCTCAGCTCCGGCGGGGTATTGTCGTCGCCGTGGCGGCGGAAGAACGAGAGTTTGTGGCCGAGGCTCTCGATCATGCTGTCGAAGCGCCCCTTGAGCGCGGCCGGACGCTCGATCACCGGCAGGTGGTACTGCTTCTGGTTGGTGGCGTTGAGATTGACCGCGATGATCAGGTCGCTGTGGGCCGACACCACCGGCACGATCGGCAACGGGTTGAGCAGGCCGCCGTCGACCAGCATGCGGCTGCCCTGCATGACCGGTGTGAACAGGCTGGGGATTGCCGCCGAGGCGCGCATGGCCTGGTGCAGGCAGCCTTCCTGGAACCAGATTTCCTGCTGGTTGGTGAGGTCGGTGGCAACCGCCGTGTAGGGAATCGACAGGTCCTCGATGTTTACCTCGCCGAGGATCTCGTGGATCTTGCCGAACACCCGCTCGCCGCGGATCGCGCCGAGGCGGAAGCTGACGTCGAGCAGGCGCAGCACGTCGAGGTAATCCAGGCTTTCCACCCACTCGCGGTACTCGCGCAGCTTGCCGGCGGCGTAGATGCCGCCGATCACCGAGCCCATGGAACAACCGGCGATGCAGGTGATCTCATAGCCGCGTGCCTCGAGTTCCTCGATCACGCCGATGTGCGCGTAGCCGCGCGCACCGCCGGAGCCCAATACCAGGGCGACCTGTTTGCTCATCTGCAACCCCTTGCCAATACTGCGTGACGAAGCGAAAACGATACGCGTGTCGCCCGGCCGCCGCCAAGTGCGTCGCGGCGATGCGCGGCCCTTTCCCTGTCCGGAGATCGTTCGATGAAAACCTGGATCGTTCTGCCCGTCCTTGCCCTGACCCTGGCCGGCTGCGCCGGCAAGACCGCCTACCGGGAGAACTGCGCCGACCAGCTGGACGCGGCCTGGAAGGAACTCGACCTGGCCAAGGCCGAAGGCTTCGCCGGCACCGTCAGCTACTCGAAGGCCCTGACCCTGCTCACCGGGGCCAAGACCCAGCAGCAGTTCGAGGCCTACGAGGGCTGCACCAGCAAGGCCGAGAAGGCGCGCTTCTATATCCGCGAGTCGCGCGCCGGGCGCTGAGCCGGGCGCGGCGATCGGTCCTCTGGCGGCGGCGCCGGCTTTGCTAGAATGGGCACTTTTCCGACATCCACGGGAGTACACCGATGAGCGAGGCGATCCGCCTGACCCAGTACAGCCACGGCGCCGGCTGCGGCTGCAAGATTTCGCCCAAGGTACTGGAGGTGATCCTCGCCGGCAGCGGCGCGCAGAACCTCGATCCGAAGCTCTGGGTCGGCAACGCCTCGCGCGACGACGCGGCTGTCTACGCCCTCGACGAGGAGCGCGGGGTGGTCTCCACCACCGATTTCTTCATGCCGATCGTCGACGACCCCTTCGATTTCGGCCGTATCGCCGCGACCAACGCCATCAGCGATATCTACGCCATGGGCGGCGACCCGCTGATGGCCATCGCCATCCTCGGCTGGCCGGTCAACGTGCTGGCCGCGGAAGTCGCCCGCGAGGTGATCGCCGGCGGCCGCAAGGTCTGCGAGGAAGCCGGCATCCCGCTGGCCGGCGGACACTCCATCGACGCCCCCGAGCCGATCTTCGGCCTGGCCGTGACCGGCGTGGTGGAGAAGCGCTTCATGAAACGCAACGACACCGCCGAGGCCGGCTGCAGGCTGTACCTGACCAAGCCGCTGGGCATCGGCATCCTCACCACCGCCGAGAAGAAGGCCAGGCTGCGCGCCGAGGACGTCGGCGTGGCGCGTGACTGGATGTGCACCCTGAACAGGCCCGGCGCGCGCTTCGGCCGGTTGGCGGGGGTCAAGGCGATGACCGACGTCACCGGTTTCGGCCTGCTCGGCCACCTGGTGGAAATGGCCGACGGCAGCAAGCTCACCGCACGCGTGGAGTACGCCGCGGTACCGCGCCTGGCCAGTGCCGAATATTACCTGGAGCAGGGCTGCGTGCCTGGCGGCACCCTGCGCAACTTCGACAGCTATGGCGAGCGCATCGCGCCACTGCCGGAAGTGCAGAAGCTGTTGCTTTGCGATCCGCAGACCAGCGGCGGCCTGCTGGTGGCGGTGGCTCCGGAAGGCGAGGCGGAGTTCCTCGCCGTGGCGGCGGAACTCGGCCTGCAACTGGCGCCGATCGGCGAGCTGGTCGAGCGACAGAGTCTCGCGGTACAGGTGCTGTAATGCGCGACAACACCCAGCACTACCGCGAACTGTTTCTCGACGATATCCCCCTGATGGATGTGCGCGCCCCGGTGGAGTACCACAAGGGCGCCTTTCCCAACACTGTCAACCGGCCGCTGATGAACGACATCGAGCGGCAGAAGGTCGGCACCAGCTACAAGCAGCACGGCCAGCAGGCCGCCATCGCCCTTGGCCACGAACTGGTCTGCGGGGCGCTCAAGGCCGAACGGCTGGCGGCCTGGAAAGCCTTCGCCGAAGCCAACCCGAACGGCTACCTGTATTGCTTCCGCGGCGGCCTGCGCTCGCAGATCGTCCAGCAGTGGCTGAAGCAGGACGCCGGCATCGACTACCCACGGGTGATCGGCGGCTACAAGGCGTTGCGCAACTTCCTTTTCGAAACCACCCGCGCGGCGGTCGACGAGTGCGATTTCGTGCTGGTCGGCGGCCTTACTGGTTGCGGCAAGACCGAGGTGATCGCGGCGCTGGACAACAGCCTCGATCTCGAAGGCCACGCCAACCATCGCGGCTCCAGCTTTGGCCGGCGAGCCACGCCGCAGCCGGCGCAGATCGACTTCGAGAACCGCCTGGCCATCGACATCCTGAAGAAGCGTCATCGTGGCGTCGGCCAGTTCGTCCTCGAGGACGAGGGGCGGATCGTCGGCAGCTGCTCCTTGCCGCTGGAGCTGTACCAGGGTATGCAGGGCTACCCGCTGGTCTGGCTGGAGGATGCCTTCGAGCAGCGTGTCGAGCGTATCCTCAGGGACTACGTGATCGATCTGCGCAGCGAGTTCGAGCGCGTGGTGGGCGTGGAGGAGGGCTTCGCCGCCTTCTCCGCCTACCTGCAGAAGAGCCTCGCCGGCATCGTCAAGCGCCTCGGCGGCGAGCGCTACCAGCGGCTGGCGGCGATCCTCGTGCAGGCGCTGGAAGAGCAGGGCCGCGACGGCTCGGTGGATACCCATCGCGGCTGGATCGAGGGGCTGCTCAAGGAGTACTACGACCCGATGTACGCCTTCCAGCGGCAGAGCAAGGAAGACCGCGTCGAGTTCCGCGGCAACCAGGCCGAGGTGATCGGCTACCTGCGCCAGCGTCAGGCGTTGCGGCCATCGTAGTGCTGTACCGGGAGCGCGTTGGCGTCGATGTCCTCCAGGCAGCGCGCGTTGACCGCGGCCATCGCCTGGCCGTCCGGACCTATGCCTTCGCTGAACGGCGCGCAGCCGCAGGTGGGGCAGAAGTGATGCTGCAGGCGGTGGGTGTTGAAGGTGTAGGTGTGCATCGCGCTGGCCGGCGTCTTCAGCGCCAGACGGTCGCGCGGGACGAACCACAGCAGCCAGCCGCGCCGGCTGCACAGTGAACAGTTGCACTGGATCACCTGGTCGAGGTCGCCTTCGACTTCGTAGGCGATGGTTCCGCAGTGGCAGCTTCCTCGATAGTTCATGGCAGGGCTCCTGGGTGAGGGTAGGGCAAGTCTAGCCGCTGCCTCCAGGTGGCGCAGGGCTGCGGCGCAGACGGTCGCGAGAGCTGCGGGGCTGCGGCATAATCGGCGTCCCCTCCGTCGATTTCCGCGAGACCGCCATGCAACTGGACTTCACCACCATCGCTCCCGCCGAGGCCTATCGCTGGTTGGCTTCCACCGTCACCCCGCGACCGATTGCCTGGGTCTCGACCCTGTCCGCCGAGGGCGCCAGCAACCTGGCCCCGTTCAGCTTCTTCCAGGTGATCAGCGACGAGCCGCCGACCCTGATGGTCAACGTCAGCCTGCGCGACGACGGCAGCCTCAAGGACACCCTGCGCAACGTCCAGGCCACCGGGCAGTTGGTGATCCACCTGGTCGGCGCCGCCCAGGCCGAAACCATGAACGCCACCTCCGCCTGGCTGCCCCATGGTGTGAGCGAGATCGAGACGGTCGGCATCCCTACCGTGTCCAGCGTACGCGTGGCGCCGCCGCGGATCGCCGCGGCGGCGGTGGCCTTCGAGTGCGAGGTGGCGGAGATCAAGCCGTATCCGGCGGAGAACCCCAATTGCCACCTGATCTTCGCCCGCGTGCTGCTGGCCCATGTCGACGATGCCGTGCTGGCCGACGAGCGCCATGTGGATAGCGCCCGGCTCGACCTGGTCGGTCGCCTGGGCGGCAGCCACTACAGCCATACCCGCGACACGTTCAGCATGATCCGGCCCAGGTAGCCGGGCTCAGTCCGGCGCCCGCAGGCACTCGTCGACCGTGCGCCGGCACACCGGCGCCTGGCCCGCGGCCTGGCGTTCCTGCCACTGGCGATAGGCGAACTGGTAGCTTTCCGGATACACCCCGCCGCGCTTCAGCGGCGCCACGATACTCGCGCGCAGCGCCTGTTCGGTCAGCGCCAGGTGCGCGGCCAGGCGCTGGAACTGCCAGGGCTGCTGGCCCTGGCGGCGCTCCAGGACCTCGACGTGGTACAGGCCGTCGGCCGCCGCGCTCGACAGGTTGTGCACGATCAGCCAGCGCGACAGGCCCGGCGCCGCCGGCAACGACCAGAGCGGCTGCTCGATCGGGCCGCTCCAGTCGGCCAGGGTGGGGGCGCACAGACTCAGCGACAGCAACAGCGGCAATACGGGACGCATGGCAAGCTCCTTTTTCCATGGGGCGCCCAGTATGGCTCCGCGCTCGACCGACGTCAGCCCGGATATCCTGGAAACGACCTGCGCATATCTCTCCTGGCCATTATCGTGCCATTACCTTGCCCGGCCGCTCAGGTTCGGCGAAAAACGCGCGACACAGCGGGAAATGCGCACGCAGACGGCGCGTCACGGGGGAGGGGAGTCATGCTGGGGTTGCTGCGCAGGCGTCTGGCCGATCTCGGCACGGCGAAGAAACTGGCCATCGGTTTTACCCTGGTCCTGCTATTGACCGCGCTGGTGGCCGCGCTCGCGGTGCTCTCGCTGCATGCGCTGGGGCAGCGCTTCGCGCGCCTGCAGGAGATGAGCGCGATCAATCGCGACGTGCTGGAGGTTCGCCAGGCCGAGAAGGACTTTGCCCTGCACGGGGAAAAGAGCGACGCCGAGCGCTTGCGCCAGCGCCTGGCCGCGACCCTTGAACGGGTGGGCCGGCTCAAGGCCGACGGCGACGCCGATCAGGCGCTTGGCATGGCCGAGGTGGAGCAGGTGCTGGCGGCATACCTAGAAGCGTTCGGCCGCTTCGAGCAGTCCATCCAGGGACGCCAATTGGCTTGGGAAAGCGCCAGTTGGTCGCTGAACGGCGCCGCCAACAGCCTCGATATCCTCCAGTCCAGCCTGGCCGAGGATGGCGCCTATGCGCTGAAGGAGAGCCAGGGGCACGACGGCGAGCCGCTGTTGCAGCAGGCGGCCCAGGTCGCCCAGGTCAATCGCCTGGTCCTTCAGGGGCTGGACGAGGCCCGCTCGCGTCTCGAAGCGCGCGCCGCGGATGCGCAGGAGGGGCCGCCGAAATCGCTGCGCGAGGCGCTGGAGCTGGCAGCCCGGCTGGAGCAGGCGATCACCGACGATGCCTACGTGTCGGTGGTCAAGGACGTGCTGACCAATATCCGCGGTTTCGCCGACAAGCTCGCCGAGTACCGCGCCAGTCAGCTCCAGGAGCGGCAGATGTACGCCGCCATGGGCGAGCGCGCCGGGCAGGTGATGGCGCGTGTCGACCGTAGCTGGGAGGCGCAGCAGCAGGCCATGCTCCACAGCCTGCGGACAAACTCCCTGCTGATCGTCGGCGCCGCCGTGCTGGCGCTGCTGGTGGGCCTGGGCGCGGCCTTCGGCATCAGCCTGCTGATCGTCCGTCCGCTGCGCCAGGCGATGGGTGTGGCGCAGCGGATCGCCGAAGGCGACCTTGCGGTACGGGTCGACAGCGAGCGGCGCGACGAGGTTGGCCAACTGATGGCCGCGATGCGCGCCATGACCGGCAGCCTGCGCGGTATCGTCAGCCAGTTGCAGGACGGCGTCGGGCGGATTGCCGGCGCTTCCGAGGCGCTGTCCGGCGTTACCACGCGCACCCGCCTGGGAATCGACAGCCAGCGGGCGGAAACCGAACAGGTGGCCACGGCGATGAACCAGATGGCCGCCACCGTCCATGAAGTGGCGCACAACGCCGAGGAAGCCGCGGGGGCGGCGGAAAGCGCCGACGGCAAGGTCAGCGTCGGCCAGGAGGTGGTACGCCAGACCCTGGAGCGGATCGAGCGACTGGCCGAGGCGGTGCGCGCGGCCACCGCCAGCGTCGAGGCGCTGAGCGCCGACAGCCAGCGCATCGGCAGCGTGCTGGACGTGATCAAGAGCGTGGCCGAGCAGACCAACCTGCTGGCGCTGAACGCCGCCATCGAGGCGGCGCGGGCCGGCGACCAGGGTCGAGGCTTCGCCGTGGTCGCCGACGAGGTGCGGGCGCTGGCGCGGCGCACCCAACAGTCCACGGCCGAGATCGAGACCCTGATCGGTGCCTTGCAGAATGGCACGCAGCAGGCGGTGCAGCGTATGCAGCGCAGCCACCAGTTGGTGGACCAGAGCGTCGACGACGCGTTGCAGACCGAGGCGGCGCTGGGCAACATCGCCACGGCGGTGGCGCTGATCCAGCAGATGAACCAGCAGATCGCCGCGGCCTCCGAGCAGCAGAGCGCGGTCGCCGAGGAGATCAACCGCAGTGTCACGGCGATCCGCGAGGTGGCCGATCAGTCGGCCCAAGCCATGCAGTCGACGGCTTCGTCCAGCGAACAACTGGCGGAGCTGGGCCGCGAACTACAGGGCATGGTCAGGCATTTCCGCTTGTAGCCGCGGCCTGGGCGGCGAGTCTTTCCTGCTGGCGCAGCCAGTAGCGATAGGCACTGACCCCGGAGCGCACCGAGCTGAACACCAGCGGCGGCTTGATCTCGCCGAGCATGCTCGAGCGTTGCAGCAGGTCCAGCGTCTGCCCGGTCACCCGCGCCAGCGACAGGTGCACGCCCTGGGCCTTGAGGATCTGTTGCACCTCGTGGAGGGTGGCCAGGCCGCTGATGTCGAGGTTGGTCATGGCTTCGGCGTTGAGCAGCACCGCATTCGGCCGCTCGCTGCCGTCCACCACGGCAAGCACCCGCTGCTTGAAGTAGTCGGCGTTGAAGAACAGCAGGGGGGCGTCGAAGCGGTAGATCACCAGGCCGGGAAGAGTGGTGGCTTGCGGGTACTTGGCCAGCTCGACCTGGCCGTCGATGCCGTGCATCCAGCCGAGCACCGCGTCGCTCGGGCGATAGGTGTAGTAGAGCAGGCGCAGTACGGCGATGCTGACGGCGACGAAGATTCCCGGCAGCACGCCGACGCTGAGCACGCCGACGGTGGTCAGCAGGCAGAGGCTGAACTCGAAGCGGCTGAGCTTCCAGAAGCCCTTCAGCGCCTGCACGTCGATCAGGCCCCAGCCGGCCAGCAACAGGACCGCACCGAGCGCCGGCATCGGCACCCAGCCCAGGGGCTTGTTCAGCAGCAACAGGGTGGCGGCGATCACCAGCGCGGCGACCACGCCGACCAGTTGGGTCTTGCCGCCGACCATGTCGTTCACCGCGGTGCGTGAGTCGGCGCCGCTGATGGCGAAGCCCTGGGAGACCCCGGCGCCGATGTTGGCCAGGCCGAGGGCGACGAATTCGTGGTTGGCGTTGATGCTGTAGCCGTGACGGGCGCCGAAGCTGCGCGCGGTGAGCATGGCGCTGCAGAAGCTGACCACCGTGATGCCGGTGGCGTCGCGCAGCAGGCTTTTCAGTTCCTCCAGGCTGGTCTGCGGCCAGCTCAGTTGCGGCAGCCCGGCCGGTACCTCGCCAAGCAGTTCCACGCCGTAGCGATCCAGGCCCAGCAGCGCCGCGGCGAGGCTGGCCAGGAGGACGCCGCAGAGCGCCCCGGGCAACTGCGGGAAGCGCCGCGGCAGCAGCACCATCAGCAAGAGCGAGAGGCTGCCGAGGATCAGCGTCGGCCAATGGATGTGCAGCAGGTTCTCCAGCAGCGCGAGGATGCCGGCGACGAAGCCGCTGGTCGCCGCCTCGTAGCCGAACAGCTTGCCCAGTTGCCCGACCAGCAGGCTCAGGCCGATGCCGTTGAGGTAGCCGACCAGGATCGGTCGCGAGAGGAAGCTGGCGATGAACCCGGCGCGGGCCAGGCCGGCGACGATGGAGAACAGCCCGACCATGATCGCGACGATCATCGACAGGTCCACCAGGCGCTGCGGATCGCCCGCCGCCAGCGGGGTGATGGCGGCGGCGACCATCGCCGCGGTCGCCGCGTCGGGGCCTACCATCAACTGCCGCGAGCTGCCGATCAGGGCGTAGATCAGCATCGGCAGGATGCACGCATAGAGGCCTACCTGGGGCGGGAAGCCGGCGATCTGGGCGTAGGCGATGGCGGTGGGGATCTGGATCGCCGCTACCGACAGCCCGGCCTGGACATCCGGACGGAACCAGGCGCGGCGGTAGTGGAGCAGGCTATCGAGTCCGGGTACCCAGCGGGCGAGCGGCATGCGGCTGATTCCTTGCAGGCGCGGATGCCGCAGCTTAGCCCGAAGGACAGGCGGCAGGATTGCCGGGAATCATTATTTCTTCAGTGCACACGCTCTTCGAGGCGAGGCGCTATCCGCCGCTTCTTCGCGCCGGCGGCGGACCTCAGACCTTCAACACCAACTTGCCGAAGTTTTCCCCGCTGAACAGCTTGAGCAGCGTTTCGGGGAAGGTCTCCAGGCCTTCGACGATGTCCTCGCGCGATTGCAGCTTGCCTTCCGCCAGCCAGGTGGCCATCTCCTTCAGGCCTTCTGGGAAGCGCTGGGCATAGTCCATCACCACCATGCCTTCCATGCGCGCCCGATTGACCAGCAGCGACAGGTAGTTGGCCGGGCCGCGCACCGCTTCCTTGTTGTTGTACTGGCTGATCGCCCCGCAGAGGACGATGCGTGCCTTGAAGGCGATGCGGGTGAGCACTGTGTCGAGGATTTCGCCGCCGACGTTGTCGAAGAACACATCGATACCCTTCGGGCATTCGCGCTTGAGTCCGGCGGTGAGGTCTTCGTTCTTGTAGTCGATGGCGCCGTCGAAGCCCAGTTCTTCGACCAGGAAGCGACATTTCTCGGCGCCGCCGGCGATGCCTACCACCCGGCAGCCCTTGAGCCTGGCGATCTGCCCGGCAACGCTGCCCACCGCACCGGCGGCGCCGGAGATCACCACGGTCTCGCCGTTCTTCGGCTGGCCGACGTCGAGCAACGCGAAGTAGGCGGTCATGCCGGTCATGCCCAGCGCCGAGAGATAGCGTGGCAGCGGCGCGCGGGACGGGTCGACCTTGTAGAAACCCTTGGGCTCGCCGATGAAATAGTCCTGCACGCCGAGGGCGCCGTTGACGTAGTCGCCGGCCTGGAAGCCGGGGTGCTTCGAAACCAGCACCTTGCCGACGCCGAGCGCACGCATCACCTCGCCGATCCCCACCGGCGGGATGTAGGAGCGGGCGTCGTTCATCCAGCCGCGCATCGCCGGGTCCAGCGACAGGTACTCGTTCTTCACCAGGATCTGGCCCTCGGCCGGTTCGCCGAGCGGGGTTTCGACGAAACTGAAGGTGTCGCGGCCGGGCAGCCCGCTGGGACGCTGGGCCAACTGGTATTGCCGATTGATCTGGGAGGTCATGGCAGGGCACTCGAATGTCGGGAAACAGGCCCCTAGGGATAGCTGGCGCCGGCGCCGGCGGCAAGCGAAGGCGAGTGCGGAAATGACCGGTCATCTATGCCGATGATTCGCCGCCATCAGTCTTATCAGCGGGCTGGATGGCCCATCCTCCAGTCCCCTGATAGTGCTATGCCTTGCGCCGGCCCTGGCTAGACTGGCGCGGCCCGGTTCCGTCGCGGTTGGCGGAAGGCGATTTTCCGAGGAGCAGCAGATGAGCAAACTTCTTTCCGGCCAGGTCGCACTGGTCACTGGCGGTGCGGCGGGCATCGGCCGCGCTACCGCGCTGGCCTTCGCCGCCGCCGGGGTCAAGGTGGTGGTCGCCGACCTGGACAGCGCCGGCGGCGAGGGCACGGTCGAAGCGATCCGCCAGGCAGGTGGCGAAGCCGTCTTCATTCGCTGCGACGTCACCCGCGACGCCGAGGTCAAGGCGCTGGTAGAGGGTTGCGCGGCGGCCTACGGCCGTCTCGACTACGCCTTCAACAACGCCGGTATCGAGATCGAGCAGGGCAAGCTGGCCGACGGCAACGAAGCCGAGTTCGACGCCATCATGGCTGTCAACGTGAAGGGCGTCTGGTTGTGCATGAAGCACCAGATCCCGCTGATGCTGGCCCAGGGCGGCGGCGCGATCGTCAACACCGCCTCGGTCGCCGGGCTCGGCGCGGCGCCGAAGATGAGCATCTACGCTGCTTCCAAGCACGCGGTGATCGGCCTGACCAAATCGGCAGCGATCGAGTACGCGAAGAAGGGCATCCGCGTCAACGCCGTGTGTCCGGCGGTGATCGACACCGACATGTTCCGCCGCGCCTACGAGGCCGATCCGCGCAAGGCCGAGTTCGCCGCCGCGATGCATCCGCTGGGTCGGGTCGGACGGGTCGAGGAAATCGCCGCCGCGGTGCTCTACCTGTGCAGCGACAACGCGGGCTTCACCACCGGTATCGCCTTGCCGGTGGACGGCGGGGCGACGGCGATCTGAGCGGGCGGCGATACAATCGGGATGCCCCGGCGCGGGGCATTCGCATTCTGTTACAGGTCGGCGCGCGGTTTGGCGCGCCAGGCCACTGCCGGGGGACTAACCTGGGTCGAGAATCCGGGGCCTGAGCCCGTCTCCATCGCATCGGAGCAATAACAATAATGACCGCCGATCCCATCCTGACCCTGTTCCTCCCCATCGCCCTGGGCATCATCATGCTCGGTCTCGGACTGTCCCTGACCCCGGCCGACTTCCTCCGCGTGGTGCGCTACCCGAAGCCGGTGCTGGTCGGCCTGGTGTGCCAGATCGTCCTGCTGCCCATGGCCTGTTTCCTGATCGTCCAGGGCTTCGCCCTGGAGGCGGCCCTGGCGGTCGGCATGATGTTGCTGGCGGCCTCGCCCGGCGGCACCACCGCCAACCTCTACAGCCACCTGGCGCATGGCGACGTGGCACTGAACATCACCCTGACCGCGGTGAACTCGGTGATCGCCATCCTCACCATGCCGCTGATCGTCAATCTGTCGCTGCAATACTTCATGGGCGACGGGCAGGCGATTCCCCTGCAGTTCGGCAAGGTCATGCAGGTGTTCGTCATCGTCCTCGGCCCGGTGGCCATCGGCATGCTGGTGCGCAACCGCCTGCCGGCCGTGGCGGATCGGCTGCAGAAGCCGGTGAAGATCCTTTCCGCGCTGCTGTTGCTGGTGATCATCCTGCTGGCGCTGGCCAAGGACTGGCAGACCTTCGTCACCTACGCGCCGGTGGTCGGGCTGGCCGCGCTGGCCTTCAACCTGCTGAGCCTGGCGGTGGGCTACTGGGTACCGCGCCTGCTGCGCCTGCCGAAGGCCCAGGCGGTGGCCATCGGCATGGAGATCGGCATCCACAACGGCACCCTGGCGATCGCCCTGGCGCTGAGTCCGAGCCTGCTGAACAACAGCACCATGGCGATTCCGCCGGCGATCTACGGAGTGTTGATGTTCTTCACCGCGGCGGCCTTCGGCTGGTGGGTCAGCCGTGGCCACCAGGCCGCGCCGGCGCCCGTGACGGCGCCGGACTGAGGTCGGTCAGCCGCGCCGCCAGTTGAGCACGAACTGAGTCAGCAGGCCGGCCACCAGGCCCCAGAACGCCGAGCCGATGGACAGCAGGGTGAAGCCGGAGGCGGTGACCATGAAGGTCACCAGCGCGGCCTCGCGCTGGCGCTCGTCGGCCATCGAGTTGGCCAGGCCGTTCATGATCGAGCCGAGCAGGGCGATGGCGGCGATGGACAGTACCAGTGCCTTGGGGAACGCCGCGAACAACGCTGCCAGGGTGGCGCCGAAGGTTCCTGCGACGCAGTTGAAGAAGCCGCACCAGAGCGCCGCGGTATAGCGCTTGTGCGGGTCCTCGTGGGCCGAGGGACCGGTGCAGATCGCCGCGCTGATCGCCGCCAGGTTGATCCCGTGGGAGCCGAACGGTGCCAGCAGGATCGAGGCGATGCCGGTACTCGAGATCAGCGGCGAGGCCGGCACCTGGTAGCCGTCGGCGCGCAGCACGGCGATGCCGGGCATGTTCTGCGAAGCCATGGCGACGATGAACAGCGGGATGCCGATGCTGATGGTGGCGGCCAGGGAGAAGCTCGGCGTGGTCCACTCCGGTACCGCCAGTTCCAGGCGGAACCTGCTGAAGTCCAGTTGGCCCAGTATCCCGGCCAGCAGCACCCCCACCAGTAGCGCAGCGAACACCGCATAGCGCGGCGAGAAGCGTTTGCACAGCAGATAGCTGAAGAACATCGCCAGCACCAGCAGGGTCTGTTGCTCGGCGGCGTTGCAGATCTCGATGCCGATGCGGAACAGCACCCCGGCCAGCAGCGCCGAGGCCAGCGAGGAGGGAACCTGGCGCATCAGGCGTTCGAAGCTGCCGGTGACGCCGCACAGGGTGATCAGGAGGGCGCAGACGATGAAGGCGCCGATCGCCTCGCTGTACGGCACTCCGGGCAGGCTGCTGATCAGCAGCGCCGCGCCGGGGGTGGACCAGGCGATCACGATCGGCACCCGGTAGCGCAGGGTCAGGCCGATGGTCGCCAGGCCCATGCCGATCGACAGGGCCCAGATCCACGAGGAAATCTGCGCGCTGCTGAGACCGGCGTTCTGCCCGGCCTGGAACATCAGTACCAGCGAGCTGGTGTAGCCGGTGAGCATGGCGACGAAGCCGGCCACCACGGCGGCGGGAGAGGAGTCGGCGAACGGACGCAGACGAGGCTGGGGCTGGGTGGTTTCGGTCATGCCGGGTACTTCCATGGAGTGTGCGGGACGACCGGGCACGGCGGTGGGCGGAGCCACGGGGCAGGTTGCGCGAGGCGCGGAGTGCCGATCATCTTTTTCTGTTTTGCGCAGCCTAAACAGCCGGCCAGGGGCTGTCCCGGTACAGCCGCGGACATAGTTGGCCATACAGTCGCAGCTGCCGGAAGCTGGCGCAGCTGGTAACTTCCCGGCATTTGCCGAGGAGCTTCGTCATGGATGCAAACCCCTACGCCACGCCGCGTGTCGAATTGGTCGAGCAGGGCATACCGGATGCTTTCCGCCGGCGCTGGACGCCCGCGCAACTGCGCATCCTCGCCTGGCTCTGCCTGGCCTCGATAGCCGGCGGCGTGGTGCTGATGGTGCTCAGCCTGCTGGAGGCATTCGGCGACGGCGCCGCGTTCAGGGTCTACGCCGACTGGCTGGGCCTGCTCCTCAGCCTGCTCGGCGCCTACCTGCTGCTGCGGCTCAAGCACCTGGTCGAGTCGCGCTTTCGCGGCCCCTCGCTGGCCTGGCCGGTATGGTTGTCGATTCTCCTGACCCTGCTGGGCGAGGGCTGGAGCCTGCTGGCGGTTACCGACGATGCGCTGCAGGGCTGGAACTGGCAGGCGCTGGTGTACTTCGCGCTGCTTGCGCTGATCGGAGCTACCACCCTCTGGCTGGGCCTGCGTCTGCTCAAGCAGGAAAATCTCTATCCGTCGCTGCGGATCATGGCCTGGCTGGACATCGCCGGCGGCGCGATGCTGGCTTCGGTGCTGTTGCTGGTGCTGGCGGTACTGCCGCTGCTGGCCGCCACCGTGGCCATGGCGCTGGCCTGCTGGCGCGCGGCGCGGGAGTTGGAGCGGAGCTAGCGGGCAGCCGGTCGGCTTGTCGAGCGTCCATGCGCCAGGCCCATGGGGCGTCAGTCGGCGGCCTCCGTCGCCGCTTCGCCGCGGCTGCCTGCATGCGCCCGAGCCAGGGTGCGATTGACCGCCAGCCAGCCGGAGACCGCTTCGCCGCCGGCTTCCTCGAAGCAGCGTTGGAGCAGCCGCGACTGCTCGCGACGCAGCGCCTTTTCCAACCGCACGCCCTCGGCGGTGAGGCCGAGGAGGCGTTTGCGCTTGTCGTCGTCGGCGGTGGCGCTGCCGATCAGGTTCATCTCCAGCAACTGGCGCAGCGGGATGTTCAGCGCCTGCTTGGTCACGCCGAGCAGGGCCAGCAGTTCCTTCACGCTGAGGCCCGGATAGCGGGCGATGAAGAACAGCACGCGGTGGTGCACACGTCCCAGGCCGCGGCGGGCGAGCATCTCGTCAGGCTTGGTGGTGAAGGCCTGGTACGCGAAGAAGAAGGCTTCCATCATGGCCTGCTGCTGGACGGCGTGGTTTTTCAGGTCAGGCATATTGACGCTTCCGGGTGCGGCATCGTAGTTTCGGTCAAGCAGTTTGACTCATTTTTCCCCGCCTACGCTACCGGTGATCCCATGGCCTTCTCTGAACGCATCTCCCGCCTGAAAAGCTCCTTGATCCGCGAAATCCTTGCCGCGGCGCAGCGTCCGGAGGTGATGTCGTTCGCCGGCGGGCTGCCGGCCGAGCCGATGCTGCCGAAGGTGCAGTGGGAGCAGATGCCGGCCTCCATAGGCCAGTACGGCATGAGCGAAGGCGAGCCTGCCCTGCGCGAAGCCATCGCCGCCGAAGCGCGTGCCCTCGGCGTCCCCTGCGAGGCGAGCCAGGTGCTGATCGTCAGCGGTTCGCAGCAGACCCTCGACCTGGCCAGCAAGCTGTTCATCGATCCGGGCACCGAGGTGCTGCTCGAGGCGCCGACCTACCTCGCCGCGCTACAGGCCTTCCAATTGTTCGGCGCCGATTGCGTGACCGTGCCGCTGGGTGCCGAGGGCCCCGACCTGGTTGCCCTGCGGCAGCGCCTGGAGCGACACAAGCCGGCCTTCGCCTACCTGATCCCGACTTTCCAGAATCCGTCCGGCGTGCGCTACAGCGAGGAACGCCGCGACACGGTGGCGGCGCTGCTAGACGAATTCGGCGTGACCCTGATCGAAGACGAACCCTATCGCGAACTGGTGTTCGACGAGGGCCGCGCAACCCCGCTGGTCAGCCGCCTGCGCAAGTCCAGCTGGATCTATACCGGCACGGTGTCGAAGACCCTGCTGCCGGGCCTGCGCGTCGGTTTCCTGATCGCCACCCCGGACCTGTTCCCCCACCTGCTGCGGCTGAAACAGTCGGCCGACCTGCATACCAACCGGGTAGGGCAGTGGCAGGCGCTGCAATGGTTCGGCAGCGAGGCCTACCGCCAGCACCTGGCCGAACTGCGCGAGTTCTACCGGGTCCGCCGCGACGCCATGCAGGAGGCGCTGCTGGAGCACTTCGGTGAGCTGGCCGAATGGAATATCCCGGAGGGCGGGCTGTTCTTCTGGCTGACCCTCAGGCAGCCGCTGGATACCCGCACCCTGCTCCAGCCGGCGCTGGCCGCCGATGTCGCATTCATGCCCGGCGAACCTTTCTTCGCCGAGCCGGAGCAGAACCTCGGGCGTCTGCGGCTGAACTTCAGCCACGTCGCCCCGGAGCGCCTGCACGAAGGCCTGCGGCGCCTGGCCAAGGTCGTCCGCGACGCCCAGGCCGCCGAAGCGGCCTGAACCCTCATCGGCGCTCCTTCCGGGGCGCCGGCCATCCGATCCGAGGAGCGACACGATGTACAAGGTCTACGGTGATTACCGTTCGGGCAACTGCTACAAGATCAAGCTGGCCATGTCGCTGCTCGGCATCGACTACCAGTGGGTACCGGTGGACATTCTCAAGGGCGAGACCCAGACCCCGGAGTTCCTGGCGAAGAACCCCAACGGCAAGATACCGGTGCTGGAGCTGGAGGACGGCAGTTGCCTGTGGGAGTCCAACGCCATCCTCAACTTCCTCGCCGACGGCAGCGCCCTGTTGCCCAGCGAACCGCGCCTGCGCACCCAGGTGCTGCAATGGCAATTCTTCGAGCAATACAGCCATGAGCCCTATGTGGCCGTGGCGCGCTTCATCAAGCTCTACCTCGGCCTCCCGGAAGCCCGCCGCGCCGAGTTCGAAGAGAAGAAGATCGGCGGCTACAAGGCCCTCGACGTCATGGAGAAACAGCTGTCGCGCACGCCATTCCTGGTCGGCGAACAGTTCTCCATCGCCGATATCACCCTCTACGCCTACACCCATGTCGCCCATGAAGGCGGCTTCGACCTGACGGCCTACCCGGCGATCCGCGCGTGGATCAAGCGAGTGGGGGAGGTGCCGGGGTATGTGGGGATGCTGGATTGAGGGGAGCTTCGATCAGCGGTTGGCGAGGCAGTGATTTCTGTCATGAGCGGGAGTTTCGGGTAGAGCGAAATTTTTATGCATCGGGCTGGATGCGCGTTTTTCCTGATTATTCGTAGCTCGCTTTCCTGGCGCTGCTGTTGGTACCCGGCGCTGCGCTGGTGGCGGGTCAGTTACTGGCCGTTGAGGTCGATGCCCAGGAGGGCATCGACCGACTGGCCGCGCTAGCCGACCCGACTACTGTCGGGCAGCTTTCTCGCCAGTAGGCGCACAGCACTGTCGAGCGGGTAAGCGGTGCGCAATTCTCTGTCGTCGCCGTACGCGGCCTACCGCATAAGTTGGTCATCGAGGGCTTGGCGATAGGCGCTGCGGCGGTCATCGAATCCTGCTTTCCTGACTGCTCGGGTCGCTATCGATTTCCGCCCAGCCGGTGCGGTACGGGCGTGTCCAGGGTAAACGCAGCGGTGCGTCCCGCCTGCAGTCGGTCACGGCGCAACTTCCTCGCCGGTGGCCATGGGACCGCCCATCTCGATTAATTTCTCTAACAATTCCCGTGCCAGTCTTTTCGTGGCTCTTTTAATCAATCTCATTCAATGGCTTATTGTTATCCATGTCTCATTCTGAAAAGAAATATAACAAGTGAATTGAGCAAGAAGTTGCGCAGTGCTGTGCAACTTTTTGCGCAGTAGTGTTCAGGCCAGTATTTTCAAGGGCTGTGGACTGTTATTGGGGATGTTTCTTGGTTTTCATTGTGCAACTTCTTGCACAATCGCTATTACGCTCTAAATCAGCTGTTGGTCCGCTTGGAAGGCCTATGTTTCGAGGCTCTCCGGAGAAATCCATACTGCCTGCCTTATTTTTTATAAATTGTTAACTACCTGTTTTGGTAGGGTTTTCCAAATGGCCATCAATGTCGTTATGATGGCTATAGCCAAGCCGTAAAGGGCATGGACGCAGACGCCTGACGTTTGGCTGAAAATCTTTCATTGATTCGTATCAATGAATAGGAAAATTCCCAAAGAGGGAATGTCCTGTTGCTTGCCAGTTTTTATGTTGTTTTCATGGAAAAGGCAAAGAGCTCTTCAGACTATTGGGATTTTCGCTCGGTTTTTATGCCAACTAGTTGAATTGTTAAGATATTCATTGGCGCACATGGTGTGCATTGAAGGGTTAGGATGACCTATTCGAGCAAGCTCTCCTCGCATTATCTGGAACTCGCGGAACAGCCGATTTCAAAGGATGTCTTTGCGGGTGAGGATGTGCGTTTTTCCAGCGAATACGAGGCGCTGGAAAATGAGCTGGGCAAGGCGCTCTCGCTCCATGAGAACGGCCAGACCGACTGGTTGAAAATCCTGGAAAACAGCGAAGCGCTGCTTCGTGCCCAATCCAAGGACCTGCGTGTTGCAGCCTGGTTGACCTGGGCCCTCTACCAACGGGAATCCTTTCCCGGTTTGCTGGCCGGACTGGGATTGCTGGAACGTCTGTGCAGCCGGCATTGGGTCGAGATCCATCCGCTCAAGGCGCGCACTCGCGCCGCGGCCATTGCCTGGCTGGTGCCCCGGCTGGAGCAGGCACTGAACGAAAACGTACCGATCAAGGAGCAACTCCCCCTGTTCCGGCGTCTCGCCGAGCACCTGGAAAAACTCGATACCGCGCTGACCGCGCAACTGGGCGACGACGCGCCCTTGTTGCTGCCGATCAGCCGACGCCTTTCGGGCATGCTCCAGCGCGCCGCCGACAACCAGCCCGAACCTGGCGTGGTCGGCGCCGTGGTGGCCCAGGTCAAGCAGGCGGCCAGCCAGTTGCTGGCGCCGGGTGCGCCCATCGACAACGAGCGCGACGCCCACAAGGCCATGCGCGCCCAGCAGGAGGCCGCACGCCCCCTGTGCGCCTGGTGGCTGAAGCAGAAAGCCACCGATCTGCGCGCGCTGCGCCTCAACCGGACGATGCTCTGGCTGCCCATCGAGTCCATGCCCGAGCGCAATGCCGAACAGGTCACCGCGCTAAGGGGAGTGCCGGCGGACAAGCTGAAAAGCTACCAGGAGCGTTTCGCCCAGGGCCTGTACGCCGATCTCCTGGTGGAGCTGGAGGCGAGCCTGGCACGGGCGCCGTTCTGGTTCGACGGCCAGCGCCTGGTCTGGGAGTGCCTGCAAGGGCTCAACGCCGAGCAGGCGATGCGGGAAGTCGAAATGCATTTCGCCTTGCTCCTGCAGCGTCTGCCGGGGCTGGTGGAGCTGCGTTTCCACGACGGCAGCGCATTCGCCGATGCGGCCACCCGCGGCTGGATCAGCGCCCATGTCATGCCCCATCTCCAGAACGACAGTGCGCCGCGCAAGGTCGAGACCGTGGCCCTGCAGGCCGAATGGGACGTCGCCCTGGACGAGGTCCAGCCGGTGTTGCGCAAGGACGGCCTGAAGGCGGCGGTACAGGTGTTGAAGCAGGGCATGAAGCGCGCCCACGGCGGGCGCGCCCGGTTCTTCTGGCAACTGAGCCTCGCGCGACTGTGCTTCCTGGCGAAGAAGTACGAGCTGGCCAAGACCCAGCTGGAGAGCCTCGACCATCAGTTGCACGAATCGGGATTGCACGCCTGGGAGCCCGATCTGGCGCTGGATGTACTGCACCTGCTGCATAGCTGCTGCGAGCTGTTGCCGCAGAACCACGCCGTGCGAGAACGCAAGGAAGACATTTATCGCAGGCTGTGCCACCTCGATCTCGAGGTGGTGCTCGAATAGGGCTTCGCGCCCTCAATTCTCAAGGAGAAAAAGCCATGGCCAAAGAAGGCTCGGTAGCCCCAAAGGAACGCATCAACGTCACCTTCAAGCCCGCCACTGGCGGTGCCCAGGAAGAAATCGAACTGCCGTTGAAGCTACTGGCGATCGGCGATTACACCCAGCGCGCGGATGAGCGCAAGGTGGAGGACCGCAAGCCGATCGGCATCGACAAGATGACCTTCGACGAGGTCCTGGCCAAGCAGGAGCTGGGGCTGACGCTGAGCGTACCCAATCGTCTCCAGGAGGAGGGCGGCAGCGACGAGCTGGCGGTGGGGCTGCAGATCAACTCGATGAAGGACTTCAACCCGGCCAGCATCGTCGAGCAGGTGCCCGAGCTGAAGAAGCTGATGGAGTTGCGCGATGCGCTGGTGGCCCTCAAGGGCCCGCTGGGCAACGCCCCGGCGTTCCGCAAGGCCATCGAAAGCGTACTCGCCGACGACGAGTCCCGTAGCCGTGTGCTGGGCGAGCTGGGGCTGAGCGCCGCCCCCTCCCAGGACGCCTGAGCCACCCCTAGCCAAGGAAGCAGATACATGAGCACCAGTGCCGCACAGCAAGGCCGGAACCAGAACGGCGAATACAACATTCTCGACAGCATCATCGCCGAGACCCGCCTGAGCCCGGACGACGAGGCCTACGACATCGCCAAGCGCGGCGTCTCCGCCTTCATCGAGGAATTGCTCAAGCCGCAGAACGACGGCGAGCCGGTGAAGAAGGCGATGGTCGACCGGATGATCGCCGAGATCGACGCCAAGCTCAGCACGCAGATGGACGAGATTCTCCATCATCCCGATTTCCAGGCGCTGGAGTCGGCCTGGCGCGGCCTGCAACTGCTGGTCGACCGCACCAACTTCCGCGAGAACATCAAGATCGAGATTCTCAGCGTTTCCAAGCAGGACCTGCTGGACGATTTCGAGGACTCGCCCGAGGTGATGCAGTCCGGCCTGTACAAGCACATCTACACCGCCGAATACGGCCAGTTCGGTGGCCAGCCGGTCGGCGCCATCATCGCCAACTACTACATGTCGCCCAGTTCGCCCGACGTCAAGCTGATGCAATACGTCTCCAGCGTGGCCTGCATGGCCCATGCGCCATTCGTGGCGGCCGCCGGTCCGAAGTTCTTCGGCCTGGAAAGCTTCACCGGCCTGCCGGACCTGAAGGACCTGAAGGATCATTTCGAAGGCCCGCAGTTCGCCAAGTGGCAGAGCTTCCGCCAGTCCGAGGATTCCCGCTACGTGGCGCTGACCGTACCGCGCTTCCTGCTGCGCACGCCCTACGATCCGGAAGAGAATCCGGTCAAGTCGTTCGCCTACAAGGAGACCGTGGCCAACAGCCACGAGCATTACCTGTGGGGCAACACCGCCTATGCCTTCGGCACCAAGCTGACCGACAGCTTCGCCAAGTATCGCTGGTGCCCGAACATCATCGGGCCGCAGAGCGGCGGTGCGGTAGAGGACCTGCCGTTGCACCACTTCGAGAGCATGGGCGAGATCGAGACCAAGATCCCCACCGAGGTGCTGGTGTCCGATCGCCGCGAGTACGAACTGGCCGAGGAAGGCTTCATTTCCCTGACCATGCGCAAGGGCAGCGACAACGCCGCGTTCTTCTCCGCCAGCTCGGTGCAGAAGCCGAAGTTCTTCGGCATCAGCGCCGAAGGCAAGGCCGCGGAGCTGAACTACAAGCTCGGCACCCAGTTGCCGTACATGATGATCGTCAACCGCCTGGCCCATTACCTGAAGGTCCTGCAACGCGAACAGCTGGGGTCGTGGAAGGAGCGTACCGACCTCGAGCTGGAGCTGAACAAGTGGATCCGCCAGTACGTCGCCGACCAGGAAAACCCCAGCGCCGAAGTGCGCGGCCGTCGCCCGCTGCGCGCTGCACAGATCATCGTCAGTGACGTCGAGGGCGAGCCGGGCTGGTACCGCGTCAGCCTGAACGTGCGCCCGCACTTCAAGTACATGGGGGCGGACTTCACCCTGTCGCTGGTCGGCAAGCTGGACAAAGAGTAAGCGGAGCTTTCCATGACCGGATACGGCAGCCTGTTCGAGCGCCTGAACGGCGACGCGGATAAGCGCGTCGGCTGGAGCCGCGAGGTTTCCGCCATGGCGTCGGTGGCTGCCCATCTGGGCAAGATGCTCAGCACCCGGGCGGGCAGCGTGCAGACGCTGTCCGACTACGGGTTGCCCGATCTCAACGACATGCGCCTGAGCCTGCACGACTCCCTGAGCCAGGCCCGCTCGGCCATCGAAGGTTTCATCGAGGCTTACGAACCGCGCTTGAGCGACGTGCGTGTCGTTTCCCTGCCACGCGACAACGACCAGCTCCGCCTGGCCTTCAGCATCGAAGGCTTGCTGGAGGTGGGAGGTTTCAAGCGCCAGGTGAGTTTTTCCGCATGCCTGGATGGCAGCGGCCAGGTGAAGGTCAGCTAAGGAGGTTTCGATGTCCGGCAAACCCGCAGCCCGCGTTTCCGATCCCACCGCTTGTCCGCTCCCCGGGCACGGCAGCAATCCCATCGGCGTCGGTTCCGCCGACGTGTTCTTCGACGGCCTCGCGGCGGCCCGCCAGGGTGACGCCTCGGCCTGGCGCTGTACCGCTTCGATGCCTGGTTCGTCCATGAGGTCTTCTGAGATGGGCGCGAATCGGGTCGATTACGGAAAGACAACGGACACCGTGGGTTTCCGATCTTCAGGCCAGAAATGTCATTGCGGTTTTGGCGGCAGCGGTCAGACGACTGCCATCAGTGAAACGATATCCAGCAGGTAAGCCGTGTCCTTCAATCATTACTACCAGAGCGAACTCACCGCACTGCGCCAGCTGGGGCGCCGTTTCGCCGAGCGTAGCCCGGCCCTGGCCCCGTTTCTCGGGCAGGTCGGACGCGATCCGGATGTCGAGCGCCTGCTCGAGGGCTTTGCCTTCCTGACCGGGCGGTTGCGGCAGAAGCTGGACGACGAGTTGCCGGAACTCAGCCACTCGATGATGCACCTGCTGTGGCCGAACTATATGCGCCCGCTGCCGGCTTTCAGCATTCTCCAGTTCGACCCCCTGACCCGCCCGGGCGGGGCGCTGCGCGTGGAGCGCGATACGCCGGTCGAGAGCCGGCCGGTGGGCGAGGTCGCCTGTCGCTTCCGTACCTGCTACGCCACCGAAGTCCTGCCGCTGGTGCTGGAGGCGCTCAACTATTCGGTGACCGGCGAGGGTGCGCTGCTCGGCCTGCGCCTGGCGATGAGCTGCGACGGGCATCTCGGCGAGCTGGGCCTGAGTCGGCTGCGCCTGCACCTGGCCGGCGAGCGCTACATCAGCCAGATGCTCTACCTGTGCCTGCTGCGCAACCTGGAGAGCATCCAGCTGATTCCGCTGGACGCCCATGGGCGGCCGCTGGATGGCGTGGCCGGCAAGCCGATGTCGTTCCGCCTGACGGGCGAGCGGGTGCAGCCGGTGGGGTTCGCCGAAGACGAGGCGTTGATTCCCTATCCGCTGAATACCTTCCGTGGCTATCGCTACCTGCAGGAATACTTCGCGTTCCAGGACAAGTTCCTGTTCGTCGACGTGGATGGCCTTGACCTGCTCGGCGCTCTGCCCGAGGAAACCCTCAAGCAGGTCCGCGGCCTCGAGTTGCGCTTCGATATCCGCAAGAGCGGCATCCAGCGCCTGCACCCGACGCTGGAGAACGTCAAGCTGTACTGTACGCCGGTGGCCAACCTGTTCCGCCACGATGCGCTGCCGATCCGCCTAGACGGCAAGCAGGACGAATACCTGCTGATGCCGGCCGAATACAGCCTGGAGGACTGCGGGGTGTTCTCGGTAGAGGGCGTCACCGGCTGGCGGCCGGGCGGGCTCGGCTACCAGGCCTACGTACCGTTCGAGTCCTTCGAGCACGATCCCAGCTTCGACGTCCCGGAAGCACGGCCCCACTACAGCGTCCGGCAACGGACCTCGTTGCTGCACGATGGCCTGGACACCTACCTGAGCTTCGGCATCCGCCATCCCGAGCAGATCGAGACGCTGTCGGTGGAACTGACCTGCACCAACCAGAACCTGCCCCAACGGCTGCGCCTGGGCGATATCTGCGTCGCCTGCGAAGGCACGCCGGAGTTCCTCGGTTTCCGCAATATCACCCCGCCGACGCCGAGCTACGCGCCGCCGCTGAACCGCGATTTCCTCTGGAAACTGATCAGCAACATGTCGCTCAACTACCTGTCGCTGGCCAACGTCGACGCGCTCAAGGTGATCCTCGAAACCTACGACCTGCCGCGCTACTACGACCAGCATGCGGCGAAGGTCAGCAAGCGCCTGCTGGGCGGGCTCAAGTCGGTCCGCCACGAGCATGTCGACCGCCTGCATCGGGGCCTGCCGCTGCGCGGCTTGCGTACCGAGCTGACGATCGATCCGGAAGGCTACATCGGCGAGGGCGACCTGTTCGTGTTCGCTTCGGTTCTGAACGAATTTTTCGCGCTTTACGCCAGCATCAACTCCTACCACGAGTTGCGGGTGAGGAGCACACAGGGAGACGTGTACCAATGGAAACCGCGCATGGGTTTGCAGCCCCTGCTGTAAGCGCGCTGGCCCGGGGCATTCGCGAGTACTCGCTGTTCCAGGCGGTCCTGCTGGTCATGGATCGCCTGCGTCAGGAATATCCCGGCCTGGGAGACGAGGCGCTCTACGATCAGTTGGAATTCCAGGCCAATCCTAGCCTCGGTTTCCCGGGCAGCGATGTCGATCGGGTGGAGTTCTTCGAAGAGCGCGGCATGCTGCGGGCGCGGCTGCGTTTCAACCTGATCGGCTTGTTCGGTGCCAGTTCGCCGTTGCCGGCGTTCTACAGCGAGCAGGCTCTGGGCGACAGCGAGGAGGGCAATCCTACGCGGAACTTCCTCGATCTCTTCCATCACCGCCTGCATCGGCTGCTGTTGCCGATCTGGCGCAAGTACCGCTACCGGGTGAGCTTCCAGAGCGGCGCGAGCGATGCGTTCTCCGCTCAGTTGTTCGCCCTCGTCGGATTGGGCGGGGAAGAGATCCGCAAGGCCAGGGAACTGAACTGGAAACGCCTGCTGCCCTACCTGGGCCTGCTCAGCCTGCGGGCGCACTCGGCGGCCTTGATCGAGTCGGTGCTGCGCTACTACTTCAAGCATGCCGAACTGGTCGCCGAGCAGTGTATCGAACGGCGCGTCGCGATCCTCGAAGAGCAGCGCAACCGGCTCGGCCTGTTCAACAGCCAGCTTGGCGAAGACGCGGTGCTGGGCGAACGGGTCCGCGACCGCAGCGGCAAGTTCCGCATTCATATCCGCCAGCTCGACTGGCAGCGCTTCCACGAGTTCCTGCCGATCGGTCCCGGCTACCAGCCGCTTTGCGCGCTGGTTCGCTTCACCCTGCGCGACCCGCTCGACTACGACATCCGGCTGGTCTTGCGCCACGAGGAAATCCGTGAGTTCCGCATCGGCGCGCAGAACGCCTGCCGCCTTGGCTGGACCAGTTGGCTGGGCCGGGAGCGTGCGGATGGCGTGGTGACGCTGGGCAGCAAGATTCATTAAGGATGGATGAGCATGATCAACGTAGACCTGCAACAACTGATTCAGGCGCTGGATGCCGACACCCGGCGCGACCTCGAAGGCTCGGCCGAGCGCTGCGTAGCCCGTGGCGGCAGCAAGGTACTGGTGGAGGACCTGTTGCTGGGCCTGCTGGAGCGTCCCCAGGGACTGCTGGCGCGCGCCCTGCAGGATGCCGCGGTGGACGCCGGCGAACTCAACGCCGCGTTGCAAGCGCGGGGCGAGCATAGTGCCTCGCGCAATCCGGTGTTCGCGCCCGAGCTGGTGCAGTGGCTGCAGGATGCGCTGTTGCTGGCCAACCTCGAACTGGGCCGTAGCCAGATCGACCAGGCGGCATTGATCCTGGCCCTGCTACGCAACCCGTTGCGCTATGCCGGCAGCCGCTACCAGCCGCTGCTGGCGCGGCTCGACATCGAGCGGTTGAAGGATTTCGCGCTCTCGCAGCCGCTGGAGGGCGCGCCCAGCGGCAAGCCGGGCGGCGGCGAGTCCCTGTTGCAGCGTTTCACCCACAACCTTACCCAGCAGGCGCGCGACGGCAAGCTCGATCCGGTGCTCTGTCGCGACGGGGCTATTCGCCAGATGGTCGACATCCTGGCCCGTCGGCGGAAAAACAACCCCATCGTGGTCGGCGAGGCCGGCGTCGGCAAGACCGCCATCGTCGAAGGCCTGGCCTCGCGGATCGCCGCAGGGGAAGTGCCGCCGGCGCTGAGGGACGTCGAGCTGTTGTCCCTCGACATGGGCCTGTTGCAGGCCGGTGCCAGCGTGAAGGGCGAGTTCGAGCGGCGCCTGAAAGGCGTCATCGACGAAGTGAAGGCAGCGCTCAGGCCGACCATCCTGTTCATCGACGAGGCCCATACGCTTATCGGCGCGGGCGGTCAGGCCGGCGGCTCGGATGCCGCCAACCTGCTAAAGCCGGCCCTGGCACGTGGCGAGTTGCGCACCATCGCGGCGACGACCTGGGCCGAATACAAGAAGTATTTCGAGAAGGACCCGGCGCTGGCCCGGCGCTTCCAGCCCGTGCAGTTGCATGAGCCGAGCGTTGCCGAGGCGGTGACGATCCTGCGTGGCCTGGCCCGGGTTTACGAGGAAAGCCACGGTATCTACCTGCGCGACGACGCGGTGGTGGCCGCCGCCGAACTGTCCGCCCGCTACCTGGCGGGTCGCCAGTTGCCGGACAAGGCCGTCGACGTCCTCGACACCGCCTGTGCGCGGGTGCGCATCAGCCTGGCGGCGGCGCCGGAGAGCCTCGAGCGCCTGCGCGGCGAGCTGGCCGAAGGCGAGCGCCAGCGCCAGGCCCTGCGCCGCGATGCCGAGGCAGGCCTGCCGATCGACCACGATACCCTGCAGGCGCTGGAGGAGCGCCTGGCCCAGGCGGAAAGCGAGCGGCACGTACAGGAGGACCAGTGGAGCCGCCAGCGCGAACTCGCCGAGCGCCTGCTCGCCCTGCGCCAGCAATTGGCCAGGGCCCGCGAGGCGAACCGGGAAGAGCAGGGCGGCGAGGCGGACGCGGAGACTTTCCCGGCCGACGAGCATGGCGGTGTCGAAGCCCTGGAAAAGGCCCTTCACGAAACCCGCCAGGCGCTCGTCGATGCCCAGGCCCAGGGGCGGCTGGTCAGCTTCGAGGTCTGCCCGCGCCTGGTTGCCGAGGTGATCGGCGCCTGGACCGGCGTACCGGTGGAACAACTGGCGCGGGAACACAACGCCAAGGTGATGGGGTTCGCCGACGACCTGCGGGCGCGGATCCGTGGCCAGGAACAGGCGGTCAGCGCCCTGGACCGCGCGATGCGCGCCACCGCGGCCGGGCTGAACAAGCCCGATGCGCCGGTCGGCGTGTTCCTGCTGGTGGGCCCGAGCGGGGTGGGCAAGACCGAGACCGCGCTGGCGCTGGCCGACCTGCTGTATGGCGGCGAGCGTTTCATCACCACCATCAACATGTCCGAGTTCCAGGAGAAGCACACCGTCTCGCGCCTGATCGGCGCGCCGCCCGGCTATGTCGGCTATGGCGAGGGTGGCATGCTCACCGAGGCGGTACGCCAGAAGCCCTATTCGGTGATATTGCTGGACGAGGTGGAGAAGGCCGATCCGGACGTGCTCAACCTGTTCTACCAGATCTTCGACAAGGGCGTGGCCAACGATGGCGAAGGGCGCGAGATCGATTTCCGCAATACCTTGATCCTGATGACCTCCAACCTCGCCAGCGAGCACATCGCCGCGCTTTGCCAGGACGGCGCGCGGCCTTCCGCCGAACTCCTGGAGGAAACCATCCGGCCGGCGCTCAGCCGGCATTTCAAGCCGGCGCTGCTGGCGCGCATGCGCGTGGTGCCTTACTACCCGGTGGGCGGCCCGGTACTGCGCGAGCTGATCGAGATCAAGCTGCAACGCCTCGGCGAGCGCCTGGCGCGCCGTCAACTGGCTTTCGACTACAGCCAGGCGCTGGTGGGCCACCTGGCCGAGCGTTGCACCCAGAGCGACAGCGGCGCACGGTTGATCGACCACCTGCTGGACACGCACCTGCTGCCGCTGGTGGCCGACCGTTTGCTGGAAGCGATGGCGCGCGACGAGCGTCTCGAGCGGGTCCATGCGACGCTGGGCGAGCACGGCCGCGTGCTCTGCGAGTTCGCCTGAGGTGGGTGCGATGTTCAGCCGCGTACCGCAACCCCTGGCCTTCGCCGAAGCCCTGCTCGCTCAGTTCGGCGCGCTGTCGCGGGAAACCGACGCCGCGGCCCTGCTGGGCGGTTTCGCACGCGCAGTCGGCGAACTCAGCGGCTGCGAGCTGAGCCAGTTGTATCTGCTCGACCAGACCCATACCGCGCTCACCCTCAACGCCGAATGCCGGGACGGCCTGTTGCAGGCGCTGGAGCCGTCGAGCCTGCCGGCGGACTACACCGGCGAGCAGTTGCTGCAGTTCGCCCTGTGCCAGAACCGCGTGGTCAGTCTCGTCGACCTGCCGTCGCGGCTGCACGAGACCGGCTTCCTGCCGGCAGGGGAGCAGCCCTGGCTGTCCCTGCTCTGCGTTCCGCTGGTGAGCCCGGAGAAAACGGTCGAGGGCATGGTGGTCTGCGCTACCCGGCGCCCACTGGACCTGCAGGGATTCGCCCATCCACTGGGCCAGCTGGGCTCGTTCGTGCTGGCCCAGCTGCATCTGCTGCAACGCCTCTCGCAACCCTCCGGCGAGCCGCAGGGACCGTCCAGCGCACCGGTGGTCAGCGGCTACGGGCTGATCGGCAGGAGCGCGGCGATGCGTGAGACCTGCCGCCTGATCAGCAAGGTCCTGCACAACCCCTATACCGTGTTGCTGCAGGGCGAGACCGGCACCGGCAAGGAGGTGGTCGCACGGGCGATCCACGAGTACGGCCCGCGGCGTGCACAGGCGTTCGTGGTGCAGAACTGCGCGGCGTTTCCGGAAAACCTGCTGGAAAGCGAGCTGTTCGGCTACCGCAAGGGCGCCTTTACCGGTGCCGAGCGCGATCGTCCCGGGTTGTTCGATGCCGCGGATGGCGGAACCCTGCTGCTCGACGAAATCGGCGACATGCCCCTCTCGCTCCAGGCCAAGCTGTTGCGCGTGTTGCAGGAAGGCGAGATTCGCCCGCTCGGCGGCAACGACACGCACAAGGTCGATGTACGCATCATCGCCGCTACCCACCGTGACCTCGCCCTGCTGGTACGCGATGGCAAGTTCCGCGAAGACCTCTACTACCGGCTGGCGCAGTTTCCCATCGAGTTGCCGCCGTTGCGCCAGCGCGAGGGCGACGCCCTCGAACTGGCCCGGCATTTCGCCGAGCGCGCCTGCGTGTTCCTGCGCCGCGCGCCGCTGGGCTGGTCCGCGGAAGCGCTGGAACTGCTCGACGGCTATGGCTTTCCCGGCAACGTTCGGGAGCTGAAGGGACTGGTGGAATGCGCGGTACTGCTCTGCGAAGGCGAGATGCTGCTGGCCGAACACTTTTCCCTGCGCGCGCCCCCGGAAGCGGAGGCGCCGCTCAAGCTGCGCGAGCATCTGGAGCAGATCGAACGGGACCTGCTGCTCGCCTGCCTGCGCAGGAACGCTGGCAACCAGACCCTCGCCGCGCGCGAACTGGGTCTGCCGCGACGAACCCTGATCTATCGCATGGGACGCCTGAACATTCATTTCGGCGATCCCCGGACCTGAAGCCCATGATCGAGATTTCCTTCCAACCAGCCCAGCCGGGCGCGCGCCTGGAGCGCGGCGTCCGCGGCCCTTCCATGGAGACTCCCTGATGCCTGTTCGTCACTGGCCCGCCGTGCTTCTGGCCTTGGCCGTCCTCTGCGGCCTCTCCGGTTGCAGCGGCAACTACAAATTCAACGACGGCGACTATCGCCCGCTTGGCGATCCGCAGGCGGTCAATCGCGGCAAGTGACCGCAAGGAGCGATCTCATGGAACTGGTATTGGAAATGCTCAGCGCCAAGCAATTCGTACCGACGGAGCTATGCAGCAAGACCTTCGGCAGGAACGGCGGCCTCATCGGCCGCGGCGGTGAGTGCGATTGGGCGATTCCCGATCGCAAGCGGCACCTGTCCAAGCAGCATGCGCGGGTCAGCTATCGCAACGGCGCGTTCTACCTGACCGACACCAGCAGCAACGGCATCCGCGCCGGCAACGGCAGCCGCCTGCCGCATGGCGAGCCGCAGCGCATCGAGCAGGACAGCGTCTTCCTGCTCGGCGACTTCGAGATCCGCGCGCGGTTGCTGCGCGAGCCCGACGAGCTCGCCATGGACGTCGGGCGGCCGCAGCCGGCGGGCAGCATCATTCCGGACGATGCCTTCCTGGCCCTCGATCCGTTGCAGGCGCTCGACCAGGACGGTGCAGATGCCTACGAACTCGACGACCTGAGCGCGATCGCCCAGCCCAGCCAGGAGGCCGGGGCGCGTGCGGACTACGCGCGGATCGACATGGAAAGCCTGGTCGTACCGGAGCTGGTGCCCGCCCCGGCGGCTCCGCAGGAACCCGTGGAAAGTCCGCGTCCGGGTCGCGACGAAGCCTTCTGGCAGCGTTTCGGCCAGGCCCTGGGAATGGACCTCGAAGGCCTCGACGGCGCTGCGCGCGAAGCGCTGGCGATCGACGCCGCCGGTTTGCTGCGGCAGTGCATCGGCGGCTTGCAGCAGAGCCTGCGGACCCGCAGCGAACTGAAGAACGAACTGCGCCTGTCGCTGAGCACGTTGCGCGATACCGGCAAGAATCCCTTGCGCTTCAGCGCCGATGCCAGCGAGGCGCTGGGGCATCTGCTACGGGATGGCAAGCCTGGCCAGTTGAGTGGCGAACAGGCCGTCGCACGCAGTTTCCGCGACCTCCAGGCGCACCAGGTGGCGCTGCTCGGCGCCAGCCGGGCGGCGGTGCGCGCGACCCTCGAGCATTTCTCGCCGCAGCAGCTGGCCCTGCGTTTCGAGCGCGACGGTCGCCGGCCGTTGCTGGCCACCTCGGGCAGCCGCTGGCGTGCCTACGGTCGCTACCACCAGTCGCTATGCCAGGACGACGATTGGAGCGAGCGTCTGTTGGCGCGTGATTTCGCCCAGGCCTACGAAGAGCAGGTTCGCCTGATTTCCACCCTCTACACCGAGCACCAAGGATGATCGCCATGTCTCGTCGCCCGATCCCGCCAGCCAGGGCGCTGGCCATGCTCGCCGTCCTGGCGCTGCTGGCCGGCTGTTCCACGCTGTCGCCGTATTCCAGACTGACCAAGCTCGACCTCGCCCTGAGCGCCGGCGAGCGGGTCAATCCCGACCTCAATGGCCGGCCGTCGCCGGTGGTAGTGCGGCTGTTCGAGCTGAAACACCCGGTGGCGTTCGAGAACGCCGACTTCTTCAGCCTCTACGAACGTCCCAAGGAGACCCTGGACCCCGACCTGGTGACCAGCGAGGAGCTGGAGCTGCGTCCCGGCGAGCGGGTCGAACTCAAGCTCAGCGTGGGGGAGGGGAGCCGCTACGTGGGCGTGCTCGCCGCCTACCGTGATCTCGGCGAGGCAAGCTGGCGCTACGTGGTGCCGGTCACGGCGAAAGAGCTGACCCGGGTAGAGCTGAAGCTGGGCCAGAAGGGCATCCTGAATGCCGGCGAACTGCTCGGCAAGGCGGGTGACGCGCGATGAACGTGCACAAGATCGTCTGGCAGGAAGGCATGCTGCTGCGCCCGCAGCACCTGCAACACAACGACCGCTACTACGACAACCAGATGAAGGCCCGGACCCAGTTGCTGGGCAGCTACAACTGGGGCTTCCTCGCCCTGGAGCTGGACCGCCAGTTCCTCAACATGGGCAAGCTGGTGATCAGCCAGGCCTCCGGCGTATTGCCCGACGGCAGCCTGTTCGAACTCGGCGGCAATACCGAGCCGCTCGCCCTCGACGTGCCGCCCAATACCTCGAACGTGCCGATCTACCTGGCCCTGCCGCTGGTCACCGGAAACCACATCGAGGCGCGTCGGCCGGAGCAGGCCGAGGTCCTGGCGCGCTATACCGCCTACGACCTGGAGGTGGCGGACTCCAACGCCGGCGAGGATTCCATGGTGCAGGTCAGCTGCGCGCGGCCGGATTTTCGCCTGCTGCTCGGCGAGCAGCAGAGCGACCAGGCCTACGTCAAACTGAAGGTGGCGGTGGTGCTGGATACCACGCCGGACGGGGTGATCAGCCTCGATCCCGACTTCGTGCCGAGCTACCTCCACGCCCACGCATCCGCCTACCTGCTGTCCTGCCTGAAGGAAGTGATCAGCATGCTCGGCCATCGCGGCGACACCATCGCCGAGCGTATCCGGTCCAATGGCAAGGTCGGCGGCGCGGAGGTCGGCGATTTCATGATGCTGCAACTGATCAATCGCACCGAGTTGCTGCTGCGCCACTACCTGGGATTGGAGCAGGTGCATCCGGAGCAGTTGTACCGGGTGCTGCTGACCATGCTCGGCGACCTCGCCACCTTCGGCAGCGAGAGCAAGCGTCCGCGCCTGGACAGCCGTTACCAGCACAGCGACCAGGGCGCCAGCTTCCGCAGGTTGATGGAGGCGATCCGCCAGGTCCTGTCGATGGTGCTCGAGCAGCATGCCATCGAACTGCCTCTCCAGGCCCGCCAGTACGGCATCCTGGTCTCGCCCCTGCACGACCACAAGCTGCTCGGCAGCGCCTCGTTCGTGCTCGCCGCCAGTGCCAATTGCGAGTCGGAGGAACTGCGCCAGCGGCTGCCCGCGCATCTCAAGGTGGGTGCGGTCGAGCACATTCGCCAACTGGTCAACCTGCACCTGCCGGGGATCCGGGTCAAGCCGCTGCCGGTGGCGCCGCGGCAGATCCCGTTCCACTCCAACAAGACCTATTTCATTCTCGAACCCAACGCCGAGGACATGGCCCAGCTGGAGCGCTCCGGCGGTTTCGCGTTCCATGTATCCGGCGAGTTCTCCGAGCTTGAACTGAAATTCTGGGCCATCAGGAACTGAACATGATCAAGGAAAGGGAATACCACGAGGACGAGAAGACCGTCCTCCTCGATCACCAGGGACAGGTACCGGCCCAGGGGCCGCTGACCGATTTCGCCGAACCGCCGCGCTTCGAGCAGCTCGAGGAGCGGATGATCTACGCGGCGCGCCTGCGTCCGGGCGAGGCCTTCAACGTCAGCCTGAACCCGCTGGTGGCGGCGGCTTCCGAACTGCTTTCGGAAGTGGTCCGGCTCAAGCACAGCACCGTGCTGGAGAACCTTGCGGCGCTCAAGGAGCGGTTGACCTCCGCCATGAAGCTCTTCGAATTCCGCGCCGTGCAGGATGGCGTGGAAAACAGCCAGGTCATGGCGGCGCGCTACGTGCTGTGCACGGTGGTCGACGAGGCGGTGGTGACCACCCCGTGGGGCAACGAAAGCGAATGGTCGAAGATCAGCCTGCTGAGCAGCTTCCATAACGAGACCTTCGGCGGCGAGAAGTTCTTCCAGTTGCTCGACCGGCTGTCGAAGAACCCGGTCAAGCACCTGCCGATGCTGGAGCTGATGTACCTCTGCCTGGCCCTCGGCTTCGAGGGCAAGTACCGGGTGATGGCTCGCGGCGTGCTCGACCTGGACGGTATTTCCGATGCGCTCTACCGGCAGATCCGCCAGTTGCGCGGCGACGTGCCGCGCGAACTGTCGCCGCACTGGCAGGGGCTCAGCGACCAGCGTCGCGGCCTGGTGCGGATCGTGCCCTGGTGGATGGTGGCGCTGTTCACCCTGGTCTGCCTAGTGGTGATGTATTCGGGATTCGCCTGGGTTCTCGGCGAACAACGCGACACGGTGCTGCAGCCTTACCAGTCGCTCGATGCGGCGGCAGGACAGCCCGGTTCGTAAACACAGGGACGCGAAATGAAAAACTTCTTCAAGAAAGTCGGCGCCTTCCTGCGCAAGACGTGGGTCTGGACGCTGTTGCTGGCACTCCTGGCGGCATTGCTGGTGTGGTTCGTCGGGCCGCTGCTGGCGGTCGCCGACTACAAGTTCTGGGAAAGCCCGACCTCGCGGTTGCTGAGCATCAGCCTGATGTTCCTGGTCTGGGGGCTGGCGATGGTCTTCGTCAGCTGGCGCGCGGGAGTGCGGCGCAAGGCCGTCGAGGACAGCGACGAGGGCCAGGAGCGCCTGCGCCGCGACGGTCTGATCGAAGACGAACAGAAGGAATTGCGCAGCCGCTTCAAGGACGCCTTGCGCACCCTGAAGACCTCCAGCCTGTACCGCGGCCGCAGCGAGCGCTGGCGCAACGAGCTGCCCTGGTACCTGCTGATCGGCCCGCAGGGAAGCGGCAAGACCAGCCTGCTGGACTTTTCCGGACTGGAATTCCCGATCAACCGGATCGACCGCAAGCTGACCCGCGACACCGCCGGCACGCGCTACTGCGACTGGTACTTCGCCGACCACGGCGTCCTGATCGACACCGCCGGGCGCTACCTGACCCAAGCCGACGGCGAGGTCGACGGGGGCGCCTGGGCGACCCTGCTCGGCCTGTTGCGCAAGCGCCGCCGCGCACGGCCGCTGAATGGCGTGATGGTGTCGATTCCGGTGGAAACGTTGCTCAGCGACGACGAGATGGCGCTGGATACGCTGGCTCGCCAGGTGCGCGCGCGCCTGCAGGAAATCCAGCAGACCCTGCACCTCGATCTGCCGGTCTACCTGGTGCTGAGCAAGGCCGACCAGTTGCTCGGCTTCGACGAGTTCTTCGACCAGTTGAGCCGCGAGGAGAGCGACCAGGTTCTGGGCACCAGCTTCGGCAAGGAGCAGAACGGCACAGATGTGACGGTCCTGCGCCAGGCGTTCGAGGACCTTCTGCGACGCCTGAACAGCCAGGTGATCATGCGCATCCACCAGGAGCGCGATACCCTGCGTCGCGGTCGCATCCTCGACTTCCCGCACCAGCTTGGCCAGATCGGCGAGCGGTTGTGCCTGTTCGTCGAACTCGCCTTCACCGGCAACCGCTACCAGCGCGCCAGCCGCCTGCGCGGCTTCTACCTGACCAGCGCGCCGCACCTGGCCCAGCAGCTGGACGAGGACACCGCCGGCATCGGCGCCAACCTGGGGATCGCCAGCGGCCTGCTGCCGACCCTGCGCAACGGGCGCTCGCGCTTCATCCATCACCTGCTGAGCCAGGTGATCTTCCCCGAGGCCAACCTGGCAGGTCTCGATCGCCGCGAACGCACGCGCATCCACTGGGGCCAGCGAGCCCTGTACGTCGGTTCGCTGGCGCTCCTTCTGCTATTCGGCCTGCTCTGGGCTGGCGGTTTCTCGGCCAACCACGAGCGCCTGGAGCGGGTCCGCGAGCTGGCGCAGCAATGGGCCCAGCAGCGCCAGGCGCTTGGCGAGCGCGAAGACGCCATGGCGGCGCTGAAGACGCTGGATAGCAGCTATGCGGCGACCACCGTGTTTCCGCCCAAAGGGGAAGTCTCGCTGCACGAGCGCGCCGGGCTGTACCAGGGCAACGAGGTCAACCCGCCGCTGGCCGCGGCCTATCGCCGCGAGCTGGAGACGCAACTGCTGCCGCGCGTGGCACGGATGCTCGAAGCGCAGATCCGCGGCAACATGCAGAATCGCGAACGCCTGCTCAACAGCCTGCGGGCCTACCTGATGCTGAATCTGCGCGAGCGCCGCGAGAGCGGATGGCTCAAGGACTGGGTGGCTACCGACTGGTCGCAGCGCTATGCCGGCAACGGCACCGTGCAGAATGGCCTGAACACGCATTTCGCCCGTCTGCTCGAGCAACCGTTCAGCTATCCGCTGAACGAGACCCTGGTGGCCCAGGCACGCCAGGTGCTGCGCAGCGAGTCCCTGGCCAACGTGGTCTACCGGGTGCTGCGCGAACAGGCGCGAAGCCTGCCCGAGTATCGCTTCGGCCAGCACCTGGGGCCGCAGGCCGGTCTGTTCGTCGGCACCGACTACGTGATCCCGGGCTTCTACACCCAGCAGGGCTACCAGCAGTACTTCGTGGTCCAGGGCGCCAGCCTGATCAACGACATCCTTCGCGACAACTGGGTCCTGGGCGAGGGCAGCGGGATCAGCGACATGGACCTGCGGCGCCTGATGGTCGAACTCGAGCAGTTGTATTTCCGCGACTACGCGAACTTCTGGAGCGAGGCGGTCGGACGCCTGGGCCTGCTGCCGTTCAACGATGCCGGCGAGGGCGCCGACCAGGTTTCCGGGCTGCTCGCCGCCAACTCGCCGATCCTCCAGTTGTTGCTGGAGGTCCGTGAGAACACCCGTTTCCCGGTCCTGGCGGAGAGCGCCGAGGCGCTGGCAGAGGCCAGCGACAAGGCCGCGGAAAAGGGCGGCAAGCTGGGCAAGGCGGCCGCCGCGGCGGCCGGCAAGGCCAGGGACGCGTTGGCGAAGAACCTGCCGGATACCGCGAAGAAGTCCCTGCAACGCCGCTTCGAGCCCCTGCATCGCCTGCTCGACGATAACAACGGCCCGGCGGCCGACCTCACCCCGCTGTTGCAGGCGCTCAACGAGTTGCAGTTGCAACTCGCCGGACTGGCGCGCGCCAGCCAGCCGGAGCAGGCGGCTTTCGACATGGCGAAGAGCCGCATGGGCGGCCAGCGCGATGCCCTGAGCAACCTGCGCAACGCCTCCGCGCGACTGCCGCGACCGCTCGGCGGATGGTTCAGCGTGCTGGCCGAAGACGCCTGGCGGCTGGTCCTCGGCGATGCCTACCTGTACCTCAACCAGCGCTACCAGAGCGAGCTGTACGGTTTCTACAGCAAGGCGATCAACAAGCGCTACCCGTTCAACGCGCACAGCGCCAGCGATGTCGCGGTCAGCGATTTCCGCGAGTTCTTCAAGGCGCAGGGCGTCGCCGAACGCTTCTTCGAAACCTACATGCGGCCCTTCGTCAGCGGCGACCCGGGCAGTTACCGCCTGCGCAGCGTGGACGGTTACAGCCTGCCGATGTCCAAGGTCTATCTCGACCAGATGGGCACGGCCCAGGTGATCCGCCAGAGCTTCTTCGCCGAGAACCCGGCCGAGCCACAGGTGCGCTTCCGCCTGGAGCCCTATACCCTCGATCCTGGCGTCAGCCGCGCCGAGTTCCGTTTCGACGGTCAGTCCATGGAGTACCGCCACGGCCCGATCGTGCCGATGTCGTTCAAGTGGCCCAGCGACGCCGACGGCGGCCGCACCAGCCTGGTGCTGGAGAAGATGGCCGGACGACCGGTGGGAATCGAACGCAATACCGGGCCCTGGTCGCTGTTCAGGCTGTTCGACCTGATGCAGACCGAGTACCTCAGCGGGCGTGACGTGATGGTGCTCAAGGCCGACCTGGGCGGCCTGCGCGCCAACTACCTGCTGCTCGCCCAGCGCACGCCGAATCCGTTCGATCTCGCGGTCCTGCGCAGCTTCCGCATGCCGGTGCAGCTCTGATGCAACGCACCGAGCCCTGGCGCAGCGCGGCGCGCACGGATCGCGGCAAGGTCCGCGCGCGCAACGAGGATGCCTTCCTGGACTGCCCGGATCGCGGGCTCTGGGCGGTCGCCGATGGCATGGGCGGGCACCAGGCCGGCGACCTGGCCAGCCGGATGATCGTCACCAGCCTGGCGGAACTGCCGGCCCGGGCGGGATTCGACGAGCGCCTGAACGCGATGCGCCAGTGCCTGCACTGGCTCAACCGGCGCCTGGGCGAGGAACTCACCCTCAGCGCCGAACGCGGCGACAGGATCATCGGCAGTACGGTGGTGGCGCTGGTCGTGGAGGGTTCGCGGGCGGCCTGCGTGTGGGTCGGCGACAGTCGCTGCTACCTGTGGCGCGGCCAGCGGCTGTACCAGCTGTCCCGCGACCACTCGCTGTTGCAGCGACTGGTCGACGAACGGCGGATGGATATCGAGCAGGCCCGCGCCTATCCCTCGGCGCGCGCGCTGACCCGTGCCGTCGGCGCCAGCGAACAACTGGTGCTGGACGTGTTGGAACTGGAGGTGCATCCCGGGGATGTCTTCCTGCTCTGCAGCGACGGGCTCTACGAAGAGCTGAGCGCCGATGCGCTGGGTCGCGCGTTGAGCCTGGCATCGCCGCAGGTGGCGGTGGAGCGGCTGTTCGACGGTGCCCTGAGCGGCGCCGCACGGGACAACCTGACGGCAGTGGTGATCCGCCAATGAACGAACCGCTGTCGTCGCTGGAGCTGCTGCCGGAGGAGGAGGGCGGCGCGAACCTGACCTATTTCGCCTTCGCCGCCCCGACCGCCTCGGCGCCGGACCTGCCGGCGGTGTTGCCCGGTCCGCTGCCGGACGTTCTTTCCGGGCGCTACCGTCTGGAGCGGATGCTCGGCGCCGGCGGCATGGGGACGGTCTACCGTGCCCGGGACCTGCTCCATGAGCAGTTCGGCGACCCGGCGCCGCTGGTAGCGCTGAAGCTGCTCAACGAGTCGGTCGCCGAGTCACCCGACGCCAGCGCCTTGCTCTATAGCGAGTTCGCCCTGACCCGGCGCTTGCGCCATCCGAACGTCGTGCGTCTGTTCACCTTCGACGTCGACACCGCATGCCAGCGCGCCTACATCGTCATGGAACTCATGCCTGGCCTGCCGCTCGACCGCCTGCTCTGCGAGCGTCCCGAAGGCCTGCCCTGGTCCGAGCTGAGCGCGATCGCCCGGCCGTTGCTGGATGTTCTGGCCTACGTCCACGAACAAGGAGTACTGCATGGCGACCTGAAGCCGAGCAACGTGATGCTCGGCGAAGAGGGCGTGCGGCTCTTCGACTTCGGCCTCGGCCAGGCGCAGGCAGGCATCCTGGATGGCCTGCCGCAGCTCAGCCGGGGCCGCATCGACGCCTGGACTCCGGGCTACGCCGCTCCCGAACTGCTCGAGGGCGCGCCATTGTCGCCGGCGGCCGACCTGTATGCGCTGGCCTGCGTCCTCTACGAACTGGCCGACGGTCGCCATCCGTTCCGCCGCCTGCCCTCGAACCAGGCCCGGGAGCAGGGGCTGGAGCGCCAGCTGCGCGCGCCCGGACACCTGCCTCGGCGCTGCTGGCCGGCGCTGCGTACCGCCCTGAGCCTCGACCCCGAACGGCGCTGCATCGGCGTCCGCGAATTGCAGGAAGCGCTGGGCGCGCGGCGTTCCTGGCTGGCCGGCGTTCTTGCCCGTTGAGCCGGCGGCGCTCGGTTTGCAGGACCTCTACGGCCGCTCTCCGCAAGCGCTCCGCAGGGCGATACGATTGCCTTCGCTGTCCCTGATCTCGGCGATGAACACGCCGTCGCCAAGCGGCGTCTTCGGGAAGAGGATTTCGCTGCCTTCGCCGAGGGCCCGGGCAATGACGGCATCCAGGTCCGCGACATTCAGGTAGATGATCGCCCCATGTAGCGTAGGCACGTAGACGTCGCCCTCGGCGAGTGCGCCGCTGGCACCGTCACGGCCTTCCTCGAAGGGGAAATGCGCCATTCTGCTTCCGTGCAGGGTGGCTACCTCGCCGAACGCCACTCCGAACACCGAGGCGTAGAAACGCATCGCCCTCCCCAGGTCGGACACCGGTATTTCCACGTGCGCGATCAGGTTCATTTCCTTCCTGTCCTGTCGGGACCACTGGTGACGCCGCTTTCCGGCGACGATGGCGGATGTTCAGCCGCGCGAAACCGAGCGGATCGAGCGGGCATGCCGCCGCGAGGGGGGCGAATGAATTCATGCGAAATTCATTAACATCTTGTCCCGCTTGACCGGCGTCAATACCCGTACTGCGTCACAAAAATACCCTGGCCCCAGGCCGTTCGGAAAGGCCGTTCGCTGTTCGCTTGGGGGAAGTCATCATGGCGCATCTGGTCTGGCAGGATGACCTGAATACCGGTATTCAGGTCATCGACAATCAACACAAACGCATCGTCGAGATGATCAATCACCTGCACGACGCCCAGCAAGGCAAGGAACACGCGGCGATCGCCGAGGTGATCGAGGAGCTGGTGGACTACACGCTGTCGCACTTCGCCTTCGAGGAAACCCTGATGGAGGATGCCGGCTACCAGTTTTCCCGGGCGCACAAGAAGATCCACGAGCTGTTCATCCGCCGGGTCTCCGAATACCGGGTGCGCTTCCAGGCCGGCGAGGATGTCGGCGATGAACTCAAGGGCTTGCTCTCGCGCTGGCTGTTCAACCACATCCGCAACGACGACGCCGGATATGTGGATGCGGTACGCCACAGCATGTCCGAACTGGTCAAGGACAAGAGCGAGGGCGGTTGGTTGTCGCGCTCGATGAAGCGCTTCTTCGGCTGATCGCCGGGGAAGGAAACGCAAAACCGGCCCAGTGGGGCCGGTTCTTTCGCCAGCGGACCTGGCCTCAGCGGATCAGGCTGAGGAATTCGCTGCGGGTGGCGGCGTTGTCGCGGAATTCGCCGAGCATCACCGAAGTGACCATGGACGAGTTCTGCTTTTCCACGCCGCGCATCATCATGCACATGTGCTGGGCCTGGATCACCACCGCGACGCCGAGGGCGCCGGTGACCTGCTGGACCGCCTCGGCGATCTGCCGGCTCATGTTCTCCTGGATCTGCAGGCGGCGGGCGTACATGTCGACGATCCGCGCGACCTTCGACAGGCCGAGCACCTTGCCGTTCGGGATATAGGCCACGTGGGCCTTGCCGATGAAGGGCAGCAGGTGGTGCTCGCAGAGCGAGTACAGCTCGATGTCCTTGACCAATACCATTTCGCTGTTGTCGGAGCTGAACAGGGCACCGTTGACGACTTCTTCCAGGCTCTGTTGGTAGCCGCGGCACAGGTACTTCATGGCCTTGGCGGCACGCTTGGGCGTGTCCAGCAGACCTTCGCGGTTAACGTCCTCGCCGAGCTGGGTGAGGATCGAGGAGTAGTGTTGTTCCAGGGACATGGGCGTTCCAGTCAGACGATTACCAGCGCGGAGGGTAGGACGTCGCCGGGCCGCTGGCAAGACTCGGCGCTTGCCGGCTACTCGTCGCGGCCTTCGAGCATGGTCCTGCGCAGCATCACGTAGACCGAGCCGGTGCCGCCGTGGCGTGGCAGGCAGGAGGTGAAACCGAGCACCTGCGGGTGCTGGCGCAACCAGGTATTGACGTGGCTTTTCACCAGCGGGCTGCGTCCGTCCTTGCGCGCGGCCTTGCCATGGGTCACGCGCACGCAGCGGATTTCCAGGCGGGTGGCCTCGGCAAGGAAGTCCCATAGCGTCTGCCGGGCCTTCTCCACGCTCATGCCGTGCAGGTCGAGGCTACCGTCGAAGGGCACCAGGCCCTGCTTGAGCTTGCGCAACTGGCTTTCCTGGACGCCGTCGCGGGCCCAGGACAGCTCGTCCTCGGGGCCGACGTCGATGACGAACTGGTCGGACAGGCCATCGACGCGGATTTCGTCGTTGCGCACGCTGGCATTGAGCTGGCGTTGCTTGAGTTGCTGGCGGTCGTTGCGAGGTTTGCCGGTATCGGCTCGATCGACCGAGATGCGCTTGACGCCGCGCATCTCGCTCTTGAACAGGGAAAAGTCGTCGTCTTGCATGGGAGCCTCCGCGAAGCGGCGCAGTTTACCGGATCGGCCGGACGCCGGCAGCCCGCTCAGTCGCGCTTTTTCATCAGGTTCGGCGACAGGCTCAGGTCGCTGTTGCGGCGGCTGCGGCGGCGGCTGAAACGCCAGAAGAACACGCCGAGGCAGAGCGACAGCAGGCCAAGGGCCAGCAAGACGCCGCCAGCGGCGGGTTCGATATGCAGCATGCCGACAGCCGGCTGGCGGCCGATCAAGGCCGAGGTGCCGGCCAGCGACAGCAGCACGCCCAGGCTCGCCACCAGGGCCGCGAACGCCGCCGCCAGGCGCCAGCGCCAGACTCTCGGCCGGCGCGGGCGCAGCCGGCGCGCATCGAAACTATCGGACAACTTCATCCCGACTTCCTCGTGTGTCATCGGGGCTAGGACCGGAACCTTCCTGCCGGGTTCCCGGATTCCCGGGAGCCGTGGGCAAACCGTGCGCCACTCGTCTTCTCGCCGCAAGCCATGGCCCTGCAGGCAGACTAGTCCTCCGCAGGGCGGGACGGGAGGGCGGCTGGATGGGCGGTCAGAGCAGTTCCCGGGCCTGGGCGACGATCGCCGCGAAGTTGTCGCCGAGGGCGGCGATCTCGGCGCGTTGCAGATCCGCGGCGCTCAGGACCCCGCCGTTCAGGGTGGGTATGTCGCGGGTGGCGCAGGCGCTATCGGCGAGGGTGCAGCGGTAGCCGTAGTCCTTGGCCGCGCGCACGGTGGTGCTGACGCTGGAATGGGTCATGAAGCCGCAGACGATCAGGTCGAGACGGCCGTGGTTCTGCAGCAGGTCGTGCAGCTCGGTGCCGGAGAAGGCATTGGGCAGGCGTTTCTCCACGACTTTTTCCCCGGCTTCCGGTTGCAGTTCCGGGAGGAACTGGCCGCGCGGCCCTTGCGGATCGAACAGGCCGCCCTGGATACCCAGGTGGCGTACATGCACGATGGGCGTACCGCTGGCGCGGGCCGCCTGCACCAGCACGCCGATCTCCGCGGCGGCGGCGTCGAGGCCTGGCAGGCGCAGGGCGCCGCTGCGGTACTCTTCCTGGGCATCGATGATCAGCAAGGTGCTCTGCCGAAGGGGGGCTGGCGGGTAGCCGCGTCCGCTGATCTGCAAAAGGGTGAGCGGATGAGGCATGTCACTACTCCTGAGAAGGCACATGCCTTTCATTCTGGCCCCTATCGGCGAGCCTGTGAACCTTTGCCGCATGCGCACTAAAGTGGTATGGACTTCCCGCGCTGGAGGCCAGCTCCGGCGCGATCGGCTAGAATGTCGCCCTTTTGTGCGTTGCGAGGAGCAATTCCGTCATGTCCGAGTCCCGTCTGCTCACCCTGCGCGACTACATCCGCTGGGCTGTCAGCCGTTTCCACGCCGCCGGCCTGTTCTTCGGTCACGGCACCGACAATGCCTGGGACGAGGCGCGCCACCTGGTTCTGGGCTCCCTGCACCTTCCCTGGGAAATTTCTGACAGCTACCTGGATTGCCGCCTGGAAGACGATGAACGCGCCGAGTTGGCGGAGATCCTCCGGCGGCGCATCGAGGAACGGATTCCGGCGGCCTACCTGCTGGGCGAAGCCTGGTTCTGCGGGATTCCATTCAGCGTCGACGAACGCGTGCTGGTGCCGCGCTCGCCTATCGCCGAACTTATCGAACAGCGCTTCGCGCCCTGGCTGCCGGCCGAGCCGGCGCGAATCCTCGACCTCTGCACCGGTTCCGGCTGCATCGGCATCGCCTGCGCCTATGCGTTCGAGCAGGCGGAGGTGGTGCTCGCCGACCTGTCCTTCGATGCGCTGGAGGTGGCCAACGTCAATATCGAGCGCCACGACCTCGGCGAGCGGGTCTACACCGTCCAGGGCGACGGTTTCGCCGGGCTTCCCGGCCAGCGCTTCGACCTGATCGTGTCCAATCCGCCCTACGTGGATGCCGAGGATTTCGCCGACATGCCGGCGGAGTTCCATCATGAGCCTGAACTCGGCCTGGCCTGCGGCGACGACGGCCTGGACCTGGTGCGACGGATGCTCGCCGAGGCGGCCGACCACCTCAGCGAGAAAGGCCTGCTGATCGTCGAGGTGGGCAACAGCGAGGTCCATGTGCAGGCGCTGTATCCGGAAGTGGACTTCACCTGGCTGGAGTTCGAGCACGGCGGCCACGGGGTGTTCATGCTGTCCGCCGCGCAGTGCCGCGAGCACCGGGAACTGTTCCGTTCGCGCTTGGAAAAGTGATCGGAGGCGGCTGGTGCCGCCGGTTCAGTGAGTGGCGATCCAGATCAGCAGGCCGGCCTGGAACACCGCGAAGGCGGTCAGGCAGGCGATGGTGAAGCGCAGGCTGGTGTCGTCGCGGCGGTAGTGGTTGATGCGCTGTTCCAGTTGGCGGATCTCCGCATCCTGGGCCTGCAGGGTCTGCTCGGCCTGTTCCAGCATCGCCGCGGCGTCCAGCAGCGGCACGATCTGCACCTTGTCCTTGTGCCAATCGCTGTGCAGCTCACTGACCCGGCCGGCGCTGTAGCGGGCCTTGAGCAACCGCTGGTCCTCATAGCTGACGTCGAAGCCCTGGGCGCGGATGAAATGGTCGCGGCGCAGGCGTGCGTCTTCGGTCAGGCCATCCTTCAGCGCCAGTGCGCCGCCTTCCACCTTGTAGTGGGCCCAGCGTCGTTGCGCCCAGGCGATCGCCTGGGCCAGCAGGAAGCGGCCCAGCCCGCGGTTCAAGGGTTCCAGGCTGAGCCCGGCGTCCGAACCGAAACGCACTTCCTTGTTGCGATGATCGGCCCAGACCTCCAGCAGGTTCTGCTCCTTGCGCAGCATCAGGCCTGGCACCTGGATGCTCAGGCGCAGCAGGCTCTGGTCCGCGCTGTGCCGTTCGACCCTGCCGAGCTGGACGAAGCGCAGGGGGCGGGCGCCGGTCGCGCGGTCGGTGGGCAGTGGCGCCAGGCGGAGCAGGCGGAAATGCTCCGGCGCCAGTTCGGCCCAGGGGTGCGGCGGTTTCTTCTCGGCTTCTTCTGCGGCCGGTTGGGTATCGCTATCGATCATCGGACATCCTCTGGCCGGCCGCCTTCACGGGCCGGCTTTCAGAACTTGTCGGCGCGGGAAGCGATTTCTGTAGCGGCTCAGCGGCCTTTTTCCGCCTCTGCGCCGCGCAGGATGAAGCGGCTGACCGCCTCGACCAGTTGCCGGGCCAGCGGCAGGTTCGGGTCGTTGTAGGCGGAAAGCTGCTGGAGACCGGTGCTCGGGGCGATCCGCAGGATGTGGTTCATGCCGTCGATGAGCACCAGTTGCGAGTCGGGCTTGGCTCGCTGGAGCGCCTCGGCGTCGGCGACGCCGACCTGGATGTCATTGCGGCCCTGGACGATCAGGGTCGGGATGCGCAGGCGGCCGAACGCGCGGGCCGGGTCTTCGCGGAACAGCGAGATCAGGTACGGCTGCACGCTGGGGCGGAGCAGGTTGGCGAGCGCCGGCGGGATATCGCCGCGGGTCTCGCCGGCCTTCAGCGAAGCCAGCACCGAGTCGGCCTGGCGCAGTTGCGCCGGCGGCAGGCGACCGCGCAGTTGCTCGCGCAGCACCCGGTCGATGGGTTGGCCGCTGCCGGCGATGGCGATCAATTCCTCGGCCGGCGTGCGAGGCGCCGCCAGGCTGGCGATCAGCGCGCCTTCGCTATGGCCGACCAGGATCAGCCGGGAGAAGCGCGGGTCGCGGGCCAGCCGCTCGCTCCAGGCGACCACGTCGTCGACATAGACGCCGACGCTGAGGTCTTCCTCGCGCGGCGCCGCCGCCAGGCTGCGGGCGACTCCACGCTTGTCGTAGCGCACGCTGGCGATTCCGCGTTCGGCCAGGGCCTCGGCGAGACGCAGTAGGTAGCGGTTGTTGCCGCCGAAGGGGTTGTTGCCGTCGCGGTCGGTGGGACCGGAGCCGGCGACCAGCAGGACCACCGGCGGCGGCACGGCGCTGCGCGGCAGCAGCAAGGAGCCGCGCAGCACGCCGTGCCCGGTGTCCAGGTCGTAGGGGCGGTGCAGGATGCTGTTGGGAGCGGCGTGGGCCAGGCTGGCGAGCAGGCAGAACAGGGCGAGGAGGGCGCGCGGCATGGAGGTCTTCATGGGCCGATGATAGCGCTTTGATCGCGTCCTCCGGGGAAGGTTCGCAGGCCCGTCCTTGACGGGTATACTCCGATGTCTTTCCCTCTCGTCCTCACGCGGAGCCTCGCATGTCCGGCAACACCTACGGCAAGCTCTTCACCGTCACCACCGCAGGCGAAAGCCACGGCCCGGCGCTGGTCGCCATCGTCGATGGGTGCCCCCCGGGGCTGGAACTGTCCGCCCGGGACCTGCAACGCGACCTCGACCGGCGCAAGCCCGGCACCAGCCGGCACACCACCCAGCGCCAGGAAGCCGACGAGGTGGAGATTCTTTCCGGGGTGTTCGAGGGCAAGACCACCGGCACGCCGATCGGCCTGCTGATCCGCAACACCGACCAGAAGTCCAAGGACTACTCGGCGATCAAGGACCTGTTCCGCCCGGCCCATGCCGACTACACCTACCACCACAAGTACGGCGTGCGCGACTACCGCGGCGGCGGCCGTTCCTCGGCGCGCGAGACCGCCATGCGTGTGGCCGCCGGGGCTATCGCCAAGAAATACCTGGCGGGCCTGGGCATTCAGGTGCGCGGCTACATGAGCCAGCTCGGGCCGATCGAGATTCCGTTCAGGAGCTGGGACAGCGTCGAGCAGAATGCCTTCTTCAGCCCCGACCCGGACAAGGTGCCGGAGCTGGAGGCCTACATGGACCAATTGCGCCGCGACCAGGATTCGGTCGGGGCGAAGATCACCGTGGTTGCCGAAGGCGTGCCGCCGGGCCTGGGCGAGCCGATCTTCGACCGCCTGGACGCCGAACTGGCGCATGCGCTGATGAGCATCAACGCGGTGAAGGGCGTGGAGATCGGCGCCGGCTTCGCCAGCATCGCCCAGCGCGGCACCGAGCACCGCGACGAACTGACCCCGCAAGGCTTCCTGTCGAACAATGCCGGCGGCATCCTCGGCGGGATCTCCTCCGGCCAGCCGATCGTCGCCCACCTGGCGCTGAAGCCGACCTCCAGCATCACCACTCCCGGGCGCTCGATCGATACCGCCGGCGAGCCGGTGGACATGATCACCAAGGGCCGTCACGACCCGTGCGTCGGCATCCGCGCCACGCCGATCGCCGAGGCGATGATGGCCATCGTCCTGCTCGACCAATTGCTGCGCCAGCGTGGGCAGAACGCCGACGTGCGCGTCGACACGCCGGTCCTGCCGCAGCTGTGAGGGCTGTGGCAGGCAGCGATGCGGGACGGGTGAACGGCGGATCGTGACCAGCGCGGTTCCCTACTGGCGCCTGTCCAGCTTCTATTTCTTCTATTTCAGCCTGCTCGGCGCCACGGCGCCGTTCCTCGCCCTGTATTTCCATCACCTGGGCTTCCCCAGCCCGCGCATCGGCGAGCTGGTGGCGATTCCCATGCTGATGCGTTGCGTCGCGCCCAACCTGTGGGGCTGGCTGGGCGACCGCAGCGGCCAGCGCCTGGCCATCGTGCGCTTCGGCGCGGTATGCACGGCGCTGGGCTTCTCGCTGATCTTCGTCAGCCACAGCTACGCCTGGCTGGCCTTGGTGATGGCGTTGCACGCGTTCTTCTGGCACGCCGTGCTGCCGCAGTTCGAGGTCATCACCCTGGCCCACCTGCGCGAGCGCAGCGCCAGCTACAGCCGGATTCGCCTGTGGGGCTCGATCGGTTTCATCTGCACCGTGGTCGGTCTCGGCGCGCTGTTCGAGCGCCTGAGCCTGGATGTCTACCCGGCGACGCTGCTGGGTATCATGCTCGGCATCGTGCTGTGCAGCTGGTGGGTGCCCAATGCCCAGCCGGCCCATCGCGAACCGCGCGAAGGCGAGGGCGGCTTCCTCGCCCAGTTGCGCCAGCCGGGCGTGCTGGCGTTCTACCTGTGCGTGTGCCTGATGCAGCTGTCCCATGGGCCGTACTACACCTTCCTGACCCTGCACCTGGAATCGCTGGGCTACAGCCGGGCGCTGATCGGTCTGCTCTGGGCGCTGGGGGTGGTCGCCGAGGTCATGTTGTTCCTCGCCATGCCACGCCTGCTGCAACGTTTCAGCCTGCGCCAGGTGCTGGCCGCGAGCTTCCTGCTGGCGTCGCTGCGCTGGCTGCTTCTCGGCAACCTGGCCGACAGCCTGGCGCTGCTGGTCTTTGCCCAGACGCTGCATGCCGCCACCTTCGGCAGTTTTCATGCGGCTGCCATCCATTTCGTGCAGCGTAGCTTCGGCCCGCGCCAGCAGGGCCAGGGCCAGGCCCTGTATGCTGCGCTGGCCGGTACCGGCGGAGCCCTGGGCGCGCTGTATTCCGGCTATAGCTGGAACAGCCTGGGCCCTGCCTGGACCTTCGCCATCGCCAGCCTGGCAGCCTTGCTGGCAGCCGCTATCATCAGTACCCGTTTGCAAGAGGTGCGGGCATGAACGACAACCGTGAACAGCTGACCCAGCAGATCATCGACGCCGGCCGGTTCCTCTACGGCCGCGGCTGGTCGCCGGCAACCAGCAGCAACTACTCCGCGCGCCTGGACGAACAGCGCGCGCTGCTCACCGTCTCGGGCAAGCACAAGGGCCAGTTGGGCTTCGACGACGTGCTGGCCACCGACCTGGCCGGCAACAGCCTGGAACCGGGCAAGAAACCCTCGGCGGAGACCCTCCTGCACACCCAGTTGTATGCCTGGAACCAGGCGATCGGCGCGGTGCTGCATACCCACTCGGTGAATGCCACCGTGCTTTCCCGCCTGGTCCGCGGCGACCGCCTGGTGCTGCAGGACTACGAACTGCAGAAGGCCTTCGCCGGGGTCACCACCCACGAAGGCCAGGTCGAGGTGCCGATCTTCGACAACGACCAGGACATCGCCCGCCTGGCCAGCCGCGTGCAGCCCTGGCTGGAGGCGCATCCGCACTGCCCGGGGTATTTGATCCGCGGCCACGGGCTGTACACTTGGGGCGCGCGCATGAGCGATGCCCTGCGTCAGGTGGAAGCTTTCGAGTTTCTGTTCGAGTGTGAACTGAAAGTACTGAGTCTGAGCCGATGAGCAGCCTTACCGTCTATCACGAGAACCAGCCGGAGCAGCCGCTGAAGCTGCTGACCCATGCCGAGGACATCGCTTCGACCCTGGCCGAGGTCGGCGTCCGTTTCGAACGCTGGGAAGCCGCCGCGCCGATCGCCGCCGGCGCCAGCCAGGACGAGGTGATCGCCGCCTACGCCCACGAGATCGAGCGGCTCAAGCGCGAGCGCGGCTACATCACCGTGGACGTGGTCAGCCTGAACAGCGACCACCCGCAGAAGGCCGAATTGCGCGCCAAGTTCCTCGACGAGCACCGCCATGGCGAAGACGAGGTGCGCTTCTTCGTCGCCGGGCGCGGCCTGTTCGTCCTGCATATCGAGGAGCATGTCTACGCCGTGCTCTGCGAGCGCAACGACCTGATCTCGGTGCCGGCCGGCACCCGCCACTGGTTCGACATGGGCGAGCACCCGCATTTCGTCGCCGTGCGCCTGTTCAACAACCCGGAGGGCTGGGTCGCCCAGTTCACCGGCGACGACATCGCCAGCCGCTTCCCCCTGCTGGAAGACTGAGCGAGGCACCGTCCCATCCGTCACCATCCGCGCCCCCGGTCCTGCCGGGGGCGGTTTCATCCGGAGTCCGCATGACCATCAAAGCCATCCTCACCGACATCGAAGGCACCACCAGCGCGGTCAGCTTCGTTTTCGACGTGCTGTTTCCCTATGCCGCCCGGCACCTGCCGGACTTCGTCCGCGAACACGCCGGAGAGACCGAGGTAGCCGCACAGTTGGCGGCGGTGCGTGCCGAGAGCGGTGAGGCGGACGCCGATGTCGAGCGGGTGATCGCGATCCTCCTGCAATGGATCGCCGAGGACCGCAAGGCGACGCCGCTGAAGGCCCTGCAAGGCATGGTCTGGGCCCAGGGCTACCGCGACGGTCAGTTGAAGGGCCACGTCTACCCGGACGCGGTGCAGGCGCTGCGCGAGTGGAAGGCCCGTGGGCTGGACCTGTACGTCTATTCCTCCGGCTCGATCCAGGCGCAGAAGCTGATCTTCGGCTGTTCCGAGGCCGGCGACCTGGGCTCGCTGTTTTCCGGCTACTTCGACACTACCAGCGGGCCGAAGCGGGAAAGCGCCTCCTATGCGCGGATCGCCGGGGCCATCGGCCTGCCGGCCGCGGAAATCCTTTTCCTTTCCGACGTGGTGCAGGAACTGGATGCCGCGCGCGACGCGGGCATGCGCACGCTCGGCCTGGCCCGCGAAGGCGGCAGCCTAGACGGCCATCCGACGGTGGCCAGCTTCGCCGACATCCTCGTGGAGTGAACGCGCCGGCTATCCTGAGGGAACACTCTTGCTCGGGAGCATCGCGCCATGGGTTCCACCCTCAGCGGGCTGATCAGCCTGGTCATCCTGGCCCTGGATATCTGGGCCATCGTCAACATCCTGAAAAGCGCTGCGGAAACCGGGATGAAGATCATCTGGGTCCTGGTGATCATCGTCCTGCCGGTGCTCGGCCTGATCATCTGGGCCATCGCCGGCCCGCGCGGCAACGTCAGGCTGTAGCCTCCCGCCGCGGCGTTAGCCGCCTGCGGCGTAGTGGTTCCACAGGTGGATCGCGGCGTAGGCGCGCCAAGGCCGCCAGGCCTCGGCGCGGGCCTTCAGGCTGCGCGCATCGATGCCTTGCGGTCCCCAGACCGTGGATTTCAGCAGGCCGAGGTCGGCGGCGGGGAAGGCGTCGGCTTCGCCCATGGCACGCAGGGCTATGTATTCGGCGGTCCAGGGGCCGATGCCGGGCAACGCGCAGAGGCGCTCCACCAGGGCCTCGGGGCCGTCCGCCAGGTCCAGGCTCAGCTCTCCCGAGGCGATCGCCGCGGCGAAGCGTTGCAGCGTCTGTACCCGCTTGCCGGGCATGCCGATGCCGTCGAGGTTGGCTTGCGCCAGCGCGGCGGGCGTCGGGAACAGGTGGCTGATGCCGTCGTAGCCGAGATCTTCCAGCGGCTCGCCGAGGCGCTGGATCAGGCGCCCGGTGATGGTCACCGCGGCCTTCACCGTGACCTGCTGGCCGACGATGGCGCGCACCGCCTGTTCGAAGGGATCGAAGGCCACCGGCAGGCGCAGTCCCGGATTGGCGGCCACCAGCGGGCCGAGCAGGGGATCCCCGGCGAAATGCCGGGCGATGGCGGCCGGGTCGCTGTCCAGGTCGAACATCCGGCGGACCCGTGCCTCGAGTTCGGCGGCCAGGGCATGGGCGGACGGGCTGAGGCTCAGCGCCAGGACCTGGCGTTCCGCCAGCGGTCGCACCTCGAACCAGGCCGGGCGGCCGTTGGCCCGGAAGCTGCGGGCATAGTGGTCGTCACCCAGGCTTTCGACACCGGCGAGCAGGCGCAGGGCGAAATGCTGGTGGAACTGGCGCCATTCCCAGGGTGACTGGTAGGGCAGGTGCAGGACGAGGGGAGAGGTAGGCTGGCTCATGGGCAGACGATACCTGTCCGGCGCAGCCGGCGCCATCCGCCGGCGGGGTTCGACCTGTCATTGCCGCCAGCGTAGAATGCGCGCCTTTCTTCGCGGCGCGGGCAAGTCCCGCTGCCAGATTGCAGCCTTACCAGGGAGATCCCGGCCCATGAGCGATTATCAGGAAACTCTGTACCAGGGCTACGGCCAGCGCTTCAGCATCGACAACATGCTGCATGAGGTGCGCACCGAGCACCAGCACCTGGTGATTTTCGAAAACGCCCGGATGGGCCGGGTGATGGCGCTCGATGGAGTGATCCAGACCACCGAGGCCGACGAGTTCATCTACCACGAGATGCTCACCCACGTGCCGATCCTCGCCCACGGCGCGGCCCGGCGCGTGCTGATCATCGGCGGCGGCGACGGTGGCATGCTGCGCGAGGTGGCCAAGCACAAGAGCGTCGAGCGGATCACCATGGTCGAGATCGACGGCACCGTGGTCGACATGTGCAAGGAGTTCCTGCCCAACCACTCCCAGGGCGCCTTCGACGACCCGCGGCTGAACCTGGTGATCGACGACGGCATGCGCTTCGTGGCTACCACGGAAGAACGCTTCGACGTGATCATCTCCGACTCCACCGACCCGATCGGCCCTGGCGAGGTGCTGTTCTCCGAGAACTTCTACCAGGCCTGCCGGCGCTGCCTGAACGAGGGTGGCATCCTGGTCACCCAGAACGGCACGCCATTCATGCAACTGGAGGAAGTGCGCACCACCGCCGCACGTACCGACGGGCTGTTCGCCGACTGGCATTTCTACCAGGCGGCGGTGCCGACCTATATCGGCGGCGCCATGACCTTCGCCTGGGGTTCGACCCGCGAAGGCCTGCGTCGCCTTCCGCTGGAAACGCTGCGCCAGCGCTTCCGCGACAGCGGCATCGCCACCCGCTACTACAACGCCGATATCCACCTGGGCGCGTTTGCTCTGCCGCAGTACGTGCTGCAGGCCATCGGCAAGCAGGACAACGACTGACGCTTCACCAAGAAGGGCCGCAAGGCCCTTTTTCATGCGTCGCTCCGACATCCCCTGTTACTGCCAGCTAACATTTTTTTCACAATCGATCCGGGAAAATCTGCGCGCTTTTTTCCGTTGCCATGGCTATAAATGGCAGTTTTGTCCTTGAGTGCATCGAATGCTGACCAAACGATTGCGCCAGAGCGGCGTAGTAGTCTCCTGCCTGCTCGGTAGCGTCCTCTTCATCGCCCTGGCCTTCCTCGGCTGGCAGCGTTTCGCCCCGGCAGCCACCGTATCCGGCTGGACCTACCGGGTAGTGCTCGAGGACATTCCCCACGTCAGCGCCCTGGCCCGCGACCCGGACGGCCTGCTCTACGTGAGCCAGGAGTTGCAGGACGGCAAGGGCCTGGTGTTCCGCATCGCCGCCGATGGCAGCCGCGATACGGTGCTCGACGGGCTGTCCAAGCCCGACGGCATGGCCAGCTTCCGCGACGGCATCGCGATCAGCCAGGAGCAGGGCGCCTCGCCGGTGTTCTGGTGGCATGCCCAGCAGGCCCGGCCGCTGTTCGACGGCATCCAGGTGGAGGGCGTCGCCAGCGACGGCCGCTACCTGTACGCCGCCGAGGATCGCGACCTGGACGGGCGGATTCTCCGCTACGACCCGGAGACCGGCGGACTGACGGTACTGCGCGAGGGATTGCAGCGCTCCGAAGGGGTGGCCGCCTGCCCGGACGGAAGCGTCTTCTACACGGAAAAGAAACGTGGCCACGTCATGCGTCTGCATGAGGGGGCCGAGGACGAGGTGGTGCTGAACGGACTGAATGCACCGAGCTTTTTGCTGTGCGACAGCGAAGGCCTGTGGATCACCGAGGACTCGACGCATAACGCGCGAGCCTTGCTGCTGCCGCCCGACGGGCCGCTGCAGGTGATCGTACGGCGCCTGCGTTCCGCACAGTCCCTACTGCCCATCGGGCCCGGCCGCTACCTGCTGGCCGAGCAGGGGCGGGACCGCATTCTCGAAATCGAACGACAGAAGAGCGAATTGTAAACATGGACCAAACGGAAGTCCGAACCACCCAATCGCCCCCACGGCTGTTCCAGCCCACCATCCGCAGCCACCTGGCGTTCACCGCGCTCAGCGCGCTGGTGCTGCTGGTCATGTTCAGCCTGCTGCGCCTGGCCTTGCTGATCTACAACCGCGAACTGATCGGCGCGACCCCGGCGAGCACCTTCCTCGAGGCGTTCGGCAACGGCGTGCGTTTCGACCTGCGGGTCGTCGTCTATGCCGTGGCGCCGCTGGTGCTGTCGTTGTTCGCGGTACGCGCGATGGCCGCTCGCGGCCTGTTCCGTACATGGTTGACGCTGTTCGCCAGCATCACCCTGTTCCTCGGCGTACTCGAACTGGACTTCTACCGCGAGTTCCACCAGCGCCTGAACAGCCTGGTCTTCCAGTACATGTCGGAAGACCCGAAGACCGTCATGAGCATGCTCTGGTACGGCTTCCCGGTGGTCCGCTACCTGCTGGCCTGGGCCTTCGCCACCTGGGTGCTGTACCGGGTGTTCAAGGCCATCGACCTGGCGACCCGCCCGAGCCAGCGCAAGCCGCGCGAAGACAGCGTGATCGCCCGGCCGAGCGCTGCCGCGCCCTGGTACGTGCGCGGCGTGGTGCTGTTCCTCTGCGTGCTGGTCTGCGTCCTCGCCGCCCGCGGCACCCTGCGCCAGGGCCCGCCGCTGCGCTGGGGCGATGCCTTCACCACCGAATCCATGTTCGCCAACCAACTGGGCCTGAACGGCACCCTGACCCTGGTCAAGGCGGCCAAGGAGCGCTTCTCCGAAGACCGCGCGAACATCTGGAAGGCCACCCTGGACGACAAGGTCGCCCTGGAGACCACCCGGCAGATGTTGCTGACCCCCAACGACAAGCTGGTGGACGCCGATGAGGCCGCGGTGCGCCGCGAGTTCACCCCGCCGGCGGCGAATGCCCTGCCGATCCGCAACGTGGTGGTGGTCCTGCTGGAAAGCTTCGCCGGCCACTATGTCGGCGCCCTGGGCGCGCCGGGCAACATCACGCCGTATTTCGACAAGCTGTCGAAGGAAGGCCTGCTGTTCACCCAGTTCTTCTCCAACGGCACCCATACCCACCAGGGCATGTTCGCCACCATGGCCTGCTTCCCCAACCTGCCGGGCTTCGAATACCTGATGCAAACCCCGGAGGGCGGCCACAAGTTCTCCGGCCTGCCGCAGTTGCTCAGCGCCCGCCAGTACGAGGACGTCTACGTCTACAACGGTGATTTCGCCTGGGACAACCAGTCCGGCTTCTTCAGCAACCAGGGCATGACCACCTTCATCGGCCGCAACGACTATGTCGACCCGGTGTTCTCCGATCCGACCTGGGGCGTCTCCGACCAGGACATGTTCGCCCGTGGCAACGAGGAACTGGACAAGCTGGCGAGCACCGGCAAGCCGTTCTATGCGCTGTTGCAGAGCCTCTCCAACCACGTGCCCTATGCGTTGCCGAAGGACCTGCCGGTGGAGCGCGTGACCGGCTACGGTTCGCTCGACGAGCACCTGACCGCCATGCGCTATTCCGACTGGGCGCTGGGCCAGTTCTTCGAGAAGGCGAAGAAGTCGCCGTACTACAAGGACACCCTTTTCGTGGTGGTCGGCGACCATGGCTTCGGCAGCCCCGAGCAGCTCACCGAGATGGACCTGCACCGCTTCAACGTGCCGCTGCTGCTGATCGCCCCCGGCATCCAGGAGAAGTTCGGTACCCACCTGCCGACCGTCGGTACCCAGGTCGACATCGTGCCGACCATCATGGGCCTGCTCGGCGGCGAGACCGTCCACCAGTGCTGGGGCCGCGACCTGCTGAACCTGCCGGAAGGCGACAAGGGCTTCGGCGTGATCAAGCCGTCGGGCAGCGAGCAGAACGTCGCCATCGTCTCCGGCAACCGCATCCTGGTGCGGCCGAAGGACGGTGACGTGCGCGTCTACGATTACCAACTGGGCGGCGATGCCAAGGCGGTGATCACCAAGGAAGTGCCGGACCAGGCCGAGCTGCAGAAGAAGCTGGAGTCGTTCATCCAGACCGCGACCAAGAGCCTGCTGGAGAATACCGCGGGCGTGGTACACGGGATCCCGGACAAGGACTGACCCGTAGCAAGCATGTGAAAGGGGCCTTCGGGCCCCTTTTTTTCGGCGCCAGGTCGCAGCGTCTTGCGTCGCCGGTGCCGCGGCGGCCGCCCTGCCCGATAGCGATCAGGGCGTATCCGTCTGCTGGCTTTCCAGCCAGCGCAGGACTTCGGCGGTGGCCTGGATCAGGTCCGCCGGTATGTACTGGTCGACATTGCCGTCGCGCAGCAGCGCCCGTGCCAGCGGAATTCGTTGCAGCACCGGGATTCCTTCTTCCTCGGCGATGCGCCGGACCCGCAGGGCCAGGGCGTCGGTGTGCTTCAGGGTGACCAGCGGCAGGGGCGTTTCGCCGCGTCGATAGCGTATGCCGATGGCGACGTGGGTCGGGTTGGCGACGATCACCGAGGAGCGCCGGACATCCGCGCGCAGGTTGCTCGATTGCAGTTCCTGATGGAATTGCCGGCGCTTGCTCTTGATCTCCGGACTGCCCTCCATCTCCTTGTACTCGCGCTTCACCTCGTCCTTGCTCATGCGCAACTGCTTGTAGTGCTGGTGGCGTTCGAAGGCGTAGTCGGCGACGGCAATCGCCAGGAAGCCGACCGCGCAGACCAGCATCAGTTGCCTGAGCATCAGCCCGCTCACCGGTGCCACGCAGTCCAGCCCGCAGGCGGGAATCCGCAGGAGGCTGGCCAGGTTGCCCTGCAAGGTCAACCAGACCAGCAGGGAGAGCAGGGCGACCTTCAGGGTCGACTTGAGGAACTCCACCAGGCTCCGGATCGAGAAGATCTTCTTCGCGCCCTCCACCGGGTTGATCTTCTTCAGGTCCGGTTTGACGCTGTCGAGGCTGAGCAGGAAACCGTACTGGCCGACATGGCTGAGCACCACCACCAGCGCCGCGACCAGCAGGACCGGCGCCAGCAGGTAGAGGAGCTCCTGGAGAAGGTTCTCCAGGATGGTCTCCAGCGCCTGGCGAAACGGCAGGTCGATGTACTCGGCGGGCAGCAGGAGCAGCTTGCCGAGATGCTCCAGGTAGTAGTCGGAAAAGCCCATCAGCAGCGCCACCAGCGACAGGATCAACGCGCTGGAGACAATTTCCTTGCTCTTCACCACCTGGCCTTGCCGGCGGGCGTCGCGCAGCTTCTTCGCCGTGGGCTGCTCGGTCTTCTCGGCGCTCATGGCGTCTCCAGCACGGGACGCAGCAGGCGCAGCGGGTCGACGGCGAGCAGCAGGGCATCGTAGGCGTGCTCCATGAGGATGCCCAGGTAGAGCACCAGCAGCAGGCTGGCCACCAGGCTCTTGATCGGCATGGCGAGGATGAACACGTTCAGCGACGGGGCGAAGCGGCTGACCAGCGCCAGGCCGAACTCGGCGAGGAACATGGCGATCAGCAGCGGCGCGGCGAACAGCGCGCAGAGCATCAGCATCTGCGAGAACTGCGCGTAGAAGAATGCCACCCATTGGCTGCCGAGCTGCGGGAAGAAACTGCTCACCGGCCAACTGGCATAGCTCCTGAACAGCGAGCCGACCAGCGCGAGGAAGGCGCCGCCGGAGAAGAACAGGGTGATCAGCGTCTGCGTCAGCAACAGCCCGGTGGGGCTGGTCTGGCTGCCCAGGCTGGGGTTGAAGGTCGAGGCGAGTGCCGCGCCACGCTGGTTGTCGATGATGAAGCCGGTCGCTTCCATGGCCCAGAAGGGAATGGTGGCGACGAAGCCGATGAGCAGGCCGAGCAGCACTTCCTTGCCGATCAGCAGGGCGATGTCCAGCGCGTCGAGGGCCGGCGGCAGGCTGCCGGCGACGATCGGGTAGGCGAACAGCGCCAGCGAGCAGGCCACGCCGTTGCGCACCAGGCCGCCGCCCAGGGTTTGCTTGGCCAGCACCGGCAGGACCACGAAGCAACTGATGATCCGCGGCAGCAGCAGGCTGTAGGTCAGCAGCAGTTGCTGCAGGTCCTGGACGCTCATCGCACCAGCGGCACCTTCAGCAGGGTCATTTCGGCGAAACGGTACAGCTCGCCGCCCAGCCAGCCGCTGGTGGCGAACAGTACCACCACCACGGCCACCAGCTTGGCGACGAAGCCGAGGGTCTGCTCCTGGATCTGGGTGAGCGCCTGGACCAGCGATACCAGGGTGCCGATCAGGGCCGCGACCAGTACCGGCGGCAGCGACAGGACCAGCACCAGCCACAGGGTCTGGTTGGTGAAGTGGAGGATGTCGGCGCTGCTCATGGTCAGCCTCCGTAGCTGATGACCAGGCCGTGGGTCAGCCGCGCCCAGCCGTCGAGGAGGACGAACAGGAGCAGCTTGAACGGCAGGGAAATGGTCATCGGCGACACCATCATCATGCCCATCGCCAGGAGGATGTTGGAAATGATCAGGTCGATGGCGATGAAGGGCAGGTAGATCAGGAAGCCGATCTCGAAGGCACGGGTCAGTTCGCTGACGGTGAAGGCCGGCAGCAGGATCAGCAGGCTGTCCGGGTCGAGCCGCTCGGCGTATTCGCTGGGCCAGACCTGGCGGGTGCTTTCCATGAAGAAGGTGTGTTCGCGCTCCTGGATCTGCCGCTTGAGGAAGTTCCGGTAGGGCGCCATGCCCTCGTCGAGAAAGCGTTCCACCGATGCCGAGTCGCTCAGGCTGACGTCGTGGTTGCGCAGGTAGTCGCGGGTGGCGAAGCCGACCGGTGCCATCACGTACAGGCTGAGGATGATCGCCAGCCCGTACATCGCCATGTTCGGCGGAATCTGCTGGACGCCCAGGGCGTTGCGCAGCAGCGAGAAGACCACGGTCATCTTGATGAAGGAGGTCGCCATCACCGCGATGAACGGGACCAGCGCGAGCAGGGCCAGACCGAGGATCAGGCCGAGCTCGTCGGGCAACTGGATCATGCTTCGTCGTGTCCGAACAGGCGGGTTACGCGCACCCCGAGCCGATCCTGGAGCCTGACCAGTTCGCCGATACCGAGGCAGCGCTGGTTGGCGAGGATGCGCACTTCGCCGTCCAGGGCACTGTCGAGATCGAGCAGCGAGCCTGGCTGCAGGGTGGAGAGGGTATGCAGGTCCAGGGTGCGGCGGCCGACCTCGAAGCTGACCGGGATCGGCAGTTGGTCGAGTTCGTGCAGGTCCTCGCCGTCGGCGAGGGAGTGGGTGTCGTGCATGTCGAGCAGTTCCAGTTGCGTGGAGTGGAGTTGGCAGCGCGCCCAGGGGCGTCCTTCGAGAACCCCCAGCAGCGCTGCGTCGGGGCGATGACCGGCAGGCAGCAGCAACAGGTCGCCGGGCTCCAGGGTGCGCAGCTCGCCGGCGTCCAGCGGCAGGCCGGGCCATTGCAGCGACAGGCGCAGCGGTATGGCCAGGCGTTGCGCCGAGGGGCGCGGCGGCAGGCGTGCCAGCAGCGTCGCGGGATCGCCGTCGAGCCAGAGCGCCAGGCGCTGGTCGTCGCGTTCCAGGCTCAGGCGCAGGCCCATCGCAGCGCGTGGTTGCGCCGGGCTCAGGCCGTACCAGACCAGGCCGGGAAAGACGTTGCCTTCGCGCTCCAGCAAGGCCAGTTGCAGGGCCGCCGGCAGGCTGGCGAAGGCTGCCTCCTGCAGGTTCGGCGCGAGCCAGTGGGCCAGTGCCGGAGCCTGGCAGAGAAAGCGCAGGGGCAGGCCGTCCCACGCCAGGCTCAGTTCGAGATCGACGTCGGGGGCGGCCTGGGCGATGTCCAGGCGCGCTTGCAAAGCGTTGCCGACATAGTGGCGACGGCAACGCGCGAGACGTCGCTGGAGATCCAGTTCGGCGCGGCTGGCGAGCGGCAGGTCGAGGTCCGTACCGTTCATTCGGCTTGCCACTCTTCATGCAGGTAGCGACGTTGCCGCGAGCGCTGGCCGCTGTCCTGCTGCTGGTTGAAGGTGAGTTGCACCGGTTGTTCCGGATGCAGCCGTTGCAGGCGTTCGAGCAACTCGCCACGGGCTTGCTGGAGAAACGCCAGGCTGCCGGGGCTGGCACTGATCTCGACCTGCAACTGGCCATGGCCATGCAGGACCTGCACCTCCACGGCGCCGAGCTGGGGCAGTCGCACCTGCAGGCGCGCCGCATGGCTTTCGGCTGCGCTGGCGACCTGGATGCGCCCCTGCACGGCATCGAGCAGGCGCACGAGATCGGCCAGCGGCAGTGGCCGGCTCCCGCTCGATGCCAGCAGGCGTGCCAGCAGGCGGTCGCCGGGGGTTTGCATGGCAGGCAGTGGCACAGGCGCTTGGTCGTCGGGGGGCAGTGCGGATGGATCGGTTTCTCCGGGTTGCCGACGCTCCTCTCCGCGGCCTTCGCCGCCCGCTGTCGGCGCGGGCGGCGAAGCCTGGACACTGGCCTGCGCCGTGGACGCGACCTCGGCTGCGGTTTTCGCCGGGAAGCCGGGGCCGGGCTGTGGCCGCTCATGCGTCCGACCTGCGATTTGCGGGTGGGAGGACACCGGCACCAGCGGCGGTTCGTCGACCGGAGGCGCCGAAACGCTGGCCGGCTCCCGGCCTTGCGTGGACGCCGCGACGCGCGCGGTGACTGCCGGCGCTTGCCGTGCTACCGATCCGGACGGCGACACTGTTGGCGTTGGCGTTGGCGTTGGCGTTGGCGTTGCGTCCGCGGCAACTGGCATGGGATCCTGCCGAGTGGTCGGCGGCCGGTCGGCGGCAGGCGCCGCGGGCTGGTCGGCGAGAGGCGTCGAGGTCGGCGCGTCGGCTGTCGCGGCGGCCTCCGTCGTTTCGTCGCCCTTGTCGAACGGTGGCCTGGGCGCCGGCGGTCGGTGCGCGGGCAGGGCCTGTTCGAAGGCGATCTGCTGCGCGCGCAGCGGCGGAAGGGGGGCAAGGGTGTCGGACGACACGAGCGGAGCCGTATCCACGGCGTTCAGCTTGAGCATGGCCAGGTCTCGTGGCGGGTGAATTCTTCCAGTTCGCCTTCCTCGCTGCGTTCGCGCAGCCCCTGGCGCTCGGCGTCGACGTGGCGCTCCAGTTCGGCGAACTTCTCCAGTTGCCGCTGGCGTTCCAGCAGCTCTCGCCGGCACTGCCGCAGGCGCTCGCGCTCCCCTTCGAGGCGCTGCGCGGCCTCGGCGCAGTCCTGTTCCAGGCCGGCTTCCTTTTCCCGCAGCAGCCCTACCTGCTGCTGCCAGGCTTCCAGGCGCCGGCGGTCGAGCATGGCCGCCTGGCAGGCGAGAAACAGCCGTTGCTCTTCGGCCAGTCGCCAGTCGCGGTAGTCCCGTTGCGCCGCCTGGCGCTCGGTGTGTTCCTGCGCCGCGGCGCGAACCCGTAGCAATTGGCGGCCCTGGGCGCGCTCGGCCCGGTCCAGGCGCAGGCGTCGGACGCGCAACAGCAGCGCCAGGCTCATGCGCAGAGGCTCCGCAACTGCGCGCAGGCCTGTGCGTAATCGCTGGTTTCGTGGGTACCCTGGCGCAGCCACTGGCGGATCGCCGCGATCTTCTCGATGGCCCGGTCGGCTTCACTGTCCTGGCCTTTCTGGTATTCGCCGATCTTCAGCAGCAACTCGACTTCCTCGTACTTCGCTAGCCATTCGCGCAAGCGTCCGGCCGCATGGCGCTGATCGTCGTCGACGATCTGGTTCATGACCCGGCTCACCGAGTGCAGCACGTCGATGGCCGGATAGTGGTTGGCGGCGGCCAGCTTGCGCGACAGCACGATGTGCCCGTCGAGAATCGAGCGGGTCTCGTCGGCCACCGGCTCGCTCATGTCGTCGCCTTCCACCAGTACGGTGTAGAGCGCGGTGATCGAGCCCCGCTCGGATTGCCCGGCACGCTCCATCAGGCGTGGCAGCGCGGCGAACACCGAGGGCGGGTAGCCGCGGCGGGTGGGCGGTTCACCGGCCGCCAGGCCGATTTCGCGCTGGGCCCTGGCGAAGCGGGTCAGCGAGTCCATCAGCAGCAGGACGCGGCGACCCTGATCGCGGAAATACTCGGCGATGCTGGTGGCGACGAAACCGGCCTTGGCGCGTTCCATCGCCGGTCGGTCGGAGGTGGCGACCACCAGCACCGAGCGGCGCAGCCCCTGTTCGCCGAGGTCGCTTTCGATGAACTCGCGGACTTCGCGACCGCGTTCGCCGACCAGGGCGAGTACCGTCACATCCACCTCGGCATTGCGCACCAGGCTGGCCAGCAGGGTGCTCTTGCCGCCGCCGGCGGCAGCGAAAATGCCCATGCGCTGGCCTTCGCCGCAGGTCAGCAGGCCGTCGATGGCGCGCACACCCAGCGATAGCGGCCGCTCTATCAGGCGCCGGCTCATCGGCGGCGGGGCATCCCGGTAGACCGGATACCAGGCCGCCGGCTCGGCCGGCGGGCTGCCGTCGAAGGGGCGGCCGAGGCCGTCGAGCACCTGCCCGAGCAGGTGCTCGCCGACCGCCACGCGATGCATGCCGCCGGTAGGGCTGACTTCGGTGTTGGAGGAAACCCCGAGCATCTCGCCGAGCGGGGTGAGCAGCGCCTGGTGCTGCTGGAAGCCGATGACCTCGGCGAGCAGCGCCAGGCTCTGGTCGGGATTGCGCAACTGGCAGAGTTCGCCGATGCGCACGCCGGGCACCACGGCCTTGAGCAGGGTTCCGGTGACCTGGGTGACCCGCCCGCGGATCTGGATCGGCCGGCAGCCTTCGATGGCGTGGCGCATCCGGACGATGAGAGGAGAGAGAGGCGCGGGCATGGCGGGTCGGTTCGGCTGGAGTCGGCGCGCACTATAGAGAAAGCCTCGCGCGACGAATTTCAGTGCCAGCCGGGAGTTTTTAGAAATCGGTTGCCGCCGCGGCTAAAAAAAACCGGCCGATATTGGCATCGGCGGCACTGGACCGGTTCCTATACTGCGCCGCCTTTGCAGACCAGGAACCACAGCCACGATGGACATCCTCCAGAGTTCCTCCGCCGCGCCCCTCGCGCCGCGGGAAGCGGCCAACGCCCCCGCGCAGCAGGCCGGCGGCAGCTTCCAGGGCGAGCGCGTCCACTACGTCTCCGTTTCGCAGTCGCTGGCCGATGCCGCGGAAGAGCTGACCTTCGCCTTTTCCGAGCGCGCCGAGAAATCCCTGGCCAAGCGCCGCCTGAGCGACGCCCATGCGCGCCTGAGCGAAGTCCAGGCCATGCTGCAGGAGTACTGGAAGCGCATTCCGGACCTGGAAAGCCAGCAGAAGCTCGAGGCGCTGATCGCCCACCTGGGCAGCGGTCAACTGAGCAGCCTGGCGCAGCTCAGCGCTTACCTGGAGGGCTTCTCCAGCGAGATCAGCCAGCGCTTCCTGGCGCTGTCGCGGGCGCGCGACGTCCTGGCCGGGCGGCCGGAGGCGCGGGCGATGCTGGCGCTGGTCGACCAGGCGTTGCTGCGGATGGCCGACGAGCAGGGCCTGGAGATCGAACTCGGCCTGCGCATCGAGCCGCTGGCCGCCGAGGCTTCCGCCGCCGGTGTCGGCGATATCCAGGCGCTGCGCGATACCTACCGTGACGCAGTACTCGACTACCGGGGCCTGTCGGCGGCCTGGCAGGACATCCAGGCGCGCTTCGCCGCGACGCCGCTGGAGCGGGTCGTGGCCTTCCTGCAGAAAGCCCTGAGCGCCGACCTGGACAGTCAGTCGAGCCGGCTCGATCCGGTGAAGCTGGAGCGGGTCATGAGCGACATGCACAAGCTGCGCGTGCTCGGCGGCCTGGCGGAGCAGGTGGGGGCGCTCTGGCAGGTGCTGGTGACGGGGGAGCGGGGCCATGGCATACGGGCCTTCTGAATTGACCGGCGCAGTCATCGCCTTGCTCGAGAAGCGCTGGGTCGGCGTCGCCGAGGTGCAGGCGTTGCTCGAGCCGTTGCCGCTGGCCGACGTCGCCCGGCAGATCCATTTCTTCCGCGAACTGAAGCGTCTCTACCGCCTGTTGCCGGTCGAAGTGTTCGGCGACGACGAGCAGCGCCAGAATCTTTTGAATGCCTGCCAGATGGCACTCGACCTGGCGATCGAGCGCGAAGAGGAGCAGCAGCATGGACTGGGTTGAGCTGGCCGTCGCGCAGTTCTGCCAGGACCTGCGGGTGAGCGTACCGGCGCCGTTGGCGCGCGTGGTGCAACTGGATTTCGAGGACAGCGGCACCTTGCAGCTGGAACGCCATGGCGAACAGTTGTCGCTCTGGCTGGCCTGTGACCTGGCCTGGCACCAGGCCTATCGCGGCACCCTGCGGGCGTTGCGCCTGTGCCATGCGCGCGCGGCCGGGAGCCTGCCGCTGCGTTGCGCCTGGAGCGGCGAATCGCGCCTGCTGCTGTGCATCACCCTGGAAGCCCGGCAGGTCGGCATGCCGACGCTGCACCAGGCCTTGCAGGCGCTGCGCTCGGCGCGCAGCGAAGTGCTCGCCGCATGAGCCGGGTCGGTGCCTGGCACATCGGCATCGAACGGCTCGACCTGGCGCATGCCGAGCCGTTCGCACCGCCCCTGCCGGAGCGCCATCTGCTGGCGCCCGACGGCCGGCCGGTGGAGACCCACGTCGCCAGCCTGTATCCCGCGCAGCAGGCGCAACAGCGCCTGTTCGACTACGCCCGGCCACAGCTGGAGTTGCACGGCCTGCTGCGCCCCGGCGACTTCCGCCGGGCGCTGCGCGATCTCCGCCTGGCCCTCACGCTGCCCCGCCAGCCGGCCCTGCAGGCCGCGGCCTGCCTGCTCGGCGAGCGCGATGAAGACGAGCGACTGCTGCAAATGGCCCTGAACCTGTTGCACAAGGTATGAATCGATGACGTTGAAACCGACGCAACAGCGCCTGTTGCTGATGCTGGGCTGGTTGCACCTGCAATGCGGCCAGCCGCGACGCGCCCAGGTGTTGCTGGAGGCCTTGCTGAGCGTTGCGCCGGAGCGCCGCGACGGGCGCCGTGCCTTGCTCCTGGCGTTGCTCCAGCAAGGCCTCGGCGAGCCCGCCGTGCGCCTGTGCCGGCAGTTGCAGGAGGATGGCGAGGAGGAGCCCGGTCTGTGGCGTTGCCTGAGCCGTGCCGAACAGCTCGCCGGGCGTCTCGACGCGGCGCGTGCCGCGCACGCCCGGGCGCTGGAGCTGGAGGCGCGGGAATGAACGACCTGAGCGGGCTTCTCGGCCGGGTCGGCGAGCGCAAGGACATCCTGCTGGTGGTGTTGCTGCTGGCGGTGGTGTTCATGATGGTGCTGCCGCTGCCACCGCTGCTGCTGGACATCCTCATCGCCGTCAACATCACCATCTCCGTGGTCCTGCTGATGATGTCGGTGTACATCGGCTCGCCGTTGCAGTTCTCGGTGTTCCCGGCGGTGCTGCTGATCACCACGCTGTTCCGCCTGGCGCTGTCGGTGAGCACCACACGGATGATCCTGCTGCAGGCCGACGCGGGGCAGATCGTCAACACCTTCGGCAGCTTCGTGGTCGGCGGCAACCTGGTGGTGGGCATCATCATCTTCCTGATCATCACCATCGTGCAGTTCCTGGTGATCACCAAGGGTGCCGAGCGGGTCGCCGAGGTCAGCGCGCGCTTTTCCCTGGATGCCATGCCGGGCAAGCAGATGAGCATCGACGGCGACATGCGTGCTGGCGTGATCGATGTCAACGAGGCGCGGGCGCGGCGCGCGGTGATCGAAAAGGAAAGCCAGATGTTCGGCTCCATGGACGGCGCGATGAAGTTCGTCAAGGGCGACGCCATCGCCGGGCTGATCATCATCGTCGTCAACATCCTCGGCGGCATCGCCATCGGCGTCACGCAGAAGGGCCTGAGCACCGCCGACGCGCTGCAACTGTACGCGGTGCTGACCGTCGGCGATGGCATGGTCTCGCAGGTGCCGGCGTTGCTGATCGCCATCACCGCCGGGATCATCGTCACCCGGGTGTCTTCCGACGAATCGGCGGACCTCGGCAGCGACATCGGCGAACAGGTGGTGGCGCAGCCCAAGGCGCTGCTGATCGGCGGCCTGTTGCTGGTGCTGTTCGGCCTGATTCCCGGTTTCCCGACCCTGACCTTCCTGGCTCTCGCGCTGCTGGTCGGCGGCGGCGGCTACTTCATGCTCTGGCGCCAGCGGGCCCAGGCCAGCGCCGGTTCCCGCGACCTGCCGGCGCTGCTCGCGCAGGGCGCCGGAGCGCCATCGGCCAAGGCGCGTGGCAAGGCTGGCGGCGGCAAGCCGAAGGCCGGGCGTCTCGCCGAGCAGGAAGAATTCGCCCTCACCGTGCCGTTGCTGATCGACGTCGATGCCAGCCTCCAGGAACGTCTCGAGGCGATGTCGCTGAACGAGGAGCTGGTGCGGGTACGACGCGCGCTGTACCTGGATTTCGGCGTGCCGTTCCCGGGTATCCACTTGCGCTTCAACGAAGCGATGGGCGATGGCGAATACCTGGTGCAGCTACAGGAGGTCCCGGTCGCGCGCGGATGCCTGCGGCCGGGCTGGTTGCTGGTGCGCGAACGCGCCGCGCAGCTGGAACTGCTCGCGGTCCCCCACGAGCCGGCAGAGCTGCAGGTGCCGGGAGAAGAGGCGAGCTGGGTGGAGCAGGCGCATCAGGATCGCCTGGAGCGTTCCGGCTGTGCCTGCCTGGGCCTGGAGCAGGTGCTCACCTGGCACCTGTCCCATGTGCTGCGGGAGTACGCCGAGGATTTCATCGGCATCCAGGAGACGCGCTACCTGCTGGAGCAGATGGAGCAGGGTTACGGCGAGCTGGTGAAGGAGGCGCAGCGGATCGTTCCCCTGCAGCGGATGACCGAGATTCTCCAGCGCCTGGTCGGCGAGGACATCTCGATCCGCAACATGCGGGCGATCCTCGAGGCGATGGTGGAGTGGGGGCAGAAGGAGAAGGACGTGGTGCAGCTCACCGAGTACATCCGCAGCAGCCTCAAGCGCTACATCTGCTACAAGTACTCCAGCGGCAACAATATCCTTCCCGCCTATCTGCTGGACCAGGCGGTGGAGGAGCAGATCCGCGGTGGCATCCGCCAGACCAGCGCCGGCAGCTACCTGGCCCTCGACCCGGCGATAACCCAGGCCTTCCTCGAGCGCGTGCGGCAGACCGTCGGCGATCTCGCGCAGATGCAGAACCGGCCGGTGCTGATCGTTTCCATGGATATCCGCCGCTACGTGCGCAAGCTGGTGGAGAGCGACTATGCCGGGCTGCCGGTGCTGTCCTACCAGGAGCTGACCCAGCAGATCAACATCCAGCCGCTTGGCAGGATCGTGTTGTGAGCGCCGATCCGCTGATTCCCTGGTTTCTCGCCCGCGGCCTGGCGGTGCGTCCGCATTGCCTGCGCGACACCTCGATCGCGCTCGGCTGGCAGGTCCTGGCCCATGGCTGCGAACTGGCCTGGCGCTGCGACGGCGAGCGGGTCTGGATCGTGATGTTGCGTCGGCGGCAGGCGCGCAGCGGATTGGCCAATCCATTCGCCGCGCTGTACCTGCTGGCGGAGGCCACGCTCGATACGCTGGGGCCGCGCCAGCGTCTCTACGGCAAGGTCCTGGCGCTGGCCGGCAGCCCACTGCCTGGCGAGCGCATGGCGCGCTTCTATCGCCGCTGGACCGGCGCCGCCGAGCCCGCCGACGGCTGGTTCGAGCTGGAGGCCGGGCGGGTGGTGACGCAGCGAAGCCTGCGAAAACGACAAAAACCCGACCGTGCCTGACAGGCTCCGGCAACGTCGATCCCTACCATGGGCGACATGAACGAATACACCGAAGACACCCTGCGGGCGACCGTCCAGGCCGCCGAACTGGCGATTCGCGACAGCGAGGAACGCGGCCGCCTGCTGGCGGAAATGTGGCAAGGCCTGGGGCTTGCCGCGGACGCCGGCGAGCTGCTGTTCCAGGCGCCGGAGCGAGAGCTGGCGCGAGCCGCCGAAGAGGAGCTGCTGGCCGAACTGCGGCGCATGCGCAGTTCCCAGCCGACGCAGGGCGAGCAGGGTACCCGGCCGCGGCGTCCGACGCCGATGCGTGGCTTGTTGATCTGAGGAATCACGATGGAAGTCAGAAACCTTAATGCCGCTCGCGAGCTGTTCCTGGACGAGCTCCTGGCCGCGTCGGCGGCGCCTGCCAGTGCCGAGCAGGAGGAACTGCTGGCCCTGTTGCGCAGCGAGCGGATCGTGCTGGCCCACGCCGGCCAGCCGCTGAGCGAGGCGCAAGTGCTCAAGGCGCTCGCCTGGTTGCTCGCGGCCAATCCGTCCGCGCCTCCGGGGCAGGGCCTCGAGGTACTCCGCGAAGTCCTGCAGGCACGTCGGCAGCCCGGTGCGCAGTGGGATCTGCGCGAGTTCCTGGTGTCGGCCTATTTCAGCCTGCACGGGCGTCTCGACGAGGATGTCATCGGTGTCTACAAGGATGTCCTGCAGACCCAGGACGGCAAGCGCAAGGCGCTGCTCGACGAGCTCAAGGCGCTGACCGCGGAGTTGAAGGTCTACAGCGTGATCCAGTCGCAGATCAACGCCGCGCTGTCGGCCAAGCAGGGCATCAGGATCGACGCTGGCGGTATCGATCTGGTCGACCCCACGCTCTATGGCTATGCCGTCGGCGATCCCAGGTGGAAGGACAGCCCCGAGTATGCGCTGCTGAGCAATCTGGATACCTTCAGCGGCAAGCTGTCGATCAAGGATTTTCTCAGCGGCTCGCCGAAGCAGAGCGGGGAACTCAAGGGCCTCAGGGATGAGTACCCCTTCGAGAAGGACAACAACCCGGTCGGCAATTTCGCCACCACGGTGAGCGACCGCTCGCGTCCGCTGAACGACAAGGTCAACGAGAAGACCACCCTGCTCAACGACACCAGCTCCCGCTACAACTCGGCGGTCGAGGCGCTCAACCGCTTCATCCAGAAATACGACAGCGTCCTGCGCGACATTCTCAGCGCGATCTAGAGGTATCCATGAACCAGCAAGCGACCCCTTCCGACACCGACCAGCAACAGGCGCTGGAGGCCTTCCTGCGCGACGGCGGCACCCTGGCGATGCTTCGCGGACTCAGCGAGGACACCCTGGAGCAGCTCTATGCGCTGGGCTTCAACCAGTACCAGGCGGGCAAGTGGGACGACGCGCAGAAGATCTTCCAGGCACTGTGCATGCTCGACCACTACGACGCCCGCTACTTTCTCGGTCTGGGCGCCTGCCGCCAGTCCCTCGGTCTCTATGAGCAGGCCCTGCAGAGCTACAGCTACGGCGCGCTGATGGACATCAACGAGCCGCGCTTTCCCTTCCATGCCGCCGAGTGCCACCTGCAACTGGGTGATCTCGACGGAGCCGAGAGTGGCTTCTACTCGGCCCGGGCCCTGGCCGCGGCACAGCCGGCGCACGAGGCCCTGGCCGCGCGTGCCGGCGCCATGTTGGAAGCCGTAACCGCGAGAAAGGATCGAGCATATGAATCCGATAACGCTTGAACGCGCCGGACTGCCCTACGGGGTGGCCGACGCCGGGGATATCCCGGCGCTCGGCAGGCCGGTCGCGAGGGATGTCGAGAGTCTGCGGGTGGAGCGCCTGGCGGCGCCGGCTGCGGCTTCCGCGAGCGGCACGGGGGTGGCGCTGACGCCGCCGTCCGCAGCCAGCCAGCAGCGCCTGGAGGTCGCCAATCGTGCGGAGATCGCCAGCCTGGTGCAAGCAGTGGGCGAGGATGTCGGACTGGCGCGGCAGGTTGTGCTGGCCGGCGCTTCGACGCTGTTGTCCGCCGGCCTGATGTCGCCGCAGGCGTTCGAGATCGAGCTGGCGAAAATCACCGGCGAAGTCGAGAACCAGCAGAAGAAACTCAAGCTGACCGAAATCGAGCAGGCGCGAAAGCAGAACCTGCAGAAGATGGAGGACAACCAGCAGAAGATCAGGGAATCGGAAGAAGCCGCGAAAGAAGCCCAGAAGTCCGGTCTGGCAGCCAAAATCTTTGGTTGGATCAGTGCAATAGCTTCGATCATCGTCGGCGCAATCATGGTGGCAACCGGCGTCGGCGCGGCCGCGGGTGCACTGATGATCGCGGGCGGTGTCATGGGAGTGGTCTCCCAGTCGGTACAGCAGGCAGCCGCGGACGGATTGATCAGCAAGGAAGTGATGGAAAAGCTCGGCCCGGCACTGATGGGTATCGAGATCGCCGTCGCGCTGCTGGCGGCGGTGGTCAGCTTCGGCGGCTCAGCGGTCGGCGGGCTGGCCAGACTGGGCGCGAAGATCGGCGGCAAGGCGGCCGAGATGACCGCCAGCCTGGCGAGCAAGGTCGCCGACCTGGGCGGCAAGTTCGGCAGTTTGGCCGGCCAATCGCTGTCGCACTCGCTGAAACTCGGCGTGCAGGTTTCCGACCTGACCCTGGACGTCGCCAACGGCGCGGCCCAGGCCACTCATTCGGGATTCCAGGCGAAGGCCGCGAACCGCCAGGCCGACGTGCAGGAATCGCGTGCCGACCTGACCACCCTGCAGGGCGTGATCGAGCGCCTGAAGGAAGAGCTGAGCCGCATGCTGGAAGCATTCCAGGAAATCATGGAGCGGATCTTCGCCATGCTCCAGGCCAAGGGTGAAACCCTGCACAACCTGTCCAGCCGACCGGCAGCGATCTGAGGAGACGTCACATGATCGACACGCAATATTCCCTGGCGGCTACCCAGGCCGCGATCCCCTCCGAGCCGATCGCTCCCGGCGCCGCCGGGCGTTCCGTTGGCACGCCGCAAGCGGCTGCGGACCTGCCGCAGGTGCCGGCCGCGCGGGCCGACCGGGTCGAACTGAACGCTCCGCGCCAGGTGCTCGACCCGGTGCGCATGGAAGCGGCCGGCAGCGAGCTGGACAGCAGCGTCGAGCTTCTGCTGATTCTCTTCCGCATCGCGCAGAAAGCGCGCGAGCTGGGCGTGCTCCAGCGCGACAACGAGAACCAGTCGATCATCCACGCGCAGAAGGCGCAGGTGGACGAGATGCGCAGCGGCGCCACGCTGATGATCGCCATGGCGGTGATCGCTGGCGTCGGCGCATTGGCCTCGGCGGTGGTCGGCAGCCTCGGCGCGTTGAAGAACGGCAAGGCCATCAGTCAGGAGAAGACCCTGCAGAAGAACATCGATGGGCGCAACGAACTGATCGACGCGAAGATGCAGGCGCTTGGCAAGACCTCCGACGAGGATCGCAAGATCGTCGGCAAGGTCTGGGCGGCGGACCAGGTGCAGGACAGTGTGGCGTTGCGTGCGGCGGGCCGTGCCTTCGAGAGCCGCAACGGCGCCCTACAGGTGGCCAACACGGTGATCCAGTCCTTCGTCCAGATGGCCAACGCCTCGGTCCAGGTGCGCCAGGGCGAATCGCAGGCGAGCGCCCGGGAAGGAGAGGTCAACGCCACCATCGGGCAGAGCCAGAAGCAGAAGGTCGAGGACCAGATGAGCTTCGATGCCGGCTTCATGAAGGACGTCCTGCAGCTCATCCAGCAGTACACCCAGAGCCATAACCAGGCCTGGCGTGCGGCGGCCGGAGTGGTCTGAGCCGTCTCCGCGCGGGAGGAAAAGGCCACAGCGATGTGGCTTTTTTCTTAAAAGAAAAGTCTCTCAGTGACAAAAGCGATGCATAGCCCGGTGCTAGCATGCGCTGAGCTTTAGGAGGCGCCCCCATGGATTTAACGAGCAAGGTCAACCGACTGCTTGCCGAGTTCGCAGGCCGTATCGGTTTGCCTTCCCTGTCCCTCGACGAGGAGGGCATGGCGAGCCTCCTGTTCGACGAACAGGTGGGCGTCACCCTGTTGCTGCTCGCCGAGCGCGAGCGTCTGTTGCTGGAGGCCGATGTGGTGGGCATCGATGTGCTGGGCGAGGGGATCTTTCGCCAGCTCGCCAGCTTCAACCGCCATTGGCACCGTTTCGATCTGCATTTCGGCTTCGACGAGCTGACCGGCAAGGTCCAGTTGTATGCGCAGATTCTCGCAGCGCAACTGACCCTCGAATGCTTTGAGGCGACCTTGGCCAACCTGCTCGATCACGCCGAGTTCTGGCAGCGCCTGCTGCCGTGCGACAGTGATCGCGAGGCGGTCGCTGCGGTCGGCATGAGGGTTTGAGCGGCCCCATGAAAATCGAATCGATTTCGCCGGTGCAGCCGTCCCAAGACGCTGGAGCTGAGGCGGTGGGGCATTTCGAGGGGCGTTCGGTGACCCGCGCGGCCGTTCGCGGCGAGGACCGTTCCAGCGTGGCCGGGCTGGCGCGCTGGCTGGCGCGCAACGTGGCTGGCGATCCGCGTAGTGAGCAGGCCTTGCAGCGCCTCGCCGACGGTGACGGCACGCCGCTGGAGGCGCGCACGGTCCGGCGCAGGTGAGGTGCTGGATGCTGTTGCCGCTGGCGTTGCTGCTCGGCGGTTGCGTCAGCCAGCCCGCGCCGATGTCGCCGAAGGTGACGGTGGGTGGTTCGGTGGGCGGCGTTTCCCTGCAGGCGCGCCAGGCGCAACTCAGGCTGCGCCTGTATGCCGTCGTTCAGGGAAGGATGCAAACGATTGCCGAGCGGCGCTACCGGGTGTCCGGGTTGCCGTTGCGCTATGCGTTCGATCTGGAGGTCGACAGGTTGGAGGGCGAGGCATTGTACCTACGCACCGAGCTTTCCTGGGTGGGCGTCGCGGCGGTCCAGGCGAGCGCCTGGCAGCGGGTGGCGGCGGGCGTCGATGAGCGGGTCCGGCTGGTTCGGCGCGACTGTTTTCCGAATTGTACGGCCGCTCGCCCGGAAGAAAGATCTGGCAACGATTGATACATTGCCTGCTGTTTCGGAAAGTGCGTATGGAGATTAAAGAAGTGCAAGTCTCGTTCGTTGTCAGGGAAGGCCTCGAATAATAAAACTGGTACTTTTGTTCCGCTTCTAAAGAAAGCTGGATTAATTGGCGGAAGCCGACTCGCTCTGCGAATCAGCGCACGTCGGATAATCCTGATTATTATAAAATCGACTCCGTGCTCATGGCTTTAAAAATCAATAAAACGGAGCGTATTCATGCCTCTCCGCTAGGCGGGGCATTCAAGGTACGACGGGAAGTGTTGGGGTTCTTATAATATGCAAGGAGCCAAATCTCTTGGCCGAAAGCAGATAACGTCTTGTCATTGGAACATTCCAACTTTCGAATACAGGGTAAACAAGGAAGAGGGCGTATATGTTCTGCTCGAGGGCGAACTGACCGTCCAGGACATCGATTCCACTTTTTGCCTGGCGCCTGGCGAGTTGCTTTTCGTCCGCCGCGGAAGCTATGTCGTAAGTACCAAGGGAAAGGACAGCCGAATACTCTGGATTCCATTATCTGCCCAGTTTCTACAAGGCTTCGTCCAGCGCTTCGGCGCGCTGTTGAGTGAAGTCGAGCGTTGCGACGAGCCCGTGCCGGGCATCATCGCGTTCGCTGCCACGCCTCTGCTGGCCGGTTGCGTCAAGGGGTTGAAGGAATTGCTTGTGCATGAGCATCCGCCGATGCTCGCCTGCCTGAAGATCGAGGAGTTGCTGATGCTCTTCGCGTTCAGTCCGCAGGGGGCGCTGCTGATGTCGGTCCTGCGGCAACTGAGCAACCGGCATGTCGAGCGTCTGCAGCTATTCATGGAGAAGCACTACCTCAACGAGTGGAAGCTGTCCGACTTCTCCCGCGAGTTCGGCATGGGGCTGACCACCTTCAAGGAGCTGTTCGGCAGTGTCTATGGGGTTTCGCCGCGCGCCTGGATCAGCGAGCGGAGAATCCTCTATGCCCATCAGTTGCTGCTCAACAGCGACATGAGCATCGTCGACATCGCCATGGAGGCGGGCTTTTCCAGTCAGTCCTATTTCACCCAGAGCTATCGCCGCCGTTTCGGCTGCACACCGAGCCGCTCGCGGCAGGGGAAGGACGAATGCCGGGCTAAAAATAACTGACGTTTTTTGAAAGCCCGGTAGCGGCTGCATGAGTAGAATCGGCCCAAATTGCAGGCTCTGACGAGCGCGCAATGTAGTGAGGAAGCCAAGGCAGAGAATGGAGCAGGAAGACGATAAGCAGTACTCCCGAGAAGCGGTGTTCGCTGGCAGGCGGGTATCCGTGGTGGGCTCGGACGCCCGCTCGCGGGGTCGGGTGCCGGGTTACGCATCGAGCAGTTTGTATCGTGAGTCCGGAATCATCAGTGCGCGGCAACTGGCGTTGCTGCAGCGGATGCTGCCGCGCCTGCGGCTGGAGCAACTGTTCCGCTGCGAGTGGTTGCAGCAGCGCCTGGCGCGCGGCCTGGCGCTGGGGCGCGAAGAGGTGCGGCAGATTCTCCTCTGCGCGGCGCAGGACGACGACGGCTGGTGCGCCGAACTGGGCGACCGGGTCAACCTCGCCGTGCCGCAGTCGATGATCGACTGGGTCCTGCTGCCGGTCTATGGCTGGTGGGAAAGCCTGCTCGACCAGGCGATCCCCGGCTGGCGCCTGTCGCTGGTGGAGCTGGAGACCCAGTCCCGGCAACTGCGAGTCAAGTCCGAATTCTGGTCCCGCGTGGCCGAGCTGGAGCCGGAGCAGGCCCGCGAGGAACTGGCCAGGGTCGCCAAGTGCCAGGCGCGCACCCAGGAACAGGTGGCCGAACTGGCCGGCAAGCTGGAGACGGCTTCGGCACTGGCGAAGAGCGCCTGGCCGAACTGGCAGCGGGGCATGGCGACGCTGCTCGCCAGCGGCGGGCTGGCCGGCTTCGAGCCGATCCCCGAGGTCCTCGAATGCCTCTGGCAACCTCTCTGCCGGCTGGACGACGACGTCGGCGCGGCGGACGCCGTCCAGGCCTGGCTGCACGAACGCAACCTGTGCCAGGCACAGGATCACTTCTACTGGCAGAGCTGAGCGGCCGGCGAAAGCCGGCCCTACCGAGGAATCATGGATCATCTGTTGAGCGGATTGGCCACTCGCCTGGGCCAAGGGCCCTTTGTTGCCGATCGGACGGGTTCGTACCACCTGCGCATCGACGGACAGAGCGTCCTGTTGCTGCGCCAGGGCGACGACCTGCTGCTGGAAAGCCCGCTGGAGCACGCCCCCCTGGATCCGCAGCGCGACCAGCTGGGGTTGCTGCGGGCGCTGTTGTCGCGGGTCGCCAGTTGGAGCCGGCGCTATCCCCAGGCCATCGTCCTGGACGCGGACGGGCGCCTGCTGTTGCAGGCGCGGCTGGGCCTCGACGGCCTCGATCCCGAGCGACTCGAACGGGCCCTGGCCGCCCAGGTGGGGCTGCTCGAGGCGCTGGCGCCGGAGCTGGAACCGCTGCCCCGCGGGTTGCCGCCGCAGGCTCCGGTGTGGCGTCCCTGATGCGCCGCCTGCTGATCGGCGGACTGCTGGCGCTGCTGCCTGGCGCGGTCTTGCGCGCGCAGCCGCTGGACTGGCCCAGCCTGCCTTACGACTATGTGGCGCAGGGCGAAAGCCTGCGCGACGTGCTGGCCAACTTCGGCGCCAACTACGATGCCTCGGTGATCGTCAGCGACAAGGTCAACGACCAGGTCAGCGGTCGCTTCGACCTGGAAAGCCCGCAGGCCTTCCTGCAGTTGATGGCCTCCCTCTACAACCTCGGCTGGTACTACGACGGCACCGTGCTGTACGTATTCAAGACCACCGAGATGCAATCGCGGCTGGTGAGGCTGGAGCAGGTCGGCGAGGCCGAGCTGAAGCGCGCGCTGACCGCCGCCGGCATCTGGGAGCCGCGCTTCGGCTGGCGTGCCGACCCTTCCGGGCGGCTGGTGCACGTGTCCGGTCCGGGGCGCTATCTCGAACTGGTCGAGCAGACCGCCCAGGTGCTGGAGCAGCAATACACCCTGCGCAGCGAAAAGACCGGCGACCTCAGCGTGGAGATCTTCCCGCTGCGCTATGCGGTCGCCGAGGACCGCAAGATCGAGTACCGCGACGACGAGATCGAGGCGCCGGGCATCGCCAGCATCCTCTCGCGGGTGCTCAGCGATGCCAACGTGGTTGCGGTGGGCGACGAGCCGGGCAAGCTGCGCCCGGGACCGCAATCGAGCCATGCGGTGGTCCAGGCGGAACCGTCGCTGAATGCGGTGGTGGTGCGCGACCACAAGGACCGGTTGCCCATGTATCGCCGCCTGATCGAAGCCCTCGACCGGCCCTCGGCGCGGATCGAGGTCGGCTTGTCGATCATCGACATCAATGCCGAGAACCTCGCCCAGCTGGGCGTCGACTGGAGCGCCGGGATTCGCCTGGGCAACAACAAGTCGATCCAGATCCGCACCACCGGCCAGGATAGCGAGGAGGGCGGCGGCGCCGGTAACGGGGCGGTCGGCAGCCTGGTGGACAGTCGCGGGCTGGATTTCCTGCTGGCCAAGGTCACCCTGTTGCAGAGCCAGGGGCAGGCGCAGATCGGATCCCGGCCGACCCTGCTGACCCAGGAGAATACCCAGGCGGTGCTCGACCAGAGCGAAACCTACTATGTGCGGGTCACGGGCGAGCGGGTGGCCGAGCTGAAGGCGATCACCTACGGCACCATGCTGAAAATGACGCCGCGAGTGGTGACTCTCGGCGATACGCCGGAGATCAGCCTCAGCCTGCACATCGAGGACGGCAGCCAGAAACCCAATAGCGCCGGCCTGGACAAGATCCCCACGATCAACCGCACGGTGATCGATACCATCGCCCGCGTGGGCCATGGCCAGAGCCTGCTGATCGGCGGCATCTACCGCGACGAACTGAGCCAGAGCCAGCGCAAGGTACCCTGGCTCGGCGACATTCCCTATCTCGGCGCGCTGTTCCGCACTACCGCGGACACCGTGCGCCGCTCGGTGCGGCTGTTCCTCATCGAGCCGCGGCTGATCGACGATGGCGTCGGCCATTACCTGGCGCTGAACAACCGTCGCGACCTGCGCGGCGGCCTGCTTGAAATCGACGAGTTGTCGAACCAGAGCCTGTCGTTGCGCAAGCTGCTCGGTAGCGCCCGCTGCCAGGCGCTGGCGCCGGCCAGGGCCGAACAGGAGCGCTTGCGCCAGGCCGGCCAGGGATCGTTCCTCACGCCCTGCCGGATGGGTGCGCAGGAGGGCTGGCGGGTGACCGACGGCGCCTGTCCCAAGGACGGCGCCTGGTGCGTCGGCGCGGAGCGCGGGAATTAGCATGGCCTGGAAGATCCGCTTCTACAGCGGGCTGAACCAGGGCGCCGAAGTCTCGCTCGGAGAGGGCCGGGTGGCGCTTGGCAGCGATCCGTTGCAGGCCGACCTGGTGTTGCTCGACGAGGGCATCGCGGCAGTCCACCTGGTGCTCGAGGTCGATGCCCAGGGCGTGCGCCTGCTGGAGTGGGCGGAGGGCTGCGAGCCTCGCCAGGACGGCCAGGCGCAAGTCGCCGGAGCGATCCTGCAGGCGCTTGCCGGGCAGACCTGCGGCCCGCTGCGCTGGGCATTCTGCGACCCGCAGCGGAGTTTTCCCGAGCGTTTCCCCGAAGCCGAGGTGCAGACCGCGCCAGTGCGCCGCAAGTCGTCCGCCCGTGCCGGCGGGGCCTGGCTGCTCGGCGTCAGCCTGGCGCTGGCGCTGTGTCTGCTGGGCATGCTCGTCGAACCCTGGTCGGCCCGCCAGCACGGCATGGCCGGCGAGGAGCCCCTGGCGAAGGTGCGCGCCTACCTGCGCGAGCAGGGCATGAGCGAGGTGGATGTGCAGCGCCAGGGCGACAGTCTCCTGCTCGGCGGCTACCTGGAGGACAACGCCCGGCGCCTGGCGCTACAGCGCTACCTCGATGGCAGCGGCGTGGACTACCGACTGGAAGCACGGAGCATGGAAGACATTCGCCAGGGCGTGGATTTCATCCTGCAGAAATTCGGCTATCGGCAGATCCTCAGCAGCAACGCGGACAAGCCTGGCTGGGTCCGGCTCAACGGCGAACTGGCGGAACAGGACGAACGCTGGGCGCGGATCGACGCATTGCTGGAGTCCGAGGTGCCGGGCCTGCTCGGGGTGGAAAACCAGGTCCGGGTGGCCGGCTCGCACCTGCGCCGCCTCGAGCGCCTGCTGGCGGACGCCGGCCTCGACCGGCAACTGAGTTTCCGCGAGCGCGGCGAGCGCATCGAGTTGAGCGGCACGCTCGACGAGGTCCAGCTCAGCGCCTTCTACCGCCTGCAGCGCGAGTTCCAGCAGGAATTCGGCAACCGCCCGAGCCTGGAGCTGCTCAGTCGCGGCAAGCGCGCCAGCGGCGACGAACTGGAGTTCACGATTCGCTCGGTGTCGCTGGGGCGGGTGCCCTATGTAGTGCTCGGCGACGGCCAGAAATACCCGGTGGGCGCCTCGACATCCCGCGGTGTGCGAATCCTCGCCATCGAGCCGGAGTCGATCCTGGTGGCCCGCGGCAAGCAGCGTTTCATCATCAATCTCAAAGGGGAGGTGCTCCATGATGACAGCCTTGGAAACGCGACTGTCGGTCGCTGACGGCACGCATGCCGCAGCGCTCCGGCAGCGTCTGCAGGCGGCGCTGGCGGAGTGTCGCCGGGAACTGGCCAGAGGCGCCGGCCCGGAGCGCTTCCAGTTCCTGCAACAGCAGGCCCGGGCCCTCGAAGGCGGTCTCGGCATTCTTTCGCAGCTCACAGAGGACTAAGCATGGCGCAGATATTCAACCCCAACCCGGGGAATACCCTCGATACCGTGGCCAATGCCCTGAAGGAGCAGGCCAACGCAGCGAACAAGGACGTCAACGACGCGATCAAGGCCTTGCAGGGGACCGACAATGCCGACAACCCGGCGCTGCTGGCCGAGCTGCAACACAAGATCAACAAGTGGTCGGTCATCTACAACATCAACTCGACGGTGACCCGTGCGCTGCGCGACCTGATGCAAGGCATCCTGCAGAAGATCTGAACATGGACACTTCACTGATACGCGAATTGGCGGAACTGGCGCTGGCCGGCAGCGGGCAGCACTGCCACGAAGAGGCGCTGTGCATCGCCGAGTGGCTGGAGCGCCTCGGACAGGACGAAGCGGCGCGGCTGATCCGGATTTCCAGCCTGGCCAACCAGGGGTGCTATCAGGAAGCCCTGGCCTTCGCCCATGGCAATCCCTGGCCGGCGCTGGAGCCCTGGTTCGCCTTGTGCGAGTGGCACCTGGGGCTGGGCGCCGCGCTGGACCGCAGGCTGGCCGGGCTGGGCGGCAGCAGCGATCCTGCCCTGGCCGACTTCGCCGCCGGCATGCGCGCCCAGGTGCGGACATGAGCCGCATCGACACGCCGCCGGGATTCGCCGTCTATCCGTCGGCCAGTCCAAAGGCGGCGAACCTGCCGGCTGTCGATCAGGTGCTGGCTTTCGAGCAGGCCCTCGGCGGCGAGCCGCCGGCGGCCGGACGCCGCCTGGCCGGGTTGGAGAACGGCGCTCTCAGCGAGCGCCTGCTGCAGCGCTTTGCCCAGCCGCTGCAAGGGTTGGAGGCGGACCGCCTGGAGCTGAAGGCGATGCTCCGTGCGGAACTGCCGCTGGGGCGCCAGCAGCAAACCTTTCTCCTCCAGTTGCTCGGTGCAGTCGAGCATGCGCCGGGCGGCGAATACCTGGCGCAACTGGCGCGTCGCGAATTGCAGGTGCTGATCCCGCTCAACGGCATGCTCGACAACCTCGTGCGCAACAGCCACAAACTCGACCTGGAGTCATGATGGATATCTCTCGGATGGGCGCCCAGGCGCAGATCACCACTCTCGAAGAACTCTCCGGCGGCCCGGCCGGCGCGGCCCACGTCGCCGAGTTCGAACGGGCGATGGGCGGTGCCGGCAGCCTGGGCGGCGACCTGCTCAGCGAACTGGGGCAGATCAGGGAGCGTTTCAGCCAGGCCAAGCAGGAGTTGCAGGTGGAGCTGTCGACGCCCGGCGACGATCCCAACAGCCTGATGCAGATGCAGTGGTCGCTGATGCGCATCACCATGCAGGAAGAGCTGATCGCCAAGACCGTCGGGCGCATGAGCCAGAACGTCGAAACCCTGATGAAGACCCAATGAGGCGAACGGTGAAAGATCTGTCGCGCATGGCGCTCCTGGCGCTGGTCCTGGCGTTGGGCGGGTGCAAGGTCGAACTCTATACCGGGATCAGCCAGAAGGAAGGCAACGAGATGCTGGCGCTGTTGCGTTCGGAGGGCGTTTCCGCGGACAAGCAGGCGGACAAGGATGGCACCGTGCGCCTGCTGGTGGAGGAATCGGATATCGCCGAGGCGGTGGAGGTGCTCAAGCGCAAGGGCTATCCGCGGGAGAACTTCTCCACGCTGAAGGATGTGTTTCCCAAGGACGGGCTGATTTCCTCGCCCATCGAAGAGCGCGCGCGGCTCAACTACGCCAAGGCCCAGGAGATTTCCCATACCCTTTCCGAGATCGATGGCGTGCTGGTGGCGCGGGTCCATGTGGTGCTGCCCGAGGAGCGCGACGGACTGGGCAGGAAGTCCTCGCCGGCATCGGCCTCGGTGTTCATCAAGCACGCCGCCGACGTGCAACTGGATGCCTACGTGCCGCAGATCAAGCAACTGGTGAACAACGGCATCGAAGGACTCAGCTACGACCGCATCAGCGTGGTGCTGGTGCCGTCGGCCGGGGTCCGCCAGGTCCCGCTGGCGCCACGCTTCGAGAGTGTCTTCTCGATCCAGGTGGCGGAGCACTCGCGCGGACGCCTGCTCGGCCTGTTCGGCCTGCTGCTGGCGTTGCTGCTGGCGAGCAACCTGGCGCAGTTCTTCTGGCACCGGCAACGGGGCTGAGCGGCGCGATGCCATTGACGGCCTACCAGTTGCGCTTCTGCCCGGCCCGCTACATCCACGAGTCGCACCTGCCCGCGGTATTGCTGCGGTTGCTGCCGGCGCTGCCGGACTGGCGGCGACAGAGCGTTCTCAACGCCTGGCTGCTGGAGCAACTGGAATTGGACTGCGCGTTCCGCATGCCCGCGCAACTGGGCGGGCTGGCCCTTTACCCGCAGGCGGCGCTGGAACGGACCCTGGGCTGGCTCGGCGCGCTGCTGCACGGCCAGGCCTTGCGGCAGGTGCTGGACGGTGCGCGGGTACGGCGCATCCGCGCGCAGATCGGCGAACAGGGCCAGCGTTTCTGCCTGGAGCAGCTCGACCTGCTCATCGGTCGCTGGCCGCCCGGCTGGCAGCGGGCCTTGCCGGAAAACCCGGAAGAAGGCTATTTCCGGCGCTGCGGCCTGGCTTTCTGGCTGGCCGCCTGTAGCGATGCCGACTGCGGTTTCTCGCGGCGCCTGCACCTGCGCCTGGAGGCCATGCCGGCCCCGGCGGACTGGACCTTCGACGAACAACGGCGATCCCTGGCGCGGACCCTGTGCCTGAAGGTCGCCCGACAAGCGAGCGATGAATGCTTCCATTTGTTGAACTAGACGCCAGTCGCGTACGGCTGGCCCCCGGGCAGGCCCTGTTGCGCGCCCGCGACTACCAGGACTACCTCAGCGCCAACCGCCTGGTGGAAGCGGCCCGCGAGCGTGCCGCCGAAATCGAGCGCGAGGCCCACGAGGTTTACCAGGAGCAGAAGCGCCTGGGCTGGGAGGCCGGACAGGAGGAGGCGCGTCTGCGCCAGGCCGGGCTGATCCAGGCAACGCTACTGCGCTGCAATCGCTACTACCGGCAGGTCGATCGCCAGCTTGGCGAGGTGGTGCTGCAGGCGGTGCGCAAGGTGTTGCGCCACTACGACGCTGTCGAGCTGACCCTGGCGGCCACGCGCGAGGCACTGGCATTGGTGAGCAACCAGAAGCAGGTGATCCTGCACGTCCAGCCGGAACAACTGGCCGCGGTGCGCGAGCAGGTCGCCCGGGTGCTCAAGGATTTCCCCGAGGTGGGCTACCTGGAAGTGGTCGGCGATGCCCGGTTGGACCAGGGCGGTTGCATCCTGGAAACCGAGATCGGGATCATCGACGCTTCGCTCGACAGCCAGTTGGCGGCGTTGCAGGCCGCATTGACGGAGAGCGTGGCGCGGAGCGGCGAGGAGGAAGGGGACGCCGGTTGAGGGAACCAGGCGCCGCCCTCGGCCCGGGCGTTGGCTCCGGGCCGAGGGCTGAGACGCTGCCGTTCGCCCGCGGCGGCGACGCTGGCGGTGCGGTCGGCGCCTTCAGAGCAGGGTGAAGCTGCGGCTTTCGGTTTGCGCCGAATCCAGGCCGACGAAGACCTTGAACTCGCCCGGCTCGGCCGTGTGCCTGAGCTGGCTGTCGTAGAACTTCAGGTCTGCCTCGCCGAGGCGGAAGACGATCTCCCGCGATTCGCCGGGCTCCAGCATCACCTTGCGGAACCCGCGCAGTTCCTTCACCGGACGGCTGAGGCTGGCGACCGGGTCCTGCAGATAAAGCTGGACCACCGTGGCGCCGGCGCGCTTGCCGCTGTTGCTGAGCGTGACCCGCGCTTCCAGGGTAGCGCCGCGGGCCAGCCGTTCGCTGGACAGGCGCAGGGGCGAGAGACTGAACTCGGTGTAGCTGAGGCCGTAGCCGAACGGGTAGAGCGGGCCGTTGGCTTCGTCGAAATAGCGCGAGGTGTATTTGCCGGGGTTGTCGTGGTCCATCGGCCGGCCGGTGTTCAGGTGGTTGTAGTAGACCGGAACCTGGCCCACCGAGCGCGGGAAGGACATGGTCAGCTTGCCGCTGGGGTTGTGCTCGCCGAACAGCACGTCGGCGATGGCGTTGCCGCCTTCGGTGCCACTGAACCAGGTTTCCAGGATCGCGTCGGCGTTTTCCTGCTCCCAGCCCAGCGACAGCGGTCGGCCGTTCATCAGCACCAGCACCAGCGGCTTGCCGGTGGCCTTCAGTGCCTTCAGCAGCCGCCGCTGGCTGGCCGGGATGCGCAGGTCGGTGCGACTGGAGGCCTCGTGGGCCATGCCCTGCGATTCGCCGACCACGGCGACCACCAGGTCGGCGTCGCGCGCGGTGCGCAAGGCCTCCTCGAGCATCGCCTCGGCGGAGCGCGGATCGACCTCGACTTCCGGGTTGTAGCTGTTCAGGTAGTCGAGGATCGCCTGGTCGCCACTGACGTTGGCACCCTTGGCGTAGAGCAGGGTGGCACGCTCGCCGACGGCATTGGCCAGGCCCTGGTAGACGGTTACCGCCTGGCGTGGCACGCCGGCTGCCGACCAACTGCCGATGACGTCGCGCTGGCTCTTGGCCAGGGGGCCGATCACGGCGATCCGCCCCTGTTTCTTCAGCGGCAGCAGACCGTCGCGGTTCTTCAGCAGGACCAGTCCTTCGCGAGCCACCTCGCGGGCGGCCTGGCGGTGCAGGCGGCTCTCGGCGTTGGTGTCGAACGGCGGGTCGTCCGGCTTGCCCAGGCGCCGGTAGGGATCGGCGAACAGGCCGAGGTCGTACTTCGCCGCCAGCACGTCGCGGCAGGCGCGATCGATGTCGGCCTGGTCGATCTCGCCGGCCGCCAGCAGCTTCGGTAGCCAGGTCGAGTAGAGATCGTCGTTCATGTTCATGTCGACACCAGCCTGGATCGCCAGGCGCGTGGCGTCCCGCTCGTTGCCGGCGAGGCCGTGCTTGATCAGTTCCTTCACCGCGCCGTGGTCACTGATGGTCAGCCCCTTGAAGCCCCACTGCTGGCGCAACAGGTCGGTCAGCAGCCAGCGGTTGGCGGTGGCGGGCACGCCGTTGATGGTGTTCAGCGAGACCATCACCGCGCCGGCGCCGGCGTCCACCGCGGCCTTGTAGGGCGGCAGGTAGTCCTGGAACATGCGCGGCAGGCTCATGTCCACGGTGTTGTAGTCGCGGCCGCCTTCGGCCGCGCCGTACAGGGCGAAGTGCTTGACCGCCGCCATGATGCTGTCCGGGGCGGCCAGGTTGGAGCCCTGGTAGGCACGGACCATCACGCCGGACAGCAGCGAGGTCAGGTAGGTGTCTTCGCCGAAGCCTTCCGAGACCCGCCCCCAGCGCGCGTCGCGGGTGATGTCGACCATCGGCGAGAAGCTCATGTCGAGCCCGTCGGCGCTGGCTTCCAGGGCGGAGATCCGCGCGCTGCGGGCGACCACCTCGGGGTCCCAGCTGGCGGCCAGGCCGAGGCTGATGGGAAAGATGGTGCGGTGCCCGTGGGCCACGTCGTAGGCATGGAACAGCGGGATCTTCAGGCGGCTATGGCGGACCTGGTCCTGCATGGCGCGAATGTCCGGGCGGGTCACGGTATTGAATATGGCGCCGACCTTGCCGGCGCGGATATCCGCCATCAGCGCTTCCTTGGGATGGTCGGCGCCGACGCTGACCAGGCGTAGCTGGCCGATCTTTTCCGCGTTGCTCATGCGAGCCATCAGGCTGGCGATGAAACGCTCCTTGTCGGTGGCCGGCGGATTGCCGGATTCGCCCTGGCCAGCCGCCAGTGCCGGGCTCCCGCTCAGCCCGATGAGAAGCCCCAGTACACACAGCCTGTTCATGCATGTTTTCTCGTTATTGGATAGACGCTCGTCGTGGCGGCGTGACATGTCGCGGCATGCCGCCCGGCGGGCGCGACATAAGGTGTTCGCAGCGCGGGCGGAAGTCAACGAGACGGCGATGGGCGAATCTGCCGGTTCTGACAGGTCCCGTGGCGCGCCGCTGGCGGCGCTCAGGCGACGCTGGCGAGCAACTGCTCGGCCGGCATCGGCCTGCCGAGCAGGAAGCCTTGCAGCGAATTGCAGCCGAGGCGGGTCAGGAACTCCTGCTGGGCCTCGGTTTCCACGCCCTCGGCGACGATCTTCAGGTTCAGCGTGCGGCCGAGGGCGACGATCGCCGAGACGATCGCGGCGTCGTCGCTGTCGTGGGCCAGCTCGTTGATGAAGCCACGGTCGATCTTCAGTTCGCTCGCCGGCAGGCGTTTGAGATACAGCAGGCTGGAGTAGCCGGTGCCGAAGTCGTCGATGGAGATGCCGACGCCCATCGCCGACAACTGCTCGAGGATCACCAGGCTGGCATCGGCATCGCGCATGGCGGTCGATTCGGTCACCTCGAGGATCAGGTGGCTGGGCTCCAGGCTGTGGCGCAGGAGTGCGTTGCGTACCGAGTCGACCAGGCCGGCATGGGCGAACTGCAGGGCCGAAAGGTTCACCGCGATGTTCCAGTCCGCATGTCCGCCGTCCAGCCAGAGGCGCATCTGCCGACAGGCTTCGTCGAGCACCCACTCGCCGATCTGCACGATCAGGCCGGTCTTTTCCGCCAGCGGCAGGAACTGGCCGGGGGTGATCAGCCCGTGTTGCGGATGCTCCCAGCGCAGCAGCGCTTCCACGCCGATCATCGGTCCGTTCGGCGCCAGTACCTTGGGCTGGTAGTGCAAGACCAGTTGCCGGCGCTCCAGGGCCTGGCGCAGGTCATGCAGTAGTTGCAACTGTTCCTGGGCGTTGGCGTTCATCGAACTCTCGAAGAAGCAGTAGCCGTTCCGTCCCTGGTCCTTGGCGTGATACATCGCCGCGTCGGCATTGATCATCAGCTCGTGGCGGGTCTGCCCGTCGCCGGGGTAGAGCGCGATGCCGATGCTCGCCGAGATCCGCACCTCGTGGCGGGATATCTGGTACGGCTGGCTGAGCCGCTTCACCAGCTTCTCGGCCAGGGTCGCGGCGTCGGCGGGCTCGCGGGCCTCGATCAGCAGGACGAACTCGTCGCCGCCGAGGCGGGCGATGGTGTCCTGGGCGCGGACGTTGGCGCGGATACGCTCGGCGACTTCGATCAGCAACAGGTCGCCGAGGTGATGGCCGTAGGCATCGTTGACCGCCTTGAAGCCGTCCAGGTCCATGAACAGCACGGCGAACCGGCGATCGTCGCGGATCGCCTGCTGGATCGCCTGCTCCAGGCGGTCGTCGAGGAGCATGCGGTTGGGCAGCTTGGTCAGGTTGTCGTGCAGGGCCAACTGGATCAGCTCGCGGTTGGCTCGCGCGAGGGAGGTGGCGAGCACCGAGGTACGTGCCTCCAGGCGCGAGTCCAGCACCGAGACGATCAGGGCGATGGCGATCACCGCCAGGGTGATCACGATGACCAGCACCGCCAGCCAGCCGTTGTCGATGCCTCGGCCGACGGCGCCGCAGAAGCTGCCCAGGGGGAACTGCGCGGCGGCCATCCCGGTGTAGTGCATGCCGACGATGGCGCAGCCCATCACCAGGGCGGCGCCGGCGCGGACCAGGACGATGCGCCGGCTGCCATGGCGCAGGCGGAAGGCGATCCACAGCGCGGCGCCGGAGGCGATCACCGCGATCAGGATGGAGAGGCCGAGCCACAGCGGGTCGTAGACGATCCCCGGCATCATCAGCAGGGCGGCCATCCCGGTGTAGTGCATGGCGGCGATGCCGCTGCCCATCAGCAGGGCGCCCAGCGCCAGGCGTTGCCAGGGGAGTTCCGCCTGGCACACCAGCCAGAGGGCGAAGGCCGAACTGCCGACGGCCAGTAGCAGCGACAGCAGGGTCAGGCCCAGGTCGTAGCCGAGCGGGATCGGCAGGCTGAAGGCGAGCATGCCGACGAAATGCATCGACCAGATGCCGAAGCCCATGGCGAAAGCGCCGCCGATCAGCCAGGAGAGCGCCTCGCGGCCTTTCGCCAGGGTCACCCGGCCGGCCATGTCGAGAGCGGTGTAGGACGCCAGGATGGCCACAATCAGGGAAAAGGCGACAAGAACCTGGTTGTAGCTGCTGATAAGCATGAAAGCGTCCGAACGGGATAGCGGGAGAGAAGTGGTTGATATCAACCTGATATTATTGCACGAGTCGCTTTCGCCAATGCCATCGGGCAGGACCAACGGACGCCGGCGCAGGCGGAATCTTGCTCAACGGCCGGGCCTTTTGTACAGCGCTTTGTCTGCCGCCGGTCGCCGCCTGCCGGGGCAGGCGGCGGAAAGCTCGGCAGCGCTGGCAGGTTGACGCTACCCTGAAAGAAGCCATGGTCGTCCGATCTTCCTCTGGCTTGATCAAAAAACTCTCATGATCGCCGACGATGGCTTCAGCTGAATGGGGAATCGGTGAACTTTCTGAATGTCTCGACAGGAGGTGCGTCTCATGGAAAAGCCCTTCTCGGATGATGTCAGCGTGAATGTCCTGCGTCGCATGAAAGAAGGCGGCTTCGACTTCGCGCGCATCCATCCCATCGACTTCTTCGCCATCTTTCCCAGTGAGCGGGAGGCCCGCCAGGCCGCGGGCCAGTTTCGCGGCGAGTCGCTCAGGGCCCAGGTCGTCGCTCGCGACGATGGCTCCTGGAACCTGCAGGTCAGCAAGGTGATGTACGCCACCCATGCCGCCATCGGTGCCTTCGAACACGACCTGGAGGAAGTCGTGGTGCCGCTGGGCGGCGTGCTGGACGGGTGGGGCGTGACCCAGGAGGTCACTTCGCTGCGTCCGTGACGGCGGCGGGACCCCGGCCGCGATCCCGGGCCGGGGCTCCTGCGTCGGGCTTTCCTTCCTCGAAGGCTTTCCTTCAGACTGGGGAAGGAGGTAAGCCATGAGCGATATTCTGATCCTGACCCATGCCGAGTTCTGTCCGCCAGGCCATCTGGGTGCCGTGCTGGCGGAGCGCGGCCTGGACTTCCGCGTGATCCGCGCCGATCTCGGCGAACTCGCCGGTCTCGACGCCGAACGCCCGCGAGCGGTGGCGATCATGGGTGGGCCGATGAGCGTCAACGACGACCTGCCCTGGTTGCGCGACGAACTGGCGCTGCTGCGTCGCTTCATCGAGCGGCGCATCCCGCTGATCGGCCATTGCCTCGGCGGCCAGTTGCTGGCCCGCGCCCTGGGCGCGACGGTGCGGCAACAGCCCTACACCGAAATGGGCTGGCAGCCCATGCAGCGGGAAAGCCGCGACAGTCCATGGCTGGCCGGGCTGCCGGAGCGCTTCTCGATCTTCCAGTGGCACGGCGATGCCTTCGACCTGCCGCAGGGCGCCGAGCGCCTGCTGTCCAGCCCCTGGTGCGAGAACCAGGGGTTTTCCTGGGGTGGTCACGTACTCGGCCTGCAAGGCCATCCGGAAATGACCGAGGAACTGGTACGGCGCTGGATCGCCGGCTGGCCGCACCTGCTCGATCCCTCCCAGCCCAGCCAGCAATCCGCCGAGGACATGCTGGCCGGGTTGCCTGCCAGGATTGCCGGGCTGAATCGGGTGGCCGAGGGTTTCTACCGTCATTGGCTGTCGCTGATCGATTGACCTTCCCGGCCGCGGGCGCCCCCCTGGCACTACCGCCGGTCCGCTTTATCGCTCGTTCGAGCGAGGCGGCTGTCTGCATGGAAGGGAGGGGAGAAGCCGTCTCCCTTCCGGGTCTGTTCTAGACTTATCGGTCCCACAGGTCGCTTCGCGATCGGCAGGTCGATGCCGGTCCGTGGCCGCGGGGCGCGCATGCCGTCGAACGGGGCGCCCTTCCTCTCCCTGTGGGCAGGATGCACCAGACTGGGGCGAACCCGCCGCGCCGACCCTGCGAATCGCCGACGAGCCGTGATCCGCGCGCTGGCACGGGCTTTGCGAGTTCCCCATCGTTCGTGACGACAAGGAGTCCGGCATGGCACGCATGTTTTACGACGAGATGCACGATGCTGGCGGCGAATGCCGCTCGCATTATCGGGAATTCGCTCGCTGGCTGGCCGACACCCCTGAAGAGCAACTGCTGCAACGCCGGCGTGAAGCCGACCTGCTGTTCCACCGCGCCGGCATCACCTTCACCCTGTACGGCGACGAGCAGGGCACCGAGCGCCTGATCCCCTTCGACACCATCCCGCGCAGCATTCCCGCGGCGGAGTGGGCGCACATCGAGGCCGGCTGCATCCAGCGCGTCCAGGCGCTGAACCTGTTCCTCGCCGACCTCTACCACGAACAGCGCATCCTCAAGGCCGGGGTGATTCCTGCCGAGCAGGTCCTGGCCAACGACCAGTACCAACTGGCGATGCAGGGACTGGACCTGCCGGGCAACGTCTACGCGCACATTGCCGGGGTCGACCTGGTCCGCGACGGCAGCGGCAACTATTACGTGCTGGAGGACAACCTGCGCACGCCCAGCGGTGTTTCCTACATGCTGGAAAACCGCAAGATGATGATGCGCCTGTTCCCCGAGCTGTTCGTCCGCCAGCGCGTGGCGCCGATCGACCACTACCCGGACCTGCTGCTCGACACCCTAAAGCGGGCCAGTGACGTCGAATCGCCGAGCGTGGTGGTATTGACGCCGGGACGTTTCAACAGCGCCTACTTCGAACACGCCTTCCTCGCCCGCGAGATGGGCGTGGAACTGGTCGAAGGCGCCGATCTGTTCGTCCGCGACGAGCGGGTCTACATGCGCACGACGGCCGGACCGCAACCGGTGGACGTGATCTACCGAAGGATCGACGACGCCTTCCTCGACCCGCTGGCGTTCAACCCGGATTCGCTGCTCGGCGTGCCCGGCCTGCTGGCCGCCTACCGGGCCGGCAACCTGGTGCTGGCCAACGCGATCGGTACCGGGGTGGCCGACGACAAGTCGATCTACCCCTACGTGCCGGACATGATCCGCTTCTACCTCGGCGAAGACCCGCTACTGCACAACGTGCCGACCTGGCAATGTCGCAAGCCGAAGGAACTGGCGCACGTCCTGGCGCACCTGCCGGAGCTGGTGGTGAAGGAGACCCAGGGTTCCGGCGGCTACGGCATGCTGGTCGGACCGGCGGCCAGCCGGGAGGAAATCGAGCTGTTCCGCGAGCGCCTGAAGGCTCGCCCGGAGGCCTATATCGCGCAACCGACGCTGTCCCTGTCGACCTGTCCGACCTTCGTCGAGAGCGGCGTCGCGCCACGCCATATCGACCTGCGGCCGTTCGTCCTGTCGGCGCCGGATCGGGTTCGCCTGGTGCCTGGCGGGCTGACCCGGGTGGCGTTGCGCGAAGGCTCGCTGGTGGTCAACTCGTCCCAGGGCGGCGGCACCAAGGACACCTGGGTGGTGGAGGAATAAGCATGCTCAGCCGGACCGCTTCCGACCTGTACTGGATGTCGCGCTACCTGGAACGCGCGGAGAACCTCGCCCGCATGCTCGACGTCAGCTACTCGCTGTCGCTGTTGCCGCAGGACCGCAACGGCGGCGGCCTGGACGAACTGGCCATGCCGCTGCTGATCACCGGCACCCTCGACGCCTACCTGGAGCGCCACGGCGAACTGGCCGCCGAGCGCCTGCTGAGTTTCTTCGCCCTCGACCCGGACAACCCGGCGAGCATCTACAGCTGCCTGGCTGCAGCGCGCGCCAGTGCCCATGCGGTACGCGGGCGGATCACCCTGGACATGTGGGAGAACATCAACGCCACCTGGCTGGAAATGCGCGGCATCGCCGCCGAGGGCATCCTGCGCTATGGCATCAGTCGTTTCTGCGAATGGGTGAAGGACCGCTCGCACCTGTTCCGCGGCGCGACCTTCGCCACCAGCATGCGCAACGATGCGTTCCGCTTCATCCGTCTCGGAACCTTCATCGAACGCGCCGACAATACCTTGCGCCTGCTCGATGCGCGCTACCAGACCCAGGGCGAAGCGGCGCTCGCCGGGGCGGACGAGGGCACCGCGCGCGGCTACTACCAGTGGAGCGCGCTGCTGCGGGCGCTATCCGCCTTCGAGGACTACACCGAGCTGTACCGCGCCTCGCCCAACGCGCGCAACATCGCCGAATTGCTGCTGTTGCGCGAGGACGTGCCGCGTTCGCTGCTGTCCTGCATCGAGGAACTGAGCGAGATCCTTTCCGGCCTGCCCGGTGTCAACGGCCGGCCGGCGCAGCGCCTGGCCGCCGAGCTGGAGGCGCGGGTGCGCTACACCGGCATCGACGAGGTGCTGGAGCAGGGCCTGCATACCTGGATCACCGACTACATCCTGCTGGTTCGCCAGTTGGCCAACGCCATTCACAGCTCCTACCTGGAGGCCGCATGAGACTCTCGATCACCCACGACACCACCTATCGCTACGAAGACCGGGTGCGCGCCAGCATCCAGTACCTGCGCCTGACCCCGCAGGACAGCGAGCGCCAGCACGTGGTCGATTGGCGCCTGGACCTGCCGCGCCCGGCGCGGCCGCTGCGCGATCCGTACGGCAACATCCTGCACGTCCTGACCCTGGACGAACCGCATGAGTCGGTCCTGATCGCCGCCCACGGCCTGGTCGAGATCGACGAGGAGCGCGAGGTGGAGCACGATCGCCAGTCGCCGTTGCCGTTCCTGCGCAGCACCCGCCTGACCGGCGCCGATGCCGAGATGCGCGCCTTCGCCGAACGCGCCATGGGCGGCCGCAAGGATCGCGGCGGCCTGCTCGACCTGATGCATGCGCTGCACGAGCATATCCTCTACCAGCCGGGGGCGACCCGCGTCGACAGCACCGCCATCGAGGCCTTCGGCGCACGCGCCGGGGTCTGCCAGGACCATGCCCATGCCTTCCTCGCCTGCATCCGCAGCCAGGGTGTGCCGGGGCGCTATGTCTCCGGCTACCTCTACACCGAGGACGACACGCACCTGGCCAGCCATGCCTGGGCCGAGGCCTGGCTCGGCGACGGCTGGTACAGCTTCGACGTGACCAACCGGCTCGGCCGTCCGGAGCGCCATCTCAAGCTGGCCGTCGGCCTCGACTACCTGGATGCCTGCCCGGTGCGCGGCTTGCGCCGTGGCGGCGGTTGCGAGCAGATGCATGCGCGGGTGCTGGTCAGCGCGCCGCTGCTGCAGGTGCAGCAACAGTGACGATCCATTGCGCGCCTGGCGTTATCGGCGATTGCCTTTACGCTTGAGGGGCGGGGACGGACGGAATAAGGAAGATTCGAGATGACCTACTGTGTCGCGATGCACCTGGCCGACGGCTTGGTGTTCGCCTCCGATTCGCGGACCAACGCCGGGATCGACCATATCGCCACCTTCCGCAAGCTGTTCACCTTCGGCACGCCCGGCGAGCGCCTGCTGGTGGTGCAGACGGCCGGCAACCTGGCGACCTCGCAATCGGTGATCAACCTGCTGCAGCAGCGCATCCGCCGGGACGGCGCCAGCCTGCTCAACGTGCCCTCGGTCTACGACGCCACGGCGCTGATCGCCGAGACCACCCGCGAGGTGATGGCCCGCGACGGCGGCAATCTGGCCGGCAATACCGACCTGAGCTGTTCCTTCCTGGTCGGCGGGCAGATCGCCGGCGGACCGCCGGCGCTGTACAGCATCTACCCCCAGGGCAACTTCATCCAGGCCACGCCGGACACGCCTTTCCTGCAACTGGGCGAAAGCAAGTACGGCAAGCCGATCCTCGACCGCAATCTGACTTTCGACACGCCGCTGGAGCAGGCCCTGCGCTGCGCGCTGGTGTCGTTCGACTCGACCATCCGCAGCAACCTCTCGGTGGGCATGCCGCTGGACCTGCTGGTCTACCACCGCGACAGCCTGATCCTGCCGGAGGGCTACCGGGTCACCGAGGACGACGCCTATTTCAGCGCCATCCGCCGCCAGTGGAGCGCCGGCCTGCACGACTTGCTGGAGCGCCTGCCGTCGCCGCCCTCGGCGTACAACATCTGACGCCGCTTCAGCCGGCCGCGCCCGCTTTGCGGCCGGCCATGTGGCGCAGGTAGCCGATCAGCTGGCGCAACTCCTGGTCGTCGATCACCCGTTCCGGGAACGCCGGCATCTTCGCCTGTGGCCATTGCCGCAGCGCCTGCGGGTCGCGGATGTAGCGGGCGAGGAATTGCGGCTGGAAGTACTCGGTGGGGTTGTACGGCAGGTTCAGGTCCGGGCCGAACTGGGCGTCGCCGGCACCGTTGAGACGGTGGCAGGCCAGGCAGTTCTTCTGGAACACGGCGAAGCCGGCGCGCACTTCCGCGCTGGCGTCGGCGGCCGGCAGCAGGGCCGGGAAGCGTTCGGCCAGAGGGGGCTGATAGCGGATGCGGACGACCTGGAAGGGCCATTGCTCCGGACCGATGCGTTTTTCCTCGGGTTTGCTCCAGACCAGATAGAACGGCCCGGCGGACGGCTTGCCGGCGCCCAACGGCGGCCAGGGGCGCTGCGGATCCTCTATCGCCAGCCAGGCTTGCGAGCCCTGTTCGGCGAGCAGCGGGGCGGCCGGCAACTCGGCGGCGAAGCCATCGCTGGCCACGGCCTGCAAATGGTCTCCGGGATGCACGCCTTTCAACAAGGCCGCCAGTGGCACGGCGCGGTAGCGCATGTTCCGGCGGTAGGCGACGTCGGCCGGGATGTCCAGGTCGCGGGCCTGCGGATGCCTGAGCAGTTCTTCGCTGCTCCAGGTCTGCGTGCCCCCCGGCAGTTCCAGGCGGAGCTCGGCGGCCCAGGCGGCAGCCACAGGGAAGAGCAGGGCACCTAGCAACGCCAGGCGCGGGAGAGTGACAGGCATGCGGGTTCCTCGTGCATCCGCCGGTTATGACATGGAGCGAGAGATTGGCACGGAACGGGGGCCTCGCGGTAGCATGCGGGCCATTGCATAGCTGGCTAACCAAGGGGTTCCCGTGCTCGCCGAGTTGTTCGCCGTGATGGCGCCCGTGCTGTTCGGCGCCGGTGTCGGTTATGTCTGGGTCCGTCTCGGACACGCCTATCCGACCGAGTTCGTTTCGCGCATCGTGTTCAACATCGGTTCGCCATGCCTGATCCTCGCCACCCTGGCGCATACCCGGGTGGACCTGCATAGCTTCGGCCGGATGGCCCTGGCCAGCGCGCTGATCTGCGTCTGCATGGCTGCGCTGGGCTGGGCGGCGGCGCGCCTCGGGCGCCAGGAGTGGCAGGTGCTGGTGCCGGCCTACAGCTTCCCGAATGTCGGCAACATGGGCCTGCCGGTGTGCCTGTATGCGTTCGGCGAGGCGGGGATGACCCTGGCGGTGGCGTTCTACCTGATCATGTCGATCGGCAACTTCAGCCTCGGCGTGTTCTGGATGAGCGGCGAGCGCTCCTGGCGCTCGCTGCTGGGCAATCCGATCCTGCTCAGCGTGCTGCTGGCCTTGTTGTTGATGGGGCTCGACCTGCAACTGCCGCGCTGGATGGCGAATACCGTCGACCTGATGGCCGGGCTGACCATTCCGCTGATGCTGATCACCCTCGGCGTGTCCCTGGCCAGCATCCGTCCGCGGCAACTGGGCAATGGCTTCTTCTATGGCGGCCTGCGTCTTCTGCTGGGGGCGCTGGTGGGCTGGTCGGTGGCGCTGGCGTTGCAATTGCCGCCGCTGGCGCAGGGGGTGCTGGTGGTGCAATCGTCGATGCCGGTGGCGGTGTTCAACTATCTCTACGCCTTGCGCGGCAATCGTTCGCCGGATCAGGTCGCCAGCCTGGTGCTGTGTTCGACCCTGCTATCGTTCGCCTTCATTCCACTGCTGCTGACCTGGTGGCTGCCTGCGCTGCGCTGACCGCGAGGCGGTGCGCAGCGTGCAGGCAGCAGGTGCCCTAGCGGATCAGACTGTTAAGGTTGGGAAGGATCAGGATGACTGTGGTGGCGAAGACGATGAGGCTCGCTTGCCGCCATCTTTTTGGCTGCTCGTTCAACATGGCCTGTCTGCCTTTCTTGTTGTCGGGTGGCTGCCTGCTCCGCGCTACGGCCCGGCGGAACGGCTTGCCACGCAGTGGCGTACTCTTCGGTCGGCCCGGCATCCCCGGCGTCGACCTCCCTTTCGAACGCTTGCATGAATCAGTCTAAGCCCCGGCCTGCGCGGGCTTAGACCACTTGGATACAAGCTGCTCCGGTCTAGACATATTCCCTCTATATGACAGCGTGGTGACGGCTCTGGTGTGCGTCTCGACCGTTCGTCCGGTGTCCGGGTTTCCGGTCGAAAGATGGCATGGTGCTATCTTCCCGGCGTTGCAGGCTGAGCTGGGCGGTCAATCAGCCTGAGCGGTTCGGTCATTGTCCCGCCGGCGAGCCTGTTTAAGGTAGGCGGAGGCCCGCTCGGCCGGACGAGAACAGGATAAGAGAGACCGCCATGACCGACGCATTCATTTACGACGCCGTGCGTACTCCCCGCGGCAAGGGCAAGAAGGATGGCGCGCTGCACAGCGTCAAGCCGGTGAACCTGATGGCCGGGCTGTTGCGCGCGGTCCAGCGGCGCAACGACCTGGATACCGCCCAGGTCGACGATATCGTGCTCGGCTGCGTGACGCCGGTGGGCGACCAGGGCGCCGATATCGCCAAGACCGCGGCGCTGGTGGCCGATTGGGACGAACAGGTTGCCGGCGTGCAGATCAACCGTTTCTGCGCCTCCGGCCTGGAGGCGGTGAACCTGGGGGCGATGAAGGTACGCTCCGGTTTCGAGGACCTGGTCCTGGTCGGCGGCGTCGAGTCCATGTCACGCGTGCCGATGGGCTCCGACGGCGGCGCCTGGGCACTGGATCCGGAAACCAACCTGCACACCAGCTTCGTCCCGCAAGGGATCGGCGCCGACCTGATCGCCACCCTGGAAGGCTTCAGTCGCGCCGATGTCGATGCCTTCGCCCTGCGCTCCCAGCAGAAGGCCGCCAAGGCCCGCGCCGAAGGGCTGTTCGGCAAGTCGCTGGTGCCGGTCGCCGACCAGAACGGCATCGTCCTGCTCGACCACGATGAGTTCATTCGCGCCGACTCTACCCTGGAAGGGCTCGCCGCGCTCAAACCGAGTTTCGAGATGATGGGGCAGATGGGCTTCGACGCCACCGCGCTGCGCAAGTACAGCCAGGTCGAGCGCATCGAGCACGTGCATACGCCGGGCAACAGCTCGGGGATCGTCGACGGCGCCAGCGCCATGCTCATCGGCTCCGAGGCCAAGGGCCGCGAACTGGGCCTGAAGGCGCGGGCGCGGATCGTCGCTACCGCGGTGACCTCCACCGACCCCACCATCATGCTTACCGGCCCCGCGCCGGCGACCCGCAAGGCCCTGGCCAAGGCCGGCCTGAAGGTGGAAGACATCGACCTGTTCGAAGTCAACGAGGCGTTCGCTTCGGTGGTGATGAAGTTCATGAAGGACATGGGCGTGGCGGAAAGCAAGGTCAACGTCAACGGCGGCGCCATCGCCATGGGCCACCCGCTCGGCGCCACCGGCTGCATCATCCTCGGCACGCTGCTCGACGAACTGGAGCGGCGCAACCTGCGCTACGGCCTGGCCACCCTCTGCGTAGGCGGCGGCATGGGCATCGCCACCATCATCGAGCGCGTGTGAAGGGAGAACCGGAATGACTGACGCTATCCGTTACGAAAAAGGCCAGGACAACGTCGTCGTCCTGACCATGGACATGCCCGGGCAGAGCGCCAACACCATGAACGGTGTCTACCGCGAGGCGATGGCGAAGACCATCGCGCGGCTGGAGGCGGAGAAAGAGGGGATCGCCGGCGTGGTGCTGACCTCGGCGAAGAAGACCTTCTTCGCCGGCGGCGATCTCAACGAGCTGATCAAGGTCACCAAGGCTGACGCCCCGGCCTTCTACCAGGGCATCCTCGAACTCAAGGGCCAACTGCGGCGCCTGGAGACCCTCGGCAAGCCGGTGGTCGCCGCGATCAACGGCGCTGCGCTGGGCGGCGGCTGGGAGATCTGCCTGGCCTGCCACCACCGCATCGCCCTGGACAATCCCGGCGTGCAGCTCGGCCTGCCGGAGGTGACTCTCGGCCTGTTGCCGGGCGGCGGCGGGGTGGTACGTATGGTGCGCCTGCTTGGCCTGGAGAAAGCCCTGCCGTACCTCGCCGAAGGCAAGAAGGTGCGTCCGGCGGAAGCGCTCAAGGCCGGGCTGATCCACGAACTGGCCGACAGCACCGAGGAAATGCTGGAGAAGGCTCGCGCCTGGATCCTCGCCAACCCGGCGGCGAAGCAGCCCTGGGACAGCGCCGGCTACAAGATTCCCGGCGGTACGCCTGCCAGTCCCAACGTGGCGCAGATGCTGGCCATCGCACCGTCGGTGCTGCGCGACAAGACCAAGGGTTGCTTCCCGGCGCCCGAGAAGATCATGTGCGCGGCGGTGGAGGGCGCCCAGGTCGATTTCGACACCGCGCAACTGATCGAGGCGCGCTATTTCACCGAGCTGACCACCGGCCAGGTGGCGAAGAACATGATCGGCACCTTCTGGTTCCAGCTCAACGAGATCAACGCCGGCAAGTCGCGGCCGCAGGGGTATCCGGTGCGGGCGACGAAAAAGGTCGGCGTGCTCGGCGCCGGGATGATGGGCGCGGGCATCGCCTACGTATCGGCGGCGGCCGGCATCGAGGTGGTGCTCAAGGACGTCTCGCTGGAAGCGGCGGAGAAGGGCAAGGCTTATTCGGCCAGGCTGCTGGACAAGAAAGTTGCGCGCGGGCACCTGTCCGCCGAGAAGCGCGACGCCTTCCTCGCGCGGATCGTGCCGAGCGTCAGCGAAGCCGACTTCGAAGGCTGCGACCTGATCATCGAGGCGGTCTTCGAGGACCGCGCGCTGAAAGGCAAGGTCACCGCCGAGGCCGAGAAGCATGCCCTGGCCGATGCGGTGGTGGCGTCCAATACCTCGACCCTGCCGATCACCGGTCTGGCCCAGGCGGTGGCGCGGCCGGAGAAGTTCATCGGCCTGCACTTCTTCAGCCCGGTGGACAAGATGCCGCTGGTGGAGATCATCCGCGGCGAAAAGACCAGCGACGAAACCCTGGCACGCGGTTTCGACTACGTGCTGCAGATCAAGAAAACGCCGATCGTGGTCAACGACAGCCGCGGCTTCTTCACCTCGCGGGTATTCGGCACCTTCACTAACGAAGGCATCGCCATGCTCGGCGAAGGCGTGAGCGCCGCGATGATCGACAACCAGGCGCGCCAGGCCGGTATGCCGGTGGGGCCGCTGGCGATTTCCGACGAAGTCTCGCTGAGCCTGATGACCCACATCCGCAACCAGACCGCCCGCGACCTCGAGGCCGAGGGCAAGGCTCTGCCGACGCACCCCGCGTTCGCCGTGATCGACCTGATGGTCAATGAGTACAAGCGCCCGGGCAAGGCGGCCGGCGCCGGCTTCTACGACTACCCGGCGAACGGCAGGAAACATCTCTGGGCGGAACTCAAGAGCCGCTTCGAGAAGCCTTATGCGCAAATATCCGCCGAGGACGTACGCGACCGCCTGCTGTTCATCCAGGCCATCGAGACCGTGCGTTGCGTGGAGGAGGGGGTATTGCACTCCACCGCCGACGCGAACATCGGCTCGATCTTCGGTATCGGTTTCGCCGCCTGGAGCGGGGGCGCCTTGCAGTTCATCAACCAGTACGGCCTGAAGGACTTCATCGCCCGCGCCCAATACCTGGTCGAACAGTACGGCGAGCGCTTCGAGCCACCGGCGCTGTTGCTGGAGAAGGCGGCGAAGGGCGAGCTGTTCTGAGTCCTGGCGTCGCATGGAGAGCCGGCCTTCGGGCCGGCTTTCTCGTGGTTGCGTACCGCGGCGGATGACGCCACCCCGGTATCCCCTGGTTCTTGCCAGCCAGGCCGCCACGGGTAGGGCGAATAGCGCCATGGGCGCTATCCGCCGATATGCCGAGGTTCGGCGGATAACCGCGATGCGGTTATCCGCCCTACGCCGTGCGTCGATACAGGCCAGCCTCCATGCTTGCCTCCAGGCCGCCACGGGCGCTTCCGCCGATGTGCCTACGCGGGACCTGGGTGTTCCTCGCCGGGGTAGCGCAGCAGGTCGATCACGGCGCTCAACGCCGCCGGGTGGTTGCGGCGGTTCGGATAATAGAGATGGAAACCGGGAAAGGGGGCGCACCAATCCGCCAGGACCCGTTCCAGGCGGCCGGCGGCGAGGTGCTCGGCGACTTCCTCCTCGATGGCGAAGGCAATCCCGACATCGGCCAGCGCCGCCTGTAGCATCAGGCGCGGGTCGTCGAGGACCAGCGGTCCGCTCACGGCCACCGAAAGCGCTTTCGTGCCCTTGCTGAATTGCCATTTGTAAAGCTCTCCGGAAGACACCTTGCGCCAGCCGATGCAACGGTGGCCGAGCAATTCCTCCGGGCTACCCGGCCTGCCTTGCCGTCGGAAGTAGGCCGGGGTCGCGACGATGGCCAAGCGCAGGTCCGGGCCGACCCGCACGGCGCGCATGCCGTGCTGGAGGTCTTCGCCGAGGCGGATGCCGGCGTCGAAACCGGCTTCGACGATATTGGCGAAACCCTCGTCCGCCACCACTTCCAGGGTGATGCCGGGATAGTCGCGGGCCAGTTCGCCGAAACGTGGCGCGAGGACGAGACCGATGGCGTTTCGCGGTGCGTTGATTCGTACCAGGCCGTGAGGCGTTTCGCGAAAGCGGTTAAGGCTGTCCAGCGCGGCGGCGATGTCTTCGAACGCCGGGTCCAGGTGTGCCAGCAGGTGCTCGCCGGCCTCGGTCGGCGAGACGTTGCGAGTGGTGCGGTTGAGCAGGCGGATGCCGAGCTGGGTTTCCAGTTCGCGCAGGGTGTGGCTGAGCGTCGGCGGGGTCACGCCGAGGGTGGCGGCGGCGCGGCGGAAACTGCGTTCGCGAGCGATGGCGACGAAGGCGGCGAGACCGGCGAGATCGGGCTTCTTCATTGGATTATTAAAATAACTCGATCAATGAAAGAGATTTTTCCAGGATAGTTAGCTATTCGGCAGCAATATAGCATCGTCGGGAAACCTGGCTCATGAACAGGGTGGGGCCGGGGAAACCGCTCTTTTCAGAGCCCTCCGACGAGGTCGTACGATGCAGCATGTCCGTCTTGGCAACAGCGGCCTGAAAGTCTCCCGACTCTGCCTGGGGTGCATGACCTATGGCGATCCGGCGTGGCGTCCATGGGTGCTGGACGAGGAACGGGCGCGTCCGTTCATTCGCGAGGCGCTGGAAGCCGGGATCGACTTCTTCGACAGTGCCGATATCTATTCCACCGGCGAGAGTGAGCGGATCCTCGGACGCGCGCTCAGGGACTTCGCGCAACGCGAGGACCTGGTAATCGCCACCAAGGCGTTCTTTCCCATGAGCGACAGGCCCAACGCCTGCGGCTTGTCGCGCAAGCATCTGCTTGCCAGCGTGGATGCCTCGCTGCGGCGGTTGGGTACGGACTACCTGGATCTCTTCGTGATCCATCGCTTCGATCCGGAAACCCCGATCGAGGAAACCTGCGAAACCCTCGACAGCCTGGTGCGTGCCGGCAAGGTCCGTTACCTCGGCGCCTCGTCGATGCCGGCCTGGCGCTTCATGAAGATGCTCGCCTTCCAGCGCCACCACGGCCTGGCGCAATTCATCTCGATGCAGAGCCAGTACAACCTGATCGTTCGCGAGGACGAGGAGGACCTCGTGCCGCTGTGCCGGGAAGAGGGGATCGCGTTGACGCCCTGGTCGCCGCTGGCGCGTGGGCTGCTGGCCGGAGCGCGAAGCGCCGGCACGCTGCGGACCCGGACGGACGAACAGGCCCCGCGCTGGTACGGCGGCAGGGAGGAAGTCGAGTCGACCCTCGGCGCGTTGGAGAAACTCGCCGCTGCCCGCGGGCTTCCACCGGCGCAACTCGCCCTGGCCTGGCTGCTTGGCCGGAACGGTGTCGCCGCGCCGATCGTCGGCCTGTCCAGGCCGCATCACCTCGAGGATGCCCTCGCGGCGCTGACGCTGGACCTCGCCGAAGAGGAGTGCGCCACGCTGGAGGCGCCGCTCACGGTGCGCGCCCGGACCCCGCGCTGGTAGGGCGCACATCGACGGAGAAAGCATGATGAGACGACAGGCTTCCGTGTTGCTGCTGGTATCCATGGTATCGGCGACCGTCTTGCCGGTTTTCGCCCGTGCGCCGGGCGAGCGCGAGCCGTCCTGCGCCGCGACGAGCATCGTCCTGCCAGCGGGGGCCCGGTATCCCAACGGCATCGCCCATGCCGCCGATGGAACGCTGTACATCGGTCTGGTCACCAGCGGGCGCATCCTGCGCAAGCCTCCCGGGGGCGAGTGGGAAACCTTCTTCGCCGGCAGCCCGGCGATCTTCGCTGCCACCGCGCTGCGGCTGGACGAGCCGCGTGGCCTGCTCTGGGGCAATTCGCCGGACTTCCTACCCGCTGGCCGGCGCCGGCCGCATGGGGTGTTCGCCCTGGATCTCGCGACCGGTGCCGTGCGCCGATATCTGACCCTGCCCGGCGACGGGATGGGCAACGATCTCGCGGTGGCGCCGGACGGAACGGTCTACCTGAGCGAAACCCGGGATGGCAGCCTGATGCGGCTGCGGCCCGGGGAACCGGCGTTCCAGGTGTTGCTGCGCGACAGCCGCCTGGCCGGCCCCGGCGGCCTGGGCGCGGCGGGCATCGTCCGGGTGGACGACGACACCCTGCTGGTCGGCAACTTCGGTAGCGGGGCGATCCATGTCGTCGAAGGGGTCGCCACGCGTCCGCGGCTGCGCGAGATGGAGCTGCCCCGAACGCTGGAGAATCCGGACGGCATGGCGCTGGCTCCGGACGGCTCGCTGATCGTGCTGGAGAACGCCATCCGCAGCGGCGCCGGCAAGGTGCTGCGGATCGCCGAGCCGCTCGCTCCAGGGCGGCGCGGCATCGAAGTGATACGCGAGGGCCTGGAGTCGCCGGTCAACCTGACCGTCACCGGACAGGGTTGCGCCTATGTCAGCGAGTCCCGCATTCGCCACCGCCTGTTGCCGGGGCGCGAGGGCGAGGTGCCGGCGCGTTTCCTGATCCACCGGCTGCCCCTGGACGCGGCCGGGGGCCGTTGATCGGCCGCTCAGGCGTTGGCGAAACGACCTTCCAGATAGGCGATGATCTCGCTGGATTCGTACATCCAGCGCACCTGGCCGTTTTCCTCGATGCGCAGGCACGGCACCTTGACCTTCCCGCCGCCTTCCAGCAAAGCCTGGCGGGCCTGCGGATCGTTCATGGCGTCCTTGAGTTGCATCGGCAGGTTCAGCCGGTGCATGGCGCGGCGTGTCTTCACGCAGAACGGACAGGCGCGGAACTGGTAGAGCGACAGGTTCCGCAGCGCCCGCTCGACCTCGGCCTGGGCCTCGGCGCTGCGCTGCAGCTTGCGGGGGCGGCTGACGAAGTCGGCGAGGATAATCGCCTGACCCAGTCCGTTACGTACTGCCTTGAGCAACATGGCGTGTGCCTCGCGGGAAAACCGCCAGTTTACGTGGCGGTTCCGGGCATGGGGAGTCCTTCCGTCTCCTGTGCAGATTTCTTTACGGCTGGGCGTCTCGGGAATCTTTCTGCCGGCTGCTTGTTTTTTGGCGAATCGTCCGGATATTCCTTTCGAGGCCAGGGCGACGGTTCCCTTGCCCGCGCTCCTGTGTTAATTAAATCAAACGAAAACGACAATAACCCCACTTCTTCAGAGAGTCTTTATGTCGCTCCGCATCTGTATCCTGGAAACCGATATCCTTCGTCCCGAGCTGATCGAGCGCTACGAAGGCTACGGCCGGATGTTCCAGCAACTGTTCGCCAAGCAACCGATCGCCGCCGAATTCGTCATCTACAACGTGGTGGAGGGGCGCTATCCGGCGGACGACGAGCGCTTCGACGCCTACCTGGTGACCGGCAGCAAGGCCGACTCCTTCGGTCCCGACCCGTGGATCCAGACCCTGAAGACCTTCCTCCTGGACCGCTACGAGCGCGGCGACAAGCTCCTCGGCGTGTGTTTCGGCCACCAGTTGCTGGCCCTGCTGCTCGGTGGCAAGGCCGAGCGCGCCAGCCAGGGCTGGGGCATGGGCATCCACCAGTACCAGTTGAACGAACGGGCCGACTGGATGAGCCCGGCGCTGCCGGACCTGACCCTGTTGATCAGCCACCAGGACCAGGTCACCCGGCTGCCGGAAAACGCGCGGGTGATCGCTTCCAGCGACTTCTGTCCCTATGCCGCCTACGCCATCGGCGACCAGGTGCTGTGCTTCCAGGGGCATCCCGAGTTCGTCCACGACTACTCCCGCGAACTGCTCGAACTGCGCCAGCAGCACCTGGGCGAGGAACTCTATCGCAAGGGGGTCGATAGCCTGGCGGGGGACCACCAGGGCACCGTCGTCGCCGAATGGATGATGCGTTTCGTCGCGCGCCAGCCGACCGGCGCCTGAGCCGGCTCCGCGCCATGCGAGCGCCGCCAGCCTCCCGGGGTTGGCGGCGTTTTCGTTTCAGGCCGGGCAGTCGAGGATGAAGCGCTCCGGGATCCAGCGCTGCGGGCGTGCCGGCGGGGTGCCGCTCTGCAGCTTCAGCGCCAGGTTGGCCGCCAGCGCGCGGACCATCGCCTGGTTGCATTCGATGGTGCGCGCCAGTGCGCCTGCCGAGCCTTGGGCGAGGCCGAGTAGCGAGTAGCCATTGGTCAATATCGCCAGGGCGGCGACGATCCAGAATTTCCGTGTTTGCCTTCTCATGCTGTTTCCCGGGAAAGAAGCCGGCGTTCAACCGGCGCGTCGACTGTTCAACCCCGAGAGCAGGCCTGGCAGGGCCTGGCCGATCTGGTTGGAGAAGGTCGTGGCGGTGTCGTTGTCCGGTGTGGCGTTCCTGGCGCTTTCGGCGCCGGCGACGAGGCTCAGCACGACCAGCATGAGGATGGCGTACAGACCCAGGGTGGCCAGGGCGGTGTTGCGGGCGTAATGGCGTGGGCTGCGACGTTTCATGGCGGCTTCCGTGATCGATACCTCGGATGAGCATAGGATCGCGGAGAAGAATTCGATTGGATAACGAATTTTCGCGCTATTAACTATCGACAGAAATGATGCTTTGGCCGAACGACCGGTACGGGTTGCGGGGCCTGGGTTCGGGCCCGATGGATCAGGACGAAGTCGGCGCGAGCAGGCGATCGACCACCTGCCGGGCTCGCTCGAAGGAGGGGTAGCCGCTGCGCGCGACCGGCAGCTCGGCGTAGGCCTGGCGATAGGTCTCGGCCTTGGGAATGTCGGCGCGCGGCAACAGGAAGGGCTCGGCGTAGATCTTGTAGAGCATTGCGTTGGCCAGCGGGTAGCGTCGCTCGGCGGAACGTTCGAGGAGGCGGGTGATGCGCTCGCAATCGCTGGCCTGGCCGTCGCGGCGAGCGATCAGCACGGCCTGGTAGAAGTCCGCCTCGCCGCTGCGGTCGTCGCGCGCCGCGCGCTCCAGCAGGGCCTGGGCCAGCGGCAGGCGATCGCGGTCGTTGGCGACGATGATCAGTTTCGCCTGAAGCATGTCGTTCTCGTACAGCAGTTTTTCCCTGTCGCTGTCCTGGCGGCAGGTGGCGCAGCTTGCCAACAGCGGGATCAGGCAAAGTGCAATCCATTTCGGCATGGCGGTTGTTTCCTTGTCATGGATGAGACGGCACGAGGCTGGAATCCAATGGAGAGGCGAGGCGCCTCCAAGGTTCCCTCGCATGCAGTCTAGTCGGCCCGTAGCGGATGGGACCGGCCGTCTTTGATACGCATCAACTGGCGCCGGCGGGCAAGGCGTACGGTGAAAGATGCAGGGCGGCGCACGAAGCGCCTGTCCCGAAGCCAAGAAGGAAACGCTCATGATTCGTGAAGTTGAAGGTGACATTCTGCTTTCCGGGGCCCAGGTGATCGCCCACGGCATCGCGCCCCAGGACCATTTCGACAGCGGCCTGGCCCTCGCCTTGCGCGAACGCTGGCCGTCGATGGTTCGCGACTACCGGCATGCCGCCCATGCCAGGGCGCCCGAGCCGGGCGGCATCTGGGTCTGGGCCGGGGTCGACGAGCAGGGCAAGACCCAGTGCATCGTCAACCTGATCACCCAGGGCATGCTGCACAGCGGTCGCAGCGCCAAGCCGGGCAAGGCGAGCCTGGAGGATGTCGGCCATGCCCTGCGCGAGCTGGCCCGCTATGTGCGCAGCGAAGGGGTGAGCAGCCTGGCTCTGCCCTGCGTGGCGACGGGAGTGGGCGGGCTGGACTGGTCCGAGGTCAAGCCGCTGGTGGTTCGCCACCTGGGCGACCTGGAGATCCCGGTGATTCTCTACGAGGTCTATCGCAAGGGCGTGGCGGCCGAGGAAAAGCTGGCCTGAACGAGAAGCCCGGCGTGAGCCGGGCTTTTCAGGGTTGCGGGGAAAAGAAAAACGTTCCTGGCAGGCGGCGTTCAACCCTGCGCATCGGTGTCGCTCGCGGTTGGCGCCGTGGCCTGTTGCTGCTGGGCCTGCTCGATGGCGTGCTGGTTCAGTTGGACCATGCGGTTTTCCATCAGGCTGGATTCGTCGGCGAAGCTGGCTTGCACTGCGAGGGTGGTAGCCATGCCGAGGAGAATGGCGGCGAAGACGTTGCGTTTCATGATGACCTCCGGTTTTCCTTGGGAATGTCACCAGGATAATCCGTAATAATTTTTTAAAAATAGCAGTTAGGGAGAGTTACCTTTGCGTAATAAGTAATTATTGGGCGCAAAAAAGCCCGGTACCAACCGGGCTTTCGCTGGCGCGGGCCTTAGCCCAGGTGCTTCTTGTCCAGCTCGATCGCCTGGTCGAGGGTTTCCAGCAGTGCCTTGCGCACCTTGAGCTTGGTATTGCGATGCGCGGTCATGTTGAGTTTCTTCAACTGCTGGGCCGCTGCACGCGCGCTTTCCTGCAACTGGTCGGCGCTGACCAGGGTGTCGAGGAAGCCGGCATCCACCGCAGCGGCCGGACTGAACATCTCGGCATTGATGACCGAGCGGGTGAACGCCGACTTGCGCAGGCGATCGCGGGCCAGTTCGATGCCGACATGGTGCATGGTCATGCCGATGGCGACTTCGTTCAGGCCGATCTGGAACGGCCCGTCGACGCCGATCCGGTAGTCGGCCGAGAGCAGCAGGAAGGCGCCCTTGGCTACCGCGTGCCCGGGGCAGGCGACGATCACCGGATAGGGATGGGAGAGCAGGCGGCGAGCCAGGGTCGAGCCGGCGGCGACCAGGTTGACGGCATTCTCCGGGCCGGAGGTCATGACCTTCAGGTCGTAGCCACCGGAGAGGATGCCCGGCTGGCCGGTGACGATGACCACGGCCTTGTCCTGCAGGGCCTGGTCGAGAGCCTGGTTGAAGGCGTCGATCACCGCCGGGGAGATGGCGTTCACCTTGCCGTTGTTGAGGGTCAGGGTGGCGATGCCGTCTTCGAACTGGTAGCTGATCAACTCGCTCATGGCAGGATTCCTTTTGGTGGAGTGGCGCAGACCTTACTGATGGGCGTCGTCGGCGTAAAGCGCTTTGGCTGACCCGCGGGTCATGCGCGATTGTGCTTGCGCGGGCCTCCCGAGCAGGGCTCCAGTGACGCCTGCGCGTTCCTGGCAGAAGAAACGGTTGAGTCTGGCCGGGGAAGACAGCAATATGGGCCCTATCGTTAGTCCGGCCTTGCATGCGGTGCAGGTCACCCGTTTCGAGGATGTCCGCCAGGCGCGCTCAGCCGCCGGGACGAGAACGGACGAAGTTATCCGGCGGCCTGCTGAAGGCCGGTACGCGGGGGCATCCTCGCGAGGAACCCTATCAATCAGGCGCGGGTCGGGTTACGAACCCGTTGAGGAGATCCAAAGTGAGCGAGTCCCTGTCCATCCATCATGACGTGGGCGGCCATCAGTTCGAGACGACGGTGGATGGCCATCGTGCCTATCTGGCGTATATGGACCTGGGCAAGCAGACGCTGGACATCTACCGGACCTTCGTACCGGATTCGCTGCGGGGTCGCGGTATCGCTGCCGCGCTGACCGAACACGCCCTGCAGTACGCCGACCGCATGGGCTACAGCGTGATCCCGTCCTGCTCCTACGTGGAGCGTTACATCGAGCGTCGCCAGCGTCAGGCCGATCCGGCCGCCTGAGCAGGCGCGCAATGAAAAACGCCGGGCATCAGCCCGGCGTTTTCGTTTCCGCCTCGCTCAGCCGCGCTGGCGTTTCGGCAGCACGTCCTTGAGCTTGGCGTGCATGCTGCGGATGCTCTTCTCGGTGGTCGCCCAGTCGATGCATGCATCGGTGATGGAGACGCCGTACTGAAGTTGGTCGAGATCCTTCGGAATCGGCTGGCTGCCCCAGCCCAGGTGGCTTTCCACCATCAGGCCGACGATCGAGTTGTTGCCTTCGACGATCTGGTTGCTGACGTTGTCCATCACCAGCGGTTGCAGGGCCGGGTCCTTGTTGGAGTTGGCGTGGCTGCAGTCGACCATGATGTTCAGCGGGATTTTCGCCTTGTTCAGGTCCTGCTCGCAGAGCGCGACGCTGACCGAATCGTAGTTCGGCTTGCCGTTGCCGCCGCGCAACACCACGTGACCATAGCGGTTGCCCTTGGTGGTGACGATGGATACGCCGCCCTGCTGGTTGATGCCGAGGAAGCGATGCGGGCTGGAGACCGACTGCAGGGCATTGATCGCCACGGTCAGGCTGCCATCGGTGCCGTTCTTGAAGCCGACCGCGGAAGACAGGCCGGAGGCCATCTCGCGGTGGGTCTGCGATTCGGTGGTACGGGCGCCGATCGCCGACCAGCTGATCAGGTCCTGCAGGTACTGCGGGGAAATCGGGTCGAGCGCTTCGGTGGCGGTGGGCAAGCCTTTCTCGGCGAGGTCGCGGAGCAGTTGGCGACCGATGTGCAGGCCATCCTGGATCTTGAACGAGTCGTCCAGGTACGGATCGTTGATCAGGCCTTTCCAGCCCACCGTGGTACGCGGCTTCTCGAAGTACACGCGCATCACCAGGAACAGCGTATCCGCCACTTCGGCCGCGAGCGCCTTGAGGCGGTCGGCGTATTCGTGGGCGGCCTTGATGTCGTGGATGGAGCAGGGGCCGATCACCACGAACAGACGGTGGTCCTTGCCATCCAGGATGTCGCGCACCACCTGGCGACCATGGGCCACGGTCTGCAGGGCCTTGTCGGTCAGGGGAATTTCACGCTTGAGCTGCTCCGGCGTGATCAGGGTCTCGTTGGAGGCAACGTTAAGGTCGTCGATCTGTAAATCAGCCATCGTGGTACTCAATCAGGTCACGGGCGCCGGCCGCCGGGAGGCCCCCTGCGAAAGGGCGCAGGCATGAAGTTCGCAAACGGGGAGACGAACCTTAACGTGTCGGGCCGGGCCTAGACAATGGGCGGGACGCGGTTCGCCGGTGTTTTCCCCGCTCTGCGCACGTTTTCTTCGTTGCTCCGGGCCAAGGCTGCCAGCGGAGTTGCAGGTGAGGCCGCCGCGGACGATATTGTGCAGGTGCTGCGGAGGGGCGCGCCTTGCGCGTATCCGCTGGCCGAGGAGGGCGCCAGCGCTATCGCAGGAGCCGAAGCCTACGGATGATGGTCGGGCCCCATTTCTTCCTTTCTATCGAGGTCAGCAGCGTGCCGTCCCTGGAACTCACCGATCTGGACGCCGACCGGCAGTTGCTTGCCCTGGAAGGGGTTTCGCTGTTGGTATTCACCAGCGAAGGCTGCGCGTCGTGCCGCTGGGCCCGGCGCCATCTCCCCGCGATGGACCTGCCCATCGAGCGCCTGTGCTGGGTGGACGCCGGCCGCAATGGCGGCCTGGTGGAACGCTACGGCGTCTTTCACCTGCCGGCCCTGTTCATGGTCCGCGACGGCCGCTTCCATGGCGCACTGAACGTTCCGCTGCACCAGGAAGCCTTGCGGGGTGCGGTGCTGGCGGGGTCGACCGCTTTACCTGAGGAGTTGCCCTGATGGATTCAAAGCAGCAACGGATCGGCGTCATCGGTACGGGAGCCATCGGCGGCTTCTATGGATTGATGCTGGCGCATGCCGGTCACGACGTGCATTTTCTCCTGCGCAGCGAGTTCGAGGCGGTCAATCGCGCCGGACTCAGCCTGAATAGTGCGGTGCATGGCTTCCGGCGCCTGGCGCCGGTCCAGGCCTACCATTCGGCGCAGGACATGCCGCCCTGCGACTGGTTGCTGGTGGGCGCCAAGACCACCGGCAATCACGAACTGGCACCCCTGATCCGCGCAGCGGCGGCGCCGGGAGCCAAGGTTCTGCTGCTGCAGAACGGTCTGGGCGTGGAGGAGCGGCTGCGGCCGCTGCTGCCGGAAAGCCTGCATCTGCTGGGCGGCCTCTGCTTCATCTGTGTGCATCGCGGCGAACCGGGCGTGATCGAGCACCAGGCCTACGGCGGAGTGAATCTCGGCTATCATTCCGGACCGGCCGACGAGCGACGCCGGCGCGAGATCGTCGAGGAGGGTGCCGCGCTGTTCCGCGAGTCCGGGCTGGAGTCCACGGCGATGCCCGACCTGGAGCAGGCGCGCTGGCAGAAGCTGGTCTGGAACATCCCCTACAACGGGCTGTCGGTATTGCTGAAGAGCAGCACCGCGCCGCTGATGGCCAACGCGGACAGTCGGTCGCTGATCGAGGCGATCATGGAGGAAGTCATCGGTGCTGCCGGCGCCTGCGGCTTCATCCTGCCTGAGGGCTATGCGGACCAACTGCTGGCGGCGACCGAGCGGATGCCCGACTATCGGCCGAGCATGTACCACGACTTCGCCCATGGGCGGCCACTGGAGCTGGCGGCGATCTATGCCGCGCCCCTGGCCCGCGCTGCTGCTGCGGGCTACCGGATGCCCAGGGTCGAGGCGCTGTACCAGGCGTTGCGCTTCCTCGAAGCACAACCGCGCTGAAGGGCCGAGCGCGGCGACCAGCCGGCGCCGCGCTCGCAGGGAGAAAAGGGATTTACCCCAACGGGCCGGAAAAAGCCCGAAACAGCAGGGAACGCTAGGAGAATGGATGCTTGCTGCTAATCTGCTAATGAGGCCCGCCGCGCAGGCTGTCGAGGAGGCCGCATGATTCGTTCGATTCTCTACGCCACCGATCTGGGGCTCTATGCTCCCTATGTCCTGCAACACGCCCTGTCGCTGACCCGCGCCTACAACGCCGAGCTCTATGTCGTCCATGTGGTGGAGCCCCTCGGGCTGTTCGCCGAGTCGGTCCTGCAGACCTACCTTGACACCGAGCGTCTCCAGGACCTGCGGGCGCAAGGGCTGGACAACGTCATGGAAAGCATCGAGAAGCGGGTCCTGGAAGGGTTTCGCGATGAACTCGGCGAGTTGCCCCAGGATGCGGCGCTGGTCAAGAGCGTGCGGGTGGTGCAGGGCGACCCGCCGCAGATGATCCTCGATGAGGCGGAAAAGCTGGCCGTGGACCTGATCGTCGCCGGCAGCCATAGCCACGGCACTCAACTCGACACGCCGCTGGGCCGGACTGCCGCGCGTCTGGTGCAACTGGCGGAGGTACCGGTGTACCTGGTGCCGATGTTGCAGCACCGTAGTCGCGACCTGTAGGCCAGCGGTCGGCTGGTGAAAAAGCGTGCAAAATCAAAAAAAACGTCTAATTTTATTCCTCAAACCATTAATATGGTTATATACCTTCGGTTCTTGATCGCCGGTCGCGACAACCTTTTCGAGGAATCTCCATGAAGCTTCAGCAATTGCGCTATATCTGGGAGGTTGCGCACCACGACCTCAACGTCTCCGCCACGGCGCAGAGCCTCTATACTTCGCAGCCGGGCATCAGCAAGCAGATCCGCCTGCTGGAGGACGAACTGGGCGTCGAGGTGTTCGCTCGCAGCGGCAAGCACCTGACCCGTGTGACGCCGGCGGGGGAGCGGATCATCCATACCGCCGGCGAGATCCTGCGCAAGGTCGAGAGCATCAAGCAGATCGCCCAGGAATTCTCCAACGAGAAGAAGGGCACGCTGTCCATCGCCACTACCCACACCCAGGCGCGCTATGCGCTGCCCAACGTGATCAGCGGCTTCATCAAGCAGTACCCGGACGTCTCCCTGCACATGCACCAGGGCACGCCGATGCAGATCGCCGAAATGGCCGCCGACGGCACCGTCGACTTCGCCATCGCCACCGAGGCGCTGGAGTTGTTCGGCGACCTGATCATGATGCCCTGCTACCGCTGGAATCGCTGCGTCATCGTGCCCCACGGGCATCCGCTGACCAAGCTGCCGAAACTGACCCTGGAAGCCCTGGCCGAGCAGCCGATCGTCACCTACGTGTTCGGCTTCACCGGCCGCTCCAAGCTCGACGAAGCCTTCAGCCAGCGCGGCCTGGTGCCCAAGGTGGTATTCACCGCGGCCGATGCCGACGTGATCAAGACCTACGTGCGGTTGGGCCTGGGGGTCGGCATCGTGGCGCACATGGCGGTCGATCCGAAGCTCGACAACGACCTGGTGATCCTCGACGCCAGCCACCTGTTCGAGTCCAGCGTGACCAAGATCGGCTTCCGCCGCGGCACCTTCCTGCGCGGCTTCATGTGCGACTTCATCGAGAAATTCGCTCCGCACCTGACCCGCGAGCTGCTGGCCAAGGCCGTGCAATGCCACAACAAGGCCGAGCTGGACGAGTTGTTCGACGGCATCGAACTGCCGGTCTACTGATCGCCTCGGCCCATGAAAAAGCCCGGCCTGGTGCCGGGCTTTTTCATGGCTGGCCCTCAGAGCATGTCGAGATTGTCGCGACCGGCCAGCCTGGCCAGCGCTTCGCGATCAGCGTCCGCGGACTGCTCGGCTCGCGGTTCGAGGACTTCATGGAGGAAGCTCATGAACACGGTGTAGACCTGTTCGCGCCCGTCGTCGTGGCGAACCACGAAGAACGGCGCGGTCTCTACGCCATATTGGGCGGCGACCATCCAGCCTGCGCTGTTCGGGTCGCGTTCGTCGGCCACCAGGGTGCGATGGATGCGCGGCAGGTAGCCGCCTTGTTCCAGGCGTTGCCGGACTTCCTTGCACTTGCGGCAGTCCTCGCCGTTGGCGAGGACTTTCTTGACCATGGTGATGCGCATGCTGGGTCTCCGCTCGGGGTTCGACCTGCACTTTACCCCGATTGCATACGCTCTATCGACGGTTTCAGGCCTTGCTGATCAGGTTGCCGGCGTGCAGCCCGCACTCCTTGTGGGTGGCTTCCTCCCACCACCAGCGGCCCTCGCGCTCGTGCTGGTTGGGCAGCACCGGACGGGTACAGGGTTCGCAGCCGATGCTGATATAGCCGCGTTCGTGCAGGCTGTTGTAGGGCAGTTCGAGCATGCGGATATAGCCCCAGACCTCCTCGCTGGTCATGGACGACAGCGGGTTGAATTTGTACAGCGGCTTTTCCGGCGTGGAAAAGGCACCGTCGATTTCCAGCACCGCCACCTGGCTGCGCGTGCCGGGGCTCTGGTCGCGGCGTTGGCCGGTGGCCCAGGCGCGCACGCCGGCGAGCTTGCGCTTGAGCGGTTCGATCTTGCGGATGCCGCAGCACTCACCGTGGCCGTCCCGGTAGAAGCTGAACAGGCCCTTTTCCTTCACCAGGGGTTCGAGCAGGCGCGGGTCGGGGGAAAGCACGTCGATGGCGATGCCGTAGTGTTCGCGGACCTGGTCGATGAAACGATAGGTTTCCGGGTGCAGGCGACCGGTGTCGAGGCTGAACACCTTCACGTTGCGGTTGAGCTTCCAGGCCATGTCTACCAGGACGACGTCCTCGGCGCCGCTGAAGGAGATCCACAGCTCGTCGCCGAAGTGCTCGAAGGCGGCTTTCAGGATGTCCTGGGGGGATTTGTCGGCAAGGCTGGAAGCGAGGGCGGGAAGGTCGAAAGGCTGGCTCATCGGGCTGGGGTCCTGGTGCTGGGCGGCGCTGTTGCGCTCTGTGGCGGGAATGGTAGCAAAGGGCGGCATATGGCCCTAAATAACCATTTACCCCTGTCGACCTTGATTCCAGGAATAAGCCGGCGTTGCCTTGCCCTCGGCGAGGGGCTAGAGTGCCGCGTCCGTTGTCACCCCATCGTTCAGAGAATTTCGAGGAGAGTCCTGTGGAAATTGCCTGTCTTGACCTGGAAGGCGTGCTGGTTCCGGAAATCTGGATCGCGTTCGCGGAAAAAACCGGTATCGACGCCTTGAAGGCGACCACCCGGGACATTCCGGACTACGACGTGCTGATGAAGCAGCGCCTGCGCATCCTCGACGAACATGGCCTGAAGCTGGGCGACATCCAGGAGGTGATCGCCACCCTGAAGCCGCTGGAGGGGGCGGTGGAATTCGTCGACTGGCTGCGCGAGCGCTTCCAGGTGGTGATCCTCTCCGACACCTTCTACGAGTTCTCCCAGCCGCTGATGCGCCAGCTGGGCTTCCCGACCCTGTTGTGCCACAAGCTGGAGATCGACGGCAGCGACCGGGTGGTCGGCTATCAATTGCGCCAGAAGGATCCCAAGCGGCAGTCGGTGATCGCCTTCAAGAGCCTCTACTACCGGGTGATCGCCGCAGGCGACTCCTACAACGACACCACCATGCTTTCCGAGGCCCACGCCGGCATCCTGTTCCATGCCCCGGAAAACGTGATCCGCGAGTTTCCCCAGTTCCCCGCGGTGCATACCTACGAAGACCTCAAGCGCGAGTTCCTCAAGGCTTCCAGCCGTTCGCTGAGTCTGTAGCCGCGCCGCCGATGAAAGAGCCCGCGGAACGCGGGCTCTTTTCTATTCCGGGGACGCTGTCCCGGCCATCCCTTCCAGGGTTTCCAGCAGCACCCGGACCTTGTCCAGGGTTTCCTGGTACTCGTCCTCCCAGTGCGAGTCGGCGACGATGCCGCCGCCGCCCCAGCAACTGACCTGGCCGTTCCTGACCAGCAGGGTGCGGATGGCGATCGAGCTGTCCATCTCGCCGCGCACGTCGAGGTAGAACAGGCTGCCGCAGTAGATGCCGCGTCGGCTCGGTTCCAGCTCGTCGATGATCTGCATGGCGCGAATCTTCGGCGCGCCGGTGATCGAGCCGCCGGGGAAGCTGCCTTCCAGCAGGTCGAGGGCGTCCTTGCCCGGCGCCAGTTCGCCGGTGACGCTGCTCACCAGGTGATGCACGTTGGGATAGCTTTCCAGGGCGAACAGCTCCGGTACCCGTACGCTGCCAGGTTGGCAACTGCGTCCGATGTCGTTGCGCAGCAGGTCGACGATCATCAGGTTTTCCGCGCGGTCCTTGGGGCTGGCCAGCAGCGACGCCGCCAGCGCCATGTCCTCCACGGGCGTCTTGCCGCGCGGGCGGGTGCCCTTGATCGGCCGGGTTTCCACCTTGCCCTTGCCGAGCTTGAGGAAGCGCTCCGGCGACAGGCTGAGGATCGCGCCGTCGGCCAGTCGCAGGTAGCCGGAGAACGGCGTCGGGCAGGCCTCGCGCAGGGCGCGATAGGCCGGCCACGGCGAGCCGCTGCAAGCGGCCTGGAAGCGCTGGCTATAGTTCACCTGGTAGCAGTCGCCTGCCTGGATGTAGTCCTGGATGCGGCGGATCGCCTGCCGATAGTCGGATGCGCTGATGCTCCGTCGGAATTTTCCCAGAAGCTTGAAGTTGCCGGCCGCGCCTTGCGTTTCCTCGCTGAACAGGGCGATCAGGCGCTGGCGTTCGCGCTCGTCCAATCGCGGGTGGAATACCAGTTGGCTGGTGCCGGCCTGGTGGTCGCTGATCAGCGCCCAGGCATACAGGCCGACGGAGGCCAGCGGCAGGCCCAGGTCATCGCGGGCGTGTTCGCCGATGCGCTCGATGCGCCGACCCAGGTCGTAGGATAAATAGCCCAGCAGACCGCCGGCGAAGGGCAGTTCGTACGGCGCTGGCAGCTGCGCGGGGCCCAGGCTTCCGGCCGCTTCGCGTAGGCGGGCGAAGAAGCGGTTGGCCGATTCGTCGGGCAGCGGCGCCAGTTCTGCCAATGGCCAGGCGCTCATAAGGTCATAGCGTCCACGGGTAGCGATGGGGCGACCCGAATCGAGCATCACCGCACCGGGCGCCTCATGGATGATGGCAAAGAGACAGCTTGGGTCGCTATGGTAGGGCAGGGGGTGAACATGACAACTGGGCATGGAAAGTGGGGGTAGTGGGACAGTCAGGAATTCTAGTTCGCCGGAATCGTCGATCCTAGAGCCATTTCTTCAGTTTACGTAAGAAGGGTGATCTGCTAATTATGGAAATATCCCACGGAGATTTGGCTCCGTACCACAATGATAATGACACAGGGATACAGGCCGTGGATGCAGTACAGAATCCAGCAGCCGGCAGCCTTTCGCGCTCCAGAATAGTGCCGCCTCAGGTGCCAGCCGAATATTCTCTTCGCCCCGCGATCCGCAACCTGCTGGATCGCAATCCCCATTCACGCGTTCTGATGTTTTCCGCACCTGCCGGCTTCGGCAAGACCTGCGCGCTCGCCGCCCTGGCCAGGGAGCGCACTGTAGCAGACCAGGCGGTGGCCTGGCTCTCGCTTGCCGAAGAAGACGACGACCCCGCCCGTTTCTGCCGGCAGCTGATCGAGGCGCTGGGCGAAGCCGTGCCGCAGCTTGGCGACGACGCCCAGACCTACCTGCAGAACACCATGCGGGTCCCGGTGGTGGCGGTGATCGAAAGCCTGCTCGGCGATCTCGATCGCTATGCGCGGCCGTTGCTGCTGGTGCTCGACGACCTGCACCTGGTTAGCAACCCGGACATCTTCACCGGCCTCAACCGCCTGGTGCAGTACGCGCCGCCCGGGCTGGTCCTGGCCCTGGGCACGCGTTCGCAGCCGGCGCTGAGCCTGGCTACCTGGCGGGCCAAGGGGCTGTTGCTGGAAATCGGCCTCGAGGAGCTGCGCCTCGGCTTCGAGGAAACCCGCGAATACCTCGAGCGCAGCGGTCTCTATCTGGACGAGCCCTGCCTGAAGGCGCTCTATGGCCAGACCGAAGGCTGGGTGGTGGGCGTGCATCTCGTCAGCCTGTGGCTGCGCCAGCAACCGCAGGCGCAGGAAATGGCCCTGCTCGACGGCGACAAGCAGGCGGTCAGCGCCTATCTGCTGGCGGCGGTCTTCGAACGCTTGCCTGGCGACCTGCAGGAAGCGCTGCTGGCCCTTGGCGTTGCCAGCCAATTGAGCGGCGACCTGGCCAACGCCCTGACCGGGCGCCAGGACGGCCAGGCGCTGCTGGAGCGCCTGGAGTCCATGCAATTGTTCCTCCTGCCGCTGGATCGCGAACGCCAGTGGTATCGCTTCCACCTGCTGTTCGCCGATTTCCTCCGCAACCGCCTGCGCGACTCCGATCCGGACCGTTTCAAGCAACTGCATTTCAACGCCAGCCTGTGGTTCACCAACCACCACATGCCGACGTTCGCCATCGAGCATGCCTGTGCGGCGGAAGACCCGGAGATGATCGCCGCGCTGGTCGACGGATGCGGACTGGAATTGATCAACCGCGGCCAGCTCAGCCTGATCTACCGTTGGCGCAAGCATGTGCCGGACGAAATCGCCGAGCGCTATCCGATCCTGGTCCTTACCGATGTCTGGTCGCGGGCCAGCGACCTCAGCCTGGGCGAGGCCAATCGGATCATCGACGAACTGCTGGCGCGCTGGGGGGAGAGCCGCGGCGACGGGCCGATGGGCGACCAGTACCTCTCCGCGCTGGCGGTGAAGGCGGTGGTGGCGTTGCAGAAGGACGATCTGGAACTGTGCATCGCCCTGGCTCGCCGGGTTGAGGTCCAGCTCGGGCAGAACGCTGCCTTCCTCGAAGTGGCGGTGTTGATCACCGCCGCGCTGGCCCAGGTGGTCCGTGGCCAGGGCGACCAGGCGCGGCGCCTGCTGGGGCTGGCGCAGCAGCGCAATCATTTCCTCGAAGGGCGCTACCTGGACATGCAACTGGCCAACGTCGAGGTGATCCTCGCACTCGAGCAGGGCCAGGTGAAACAGGCGCAACTGCTCATCGAGCGGCTCCGCCAGCGCGCCCGGCCGCTGTTCGAGAAGTCCAGGAGCGCGCTGGCGCTGCCGACCATCACCGAGGCCCTGACCGCCTACTACAGGATCGAGCTGGACGGGCTGGAAGAGCGCCTGGGCTGGGCGCTCGGGCATGTGGATGTGATCAATCCGATCGATTTCTATGCCCAGGGACAGATCTGCCTGGCGCGCACCCAGCGCCTGCTGGGACGGCCGAAGGAGGCGCTGGCCAGCCTGGCGGCGATGCAGGCCCTGGCCTCGCGCAATCAGTCGTGGCGCTTCTTCGCCCAGGCCATGGCCGAAGAGATCAACCTGATCCTCCAGGACAGCGGCCCCGACCGCCTGAAGCGCGCCGAGCAGCGGTTGAAGAGCGTGGACTGGAACAAGATGGCGGCACACTACCGCAACATGGCCTTCAACCCGGTCAACTGGTCGCTGGGTGTGAGCCGCGTGCGCCTGTTGCAGGGGCGAGGACATTTCAGCGAGGCGCTGCACGAGATCACTCAGTTGCGCGGCACCTTGCAGCCCGGCTGGCACGGCCTGCAGCGCCTGCGCCTGGATATCCTGGCGGCGCTCAGCTATCAGCGCCTGGGCTACCAGGAACGGGCCAACAGCCTGCTCGGCGAATGCCTGATCAATGCCGAACGGGAAGGGGTGCGCAGCCTCTTCATCGAGGAAGGCGACGGCATTCGCCAGTTGCTCCAGCAACTCGAATCCACCGAGCGCCAGCCGGCGCTACAGACCTTCATTCGCGGCCTGCTCGGCATCTGGCCCGGGCAGGGCGTGCGCAAGCCCCAGGATGCGCTCGAGGAAGGCCTGACGGAGCGCGAGCGCGAAGTGGTCTGCCTGGCCGCACAGGGCCTATCCAACGAAGAAATCGGCCAGCGCCTGTCGCTGGCCCTGGGGACCGTCAAATGGCATCTGCACAACATCTACGAAAAGCTCAAGGTGCGCAATCGCACCCAGGCGATCCGGCGAGCCCGCGAGCTGAGCCTGCTCTGACCATGGGCCATCGCGACGGTGTTCCCGCCAGCACCATTCCGCTGTTGCAGACCAAGCTGTTCCCGCCAGGCGCCGGAGGGCTGCCGCTGCTGCCCCGCCAGGCGCTGATCGACCGCCTGTACGAGGCCCGCGGGCGACGCGCGATGGTGCTCAGCGCGCCGGCCGGCTTCGGCAAGAGCACCATCCTCTGCCAGTTGCGCCTGCGCCTGCTGGAGCAGGGCGCGGCGGTGGCATGGTTGTCCTGCGACGAGACCGACAGCGAACCGCAGCGTCTGATCCAGTACCTGCTGGCGAGCATCCAGCGAGTGGTCCCGGCATTCGGCGGCAATACCGCCAATCTGCTCGGCACCGACGTCGCGGTGCCGCTGGAGGGTATCCTGGATGCCTTCCTCGCCGACTTGCGTCGCCTGGAAGGCCCCTTGTACCTGTTCCTCGACGATTTCCACCGCATCCGCCACGCCGCCTTGCCGCATGGGGTTCGCTACCTGATCGAGAACCTGCCCGATCACGTGCGGGTGGTGGCCTCGACCCGCTTCCGCCCGCGCTTCCTGGTCGACGAGCCGACCCTCAAGCCCTGGACCTTCTGCCTGAGCGCGGAAGACCTACGACTTTCGCGCGAGGAGAGCGATGCGTTTCTCCTCGACCTCAAGGGGCTGGAGCTGGGCGAGCGCGAGCTGAAGCTGCTGTTCAAGCGCACCGAAGGCTGGATCACGGCGTTGCACCTGGCGGCCCTGGCCCTCAGTCGCAATACCGACCGGGAAGGTTTCCTCCGCGGGCTCTCCGGGACCGAACGGAACATCGCCGACTACCTGGCGGAAGACGTGCTGGCCAGCCTGCCCGCCGACCTGCAGCTGTTCCTCGACCAGACCTCGGTGCTCGATGAGTTCAATGCGGAACTGTGCAATGCGCTGACCGGGCGTCGCGACGGCCTGGACATGCTCATGCGCCTGCAGAACGAGCAGTTGTTCGTCATCGCCCTGGACGACCAGCGCGAATGGTTCCGCTACCACCATCTGTTCGCCGAGTTCCTCCAGGGGCGGCTGTCCCGGCATGCCGATCCGACCCCGTTGTTGCATGCGGCGGCGCGCTGGTGCGAGGGGCGCGACCTGGCCGACCGGGCGATCAAGTACGCCCTTCGCGCCCGCGACTACCTGTTCGCCGCCGAGTTGCTGGAGCGCCAGGGCGCGCGCCTGATCGCCGGTAACCGGGTGTACGGCATCCTCGGCATGCTCAACGGCATTCCCGCCGAGGTGATCCGCGAGCATCCGGTGTTCCAGATCTTCTACGCCTGGCAACTGGCGTTCGAGCAACGCTTCGCCGAGGCCGAGGCGTTGATCGAGGAGGTCAGCCACCGCCTCTTGCAGGGGCGCGGCAAGGTCATGCACTTCGGGCTCGGCGAGTTGCTCGCCGCCGCCCAGGTGCTCAAGGCCCTGGTGTTGCTCTACCAGGACAAGCTCGAAGCCTGCCTGAAGGTCGCCCGTCACTGGCTGTCCATGGTCCCGAGCAACCAGCCGGTGTTCCGCGCCAGCCTGCTCTGCGTGCAGGCTTCGGCGCATGCGCTGCTCGGCGACTACGCCGAGGCCGCCGGCGCCATCGGTTCCGCGCGGGAGGACCTGAAAGTCGCCGACAGCGAGTACCTGCAGGTGGTGACCAGCCTGATCGAATCCCTGATCTGCAAGGAGAGTGGCGACCTGGAGCGGGGCAGGGCGATCGCCGAGTCGGCGCGCAACCGGGTCGAGCAGGTATTCGGCCGGCGCAGCCGGGTCGGCGGACCCTTGTCGCTGGCCTATGCCGACCTGCTCTACGAGCAGGACCGGCATGCCGGCGTGCTCGCCGAACTACCGCTGGCGACGGTCTGGCGGGATGTCGCGACGCCGGTGGAACTGCTCAGTCGCGGCCAGTTGGTCATGGCCAAGGCGCGCTTCTTCTCCGGCGCCGCCGAGCAGGGGCTGGCGCAACTCGACGAATGGCTGAGCGGTCTGCTCTCGCCCGGCTACGAGCGTGTCTATGCTCACGCCATGAGCTGCAAGGTGCAGTTCCTGCTGTGGCTGCGCCGTCCGAACGAAGCCGAACGGGTCTGCCTGCAACTGGAGCGGCATCTTGCCGGGCTCTCCGGCGAGCGGCATGCCGACGCACAGACCGCCCTGGTCCTGGCGGAGGCTCGGCTGGCATTGTCCGAGCGTCACGCGGAACGCGCGCAGAGCAAGCTGGAAAGCTGTCTGGCCGGCTACTCTTCCGCTTACCAGAGGGATCGGCGGCTGCGTTTGTCCTTGTTACTTTCTGTGGCGTATTGGCAGAAAGGTAACAGCGAAAAAGCCATCGGCCTGTTCCTCGCCACGCTCGAGGAAGCCTGGAATCTCGGCTACCGCCGGCTGTTCCAGGACGACGCGTTGTGGCTGTTGCCGATGTGGGAAAGCTGGAGGGAAGCGGAACCCAAGCGTGCCGCGGCCTGGCAGGGGCTGGCCGACCTGCTCCGCGAGCAGTGCCGGAAGCTCTCCGTGGACCCGGAAAGTTTCGATGAAAATCAGGATGTTAGCCATCGCGAACGGGAAATCCTGCGGCTGGTGGCGGCGGGCTTGTCGAACCGCGATATCGCGCAGGCGGTGCACCTGTCGGAAGCCACCATCAAGTGGCACCTGCACAACCTGTTCGCCAAGCTGGGTGTGAAGAGCAGAACGCAAGCCGTACTAAAGGGTAAAAGCCTGGGACTGCTGAGCGAGGCGTGAGCGGCAGCCGCCATCGCTCCATCCCTTGGATGGGCTGGCGGCGGAAGGGGTGGCCCAGTAGCTTGGAATCCAGGACGAGAGAGCATGAGGCTCTACCGAATCCATGTCCGGGACACCTAGGGAAGCAGTACCGGACCTGGAGACCGGCGAGATGCCGGTCGATCTGCCGGGGACAGGATGCAAACGGCAGTGCCCTGGGGCAAACCACACCTGAACACTGGAGAAATAACAATGAAAAAGCACCTGTTCCTTGCAACTGCTGTTCTGGCTGCTCCCTTGCTGGCGCATGCCGACCTGAAAGCCATGGACGATGGCGCGCTGTCCGACGTGACCGGCCAGGCAGGCATCAGCATTTCCGGTACTTTCCAGGGCTCCGTCGGGGCCGTGACCTACACCGATACCGACACCAACGGCGGCTCCCTGCGGCTGGAGAACATCAGCCTGCCGGCGCTGACCATCGACGATACCAAGCCGCTGACCATCGACGTCGTCACCACCGATATCGGCGGCAAGTCGACCCAGCAACTGGCCATCGGCCTGCCGGCCATCACCGGCGACGTGACCGTTGGCGCCATCAAGGTGGGCGACACCAGCGCCGCCAGCATCGGCTCGCTGACCGTCTCCGGGCTGAACATGGCCGGTTCCACCATCAAGGTCTGGGGTCACTGATCCAGGAACCGAGTCGAGACGCGAAGACCTCGCCGAGGCATCGGCGGGGTCTTTCTCCGAAAGAGGTACGACGGGGCGATGTTCGAGATTTTGCTGGGAAGTCTGATCGGACTGTTCGGGTTCACCCAGACGGTCGATACCAAGCCGCAACCGCAGGGCACGGTCAACCTCAGCCAGCCTCTGACCCCCAATGGACCCTACCGCGAATCGGTGCAACTGGAGCCGATGAGCCAGTTGCAGTTCCGCAACGTCATCCGCCAGGCCTATGACTACAGCTGCGGCTCGGCGGCGCTTACCACGCTGCTGGACTACTACCTCGGGCGCAACCTCGAGGAACGCCAGGTCATGGAAGGGCTGCTGCGCTATGGCGAGGCCGATAAGATCGTGCAGCGCCGCGGTTTCTCGCTGCTCGACATGAAGCGCTACGCCGCTGCGCTGGGCTACAAGAGCGGTGGTTTTCGCGCCGAGTTCAGCGACCTGGACGCTCTCGAGCATCCGGCGCTGGTCCCCATCCACTATGCCGGCTTCAAGCATTTCGTGGTGGTGCGCGATGTCTACAACGATCACGTCTTCGTCGCCGATCCGGCCTTGGGCAACATCAGCTTCACCCGGACGCGCTTCGAGGAAATCTGGGACCAGAACGTCCTGTTCGTGATCTTCCCGAGTGGGCAGGAGCCCCGCAACGCGCTGGCGCTGAACGATCGCGACATGCGCCTGGTGGACGACCGCACCGTCAGCCTGCTGGCGTTCCGCGAGTTTCCGCAGATCAACAAGATCACTGAAAACCAGGTCCGTGAGCTGGGCACTGGTGGCGACGTCATACACCTGCGCACCAAGTAGCAGATACCCAAAAACAAGAACAATCTCTGGGGATAGCGCCATGAGAATCAGGGGGTACACATGCGCGGCGGCGCTGATGCTGTCTATCAGCGGTTTGTCCGTTGCCGAGGAAGCCTCGGTCGACCAGGCCCGTGACGCGCTGGCCAAGAAGAATGACGATGCCGACAGCGCCAAGGCGCTGGAGGAAGTCTTCCAGGCCGCCGAGAAGAGCTACACCTTGCTGAAGAAGGGCGAGCGGACCCTGACCTACGGTTTCGACTACGCGCTGGTGCGCGACCAGCGGCTGACCCTGGTGCCGCTGACCAAGACCAGCGGCGGCACGCAGATCTACGGCCTCGCCGGCCGGCAGAGCCAGTCCCAGCACACCTTCACCAACTCCTTCACCTTCGACTACGGGATCTGGGACAACCTCACCTTCAGTTTCCGCCTGCCGCTGGTAGCCAAGTACGACACCGAGATGGATACCCACGCCTACAGCCTCGGCGACGTTTCCGCGACCTTGCGCTGGCAGCCCTGGGCGGCGGTGCGCGGGCGGCCGGTCACCACGCTGTATACCACCATCGGCCTGCCGACCGGCGACAGTCCCTACAAGACCAACCTGGACAAGGACATCTCCACCGGCAACGGCTACTACAGCCTGGGCTTCGGCGCGAACATGTCCTATGTGATCGACCCGGTGGTCCTCTACGGCTCGCTCGGCTACACCTGGAACCTGCCGGTGGACGACGTGCACCAGACCCTGGCCGACAACTCCCAGCTGGAGAAGGTCTCGCCCGGCAACACGATCAACTTCAACATGGGCATGGCCTACGCGCTGTCCTACGACGTCTCGCTGGCGACTTCGTACCAGATGGCCTACACGCTGAAGAACCGCTACCACACCACTGCCGGTACGTTCGAGTCGTCCGAACAGACCAGTAGCATCATGAACTTCTCGCTCGGCTTGCGGACGTCACCGGACTACATCGTCAACGTCAACGCCGGTTTCGGCCTCACGGAAGACTCGCCGGATGTACTGCTGGGGTTATCCGTACCCCTCGATATCAAAGGGCTGAAGGCCCAGTAACCCGCGAGCGAGGCCTGTTATGAAGATGCGCATTGCGCCGCTCTGGCTGGCGCTGGCAGGGGTGTGCCTGGCCTGGATTCCGCCGGCCGGCGCGCAGATGGCCAACGACCTGACCATCGGCAACCCGAAAGCCATGGCCCTCGGCAACGCCGTGACCGCCGACGAGACCGGCATCGATTCGGTGCACTACAACCCGGCGGCGCTGACCAAGATGAAGGGCCGCCAGGCGACCGTGAAGCTGCTCACCGGGGTAATGGACATCCGCGCCGGCTTCAAGGCGCCGCCGAACTACGGCGAAGGCACCTTCGGCCTGCGCGACGACCCGGTCGCCAACAGCCACAGCCGGACCCTGACCCCGACCATGTACCTGCCCGGCCTCGGCGGCATGACCGACGTGCCGTTGCTGGTGGCGCCGCTGGCCGGGATCTCGATCAACCCGCCGGGCTCCAAGTTCACCTTCGCCACCAACGTCTACACCCCGCAAGCGCTGGGCTACAGCCGCGATTCCGATAGCGATCCGGCGCGCTACCAGGGACGCGAGGTGTCGTTGCAGCGGCTCACCTACTTCTCGCCGACCCTGGCCTACCAGGTCAACGACGAGCTGTCGGTCGGCCTGTCGGTGGGTTTTTCCCACCAGGCAGTAGCGTTGAACGAGGATTTCCGGGCGCCGAACCAGTTGCTCGGGCTGTTGCAGCAGACCAAGGAGATCGGTTGCCTGCCGGGAATGCAGGAGATCCTCGAGGTGTTCTTCAACGTCTGCGGCGGCAACATCGGTCCGTTCCAGAACCTGGCCAATATCGACCTGGACATGCAGCAGTCGCTGTCGCCCAGCTTCAACCTCGGCGTGCTCTGGGAGCCCACCGACTGGTTCGCCTGGGGCGCGACCTACCAGAGCGAGTCGCGGATGAGGCTCAAGGGCAAGTACCGGGTCGACTACGGCCAAGGCTGGCAGGGTTTCTGGACCGGGGTGCACAAGTCGCTCGGTGGTGCGATCCTCGGCCAGATGTTCCCCTACGGGAACGTCGATGAAGAGCATGGCAACGCCACGATGAACATGGTCTACCCGGATGCCTTCTCCACCGGCGTGAAGCTGCGCCCGTTCAAGAAGTGGCAATTCAACTTCGACCTGAAATGGAACGGCTACAGCGACTGGAACGAGTTCAAGATCGAGTTCGACCGCGAGCTTGACCTGCTGCGCATCGCCAAGTACCTCGACTCGAAGGACGCCACCAGCCACAGCATCACCCTCGACCGCGGCTACCGCGATACCTGGAGCTGGGCCATGGGCGTGCAGTACGACGTCAACGACCGTTTGCAGCTACGCGCCGGCTACGAATACCGGCCTTCGGCGATCCCCAAGGGCCAGGCGGACATCCTGGTGCCGATCGGCGATGCCAATCTCTACGGCCTGGGGCTGGGCTACCAGTGGGACAAGGACACGGTGATCGATGTCGGTTTCAACTACTTCGTCACCAAGCAGAGCGTCAAGGCCGATACCAGCTGCAACCTGAACTGCACCGGGCTCGACAACCTGGTGTACAACCCCTACGCGGGACTGGACGTGGACACCACGGTGAAGGCCTATATTTTCGCCATGACCTACCGTACGACCTTCTGAGGGCTGGAGCATGATGCGCGCATCCATCGTACTTTGCGTCTTCTCCCTGGCGCTGCCGGCATCTTCGCCGGGCTGGGCCTCCGGCGGGCGCTACCTGACCTGGGTGGACGACAATGGCGGGGTGCACAACACCTTCGTCGACGGCCAGTTCGACCGCCAGCAGCGCCAGGCGCGGCAGCGCATCGGCCAGAGCGACCAGGCGCGGGTGCTGAACAAGGCGGACAACGCCACGCAGTGGCCGGGGAACAGCAGCGGAGGGGAGAGCAAGCGTCGCTACTACACCTGGATCGATGCCAACGGCAACGTGCAGAACAGCTTCTATGCCGGCGCCCAGGTCGCCGGCCAGCGCGCCGACTACGTCCTGCCCAACGGCGAGCACTCCGCCGAATACATCGATGCCGAGGCCTTCGAGGGCAAGGGTTTCGTTCGCAGCGAGAACGGCAGTCCCTACTACACCTGGGTGGACGAGAAGGGCCGCATGCACAACTCGCAGATCCCGCCCGAGGAGCGCGCGGCGCGCTTCAAGCGGGAGGCCGCGCCTTCGTCGCAGATCGCCTTCACCGAGGGCCGGCAGATCGAGTTCAAGCAACGTCCGACGGCGTTGCCCGGGCTGGATGGCGCCGGCCAGCAGAGCGATGCGCTGAAGGCTTTGCTCAAGGGCACCGAGATGACCATCGACGATCTCTACCAGGACCTGCAACGGCGCTGCTGCGAGCAGATCGCCGAGAGCGACTTCACCGAACTGGATGCCGACGAACCGCGCTACGAGGAGTTGAACCGCTTCTCGCCGAGCTTCGACTTTCCCATGGGCAGGAGCTTCTACGCGGCGATCCGGCTGCCGCGCTCCCAGGGTGTCTACGGCCTGCGCATCCGCAGTTTCGCCAACCGCCAGGTGGTCTACCCGTCGCTGCTGTTCCTCGACGAGCACAAGCGGCCGACCCGGCTGGTCAGCGACGCGGTGTACAAGCTGAACCCGGAAACCTGGTATCGCTACGCTTTCATCGAGGGTACGGTGCCGGTGCGAGCCAATCGCGGCGAGCGCTACGTGCTGCTGCTGACCACCGACGAGGACCGCTCGCTGCAAACCCTCGACAACAAGCCGTTCAAGCGTCCGCTGCAGGACCTGGCGGTGAACGAGGCGGGTATGCAGGTGCATGAGCACGCCCGGCAGGGCGGCTTCGAGCTGGCCGTGGTGCGTTGAAATCCGAGACATGAAAAAGCCCGGCCGGAGCCGGGCTTCTTCATACCGGAAGCACGTCAGCCCTGGTGCTGCTGGACGTGGCCGAACAGCTGCTGGGAGAAGCGTACGCGCTCTTCCGCGGACTCTTCGATGCCTTTCGCCTTGAGTTCTTCCAGTCGCGCCTCGACGGCGTGGCAGCGGTGCACCAGGCCGCTGTCGTTGGCGATCTGGATGTTCAGGCCCGGGCGGGCGTTGAGTTCGAGGATCAGCGGGCCTTTCTCCTGGTCGAGAACCATGTCCACGCCGATGTAGCCGAGGCCCGACAACTCGTAGCAACCGGCCGCCAGCTTCATGAAGCCGTCCCAGTTCGGCAGTTGCACGCCGTCCACCGCGTTGGTGGTGTCCGGGTGCTTGGCGATCTTGTTGTTCAGCCAGGTGCCGCGCAGGGTGACACCGGTGGCCAGGTCGACGCCCACGCCGATGGCGCCCTGGTGCAGGTTGGCCTTGCCGCCCGACTGCCGGGTCGGCAGGCGCAGCATGGCCATCACCGGGTAGCCCATCAGTACGATGATGCGGATGTCCGGCACACCTTCGTAGCTGATGCTCTTGAAGATCTGGTCGGGGGTCACCCGGTACTCGATCAGTACGCGGTCGCGATGGCCGCCGAGGGAGTAGAGGCCGGAGAGGATGCTCGAGATGTGGTGCTCGATCTCCTCGTGGCTGACGATCTTCCCCGATACGGTCTTGTAGCGGCCCTCGAAGCGGTCGGCGATCACCATGATGCCGTCGCCGCCGGCGCCCTGCGCCGGCTTGATGACGAAATCGTTGTGCTCGCCGATGATCTCGTTGAGCTTGTCGATGCCTTTCTCGGTCTCGATGATGCCGTACATCTCCGGCACGTGGATGCCGGCCTCGAGCGCGCGTTCCTTGGTGATGATCTTGTCGTCCACCACCGGATACAGGTGCCGCTTGTTGTACTTCAGGACGTAATCGGCATTGCGTCGGTTGATGCCCATCACGCCTTTCGCGGTCAGGTCTTTCCAGGTCTTCCAGATCGACATGGTTCAGTCCTTGAGCAGGGCCTTGAAGCGGAACAGCTCGGTCAGGCGGTAGCCGCGGTAGCGGCCCATGGCGAGCATGAAGGCGACCAGGATCAGCAGCACGGCCGGGAAGGTGAAGATGAAGTACACCAGTTCCGGGATGCGCATGAGGATGTGCGCCAGCGATGCCGCGAACAGGGTGCCGATGGCCACCTTCATCGCATGGCCGCCGCCGCGCTCTTCCCAGGTGATCGACAGGCGTTCGATGGTCATGGTCAGGATCACCATCGGGAACAGGGCGATCGACAGGCCGCTCTCGAAGCCGAGCTTGTGGCTGAACAGGCTGATCACCGCGATCATCACCACCACGAAGGTCAGCACCACCGAGAGGCGCGGCAGCATCTGCAGCTTCAGGTGCTCGAGATAGGAGCGCAGCGACAGGCCCAGGGCGGTGATCACGGTGAACAGGGCGATACCCCATTGCAGGCCGGTCTCGCGGAAGGCCAGGGCGATCAGCACCGGGGTGAAGGTGCCGAGAGTCTGCAGGCCGATCAGGTTGCGCAGGATCAGGATCACCAGCACGCCGATCGGGATCATGATCATGATCTGGAAGGTCTGCTGGGTGGACAGCGGCAGGCCGTACAGGGAGTACTCGAGGAAGGCCGCCTCGGTGTTCTCGTCGGACAGCTTGGCCAGGCGGATGGCGTTCATCTCGCTGCTGTTCAGGCTGAAGCTGACCTGGGCCTTCTTGCCGCCGTCGATGGTCATCAGCGGCTCATCGCCAAGCCACCAGATCAGGCGATCGGAGGGCAGGCCCTGTTCGCCGGTGACCACGTTGAAATACAGCCAGTTCTCGCCGTTGAAGCTGCGCAGCCACAGTTCCGGGCTCTGTTGCAGGTCGGCGACCAGACGGATGGTGTGGACCCGCTCCATCGGCACGTGGGCGATGGACAGCAGGGTCTCGACGATATGCGCTTTCTTTTCCAGGCTGGTGTCGCCGGCCATCAGCAGCTTGACGTTGTCGTCGTTGCCGTTGTTGGCGCGCTTGATGGCTTCGCTGACGAAGGTCTCGACGTCGGCCGAGTGCTGGCGAATGGGGGCCAGCAGGGCTTCTGCGGCGATCTTCTCCGGGCCTTCCAGGGGCAGGCTGTCGCGGAAGATCGGGCCTTTCTCCTTGGTCTTCTCGCCGGTGTAGCGCTTGGTCAGCACCAGGCGGTAGTACAGGGTCTGCTTGCCGTTGGCGCGGCGGGCGGACCAGGTCACCTTGCGATTGCCGTCGGCGCGATTGATGCTGACGCCGTAATTGTTGGAGACGAAGCTTTCGTTGAGGCTGACGTAGTCCTGGCTCAACGGCGGAACGAACATCTGCACCTTGACCGGGGTTTTCGGCGTGGCGACGAAGTCGACCTTGGCATCGATGTTCCAGAGGTCATCGGTTTCGGCTTCGGTAACGGGAATACCCTGGACGAAAATCTGATAGGCGGTGATCGCCACACCCAGGGTCAGCAGGATGGCGATCAGGACTTTCAGATGCAGGTTGAGAGAGCGCATGTCGTTTACTCAGCAGGTTTTGCATCAGGTTTGCAGCCGGGTTTCCCGGCCGAGTATTTCAAACTCGGATCGACCAGTGCGTCGAATTTCTTCAAGGCCTCCGAGCCGATCAAAAGCGGGTATTGGAATGCACTTCGGTCGGTCAGGTTCACTTCGATGGTGCGAATCGCCTTGCCCATGCAGACCTGCAGCTCGATCACCGGACGGGCGGTATAGGCCTTGCCCTCGTCGGGGTTGAAGTCGCCGTGGCGGCGCTTGATCTTGCTGATCCGCGCCAGGGGCTTCTCGATCGGGGTGTCGTCGGCGTTGTCGGTGGCCAGGTAGAAGCGCACCCAGGTTTCGCCGTCGCGCTTGAAACGCTTGATGTCGCGGGCGCTGAGGGAGGCGGTCTTGGCGCCGGTGTCGAGCTTGGCGGCCAGCTGGATGTCCGGGTCGTTGATGCGCGCGTATTCGTTCAGGCCGTAGACCGTCTTTTCGGCGGCTACGCTCAGGCCTGGTACGGCGATGAATAGGCAGAGCAGGGGAGCTAAGGGCTTGAGTTTCATAAGTCCTGGTTGGTGTCGCGTTCGGCGGGTCGATCTTGCGATCGCTGTCCAGTCCGTGACGGAAAACCCTGCGTCATCGACCTGCGCTCGGCAGGCCGGGCATGCCGGGCGCCCCGCCAGGCGCATGCGGGCCGCATTCTATCACGCGGTTTTTCGGCAGCGACAGCCGCTTATACCACTTGGTCGGGGTTTTGCCCCTGGGATGAAACGAAATTCCATCCAGGGGCTCGAAGCGTTACCGGAAGCGGGCAAGGGACCTTGGCGGTGCCGAGCCGCTGGCCCCGGAGCGGTTATTTGAAGCGCCGTTCCACGCCTTTTTCGACGAGGATCTTTGCGGAAATCTCCTCCACCGAGAAATGCGTGGAGTTGATGTAGGCGATGTTTTCGCGGCGGAACAGGCTTTCGACCTCGCGTACCTCGAATTCGCACTGGGCGAAGCTGGCGTAGCGACTGTTGGGCTTGCGTTCGTTGCGGATCGCGGTGAGGCGGTCGGGGTCGATGGTCAGGCCGAACAGCTTGTGCTTGTACTGCTTGAGGGCGTTCGGCAGTTGCAGGCGCTCCATGTCCTCTTCCGTCAACGGGTAGTTGGCGGCGCGGATGCCATACTGCAGGGCCATGTACAGGCAGGTGGGCGTCTTGCCGCAGCGCGAGACGCCGACCAGGATCAGGTCGGCCTTGTCGTAGTAGTGGGTGCGGGCGCCGTCGTCGTTGTCGAGGGCGAAGTTCACCGCCTCGATGCGATCCATGTAGTTGGAGTTGTGGCCGATGGAGTGGGACTTGCCGACCGAATAGGACGAGTCGGCCGAAAGCTCCTGTTCCAGAGGCGAAAGAAAGGTGGCGAAGATATCGATCATGAAACCGTTGGATTGCGCCAGGACCGCCCGGATGTCGCGGTTCACGATGGTATCGAAGATGATCGGGCGGGCCCCGTCCGACTCGGCAGCATTATTGATTTGCTGTACCATGGCGCGCGCTTTTTCTTCGGTATCGATGTACGGTCTCGTCAGTTTGACGAAGCTGATGTTCTCGAACTGTGCCAGAAGGCTTTGGCCCAGGGTTTCGGCGGTGATACCGGTGCCGTCCGAGATGAAGAATGCGGTTCGTTTCATTTGCACCGAAAGCCTTAAGGTAGGAACGATTCTTGGCTATGATAGGCCGCGCGTTGTCAGAGGCCTTTCTGTCGCAGCATTGTCACTTATTTCTAAGGGCCAGGCCAGAATCCAGCGGAGCTGCTCCTGGCCCCGCTTGAGCTTTTCCAATTCAATAGTGGAGAGATCACCTTGGTAGAGTACGTAGTTTCCCTCGATAAGCTCGGCGTCCATGATGTAGAGCATGTGGGGGGCAAGAACGCATCCCTCGGCGAGATGATCAGCAACCTGGCCGGTGCCGGCGTTTCCGTACCCGGCGGATTTGCCACCACCGCCCAGGCCTACCGTGACTTCCTCGAGCAGAGTGGCCTCAACGACCGTATCCACGCGGCCCTGGACGCCCTGGACGTCGACGACGTCAACGCCCTGGCCAAGACCGGCGCGCAGATCCGCCAGTGGGTGATGGAAGCCGAGTTCCCGGCCCGTCTCGACAGCGAGATCCGCCAGGCCTTCGCCGCCCTGGCCAACGGCAACGACAACCTCGCCGTGGCAGTGCGTTCCTCCGCTACCGCCGAAGACCTTCCGGACGCCTCGTTCGCCGGCCAGCAGGAAACCTTCCTCAATATCCGCGGCGTGGACAATGTGATCCGCGCAGCAAAAGAGGTCTTCGCCTCCCTGTTCAACGACCGCGCCATCGCCTACCGCGTGCACCAGGGCTTCGATCACAAGCTGGTCGCCTTGTCCGCCGGCGTGCAGCGCATGGTCCGCTCGGAAACCGGCACCGCCGGGGTGATGTTCACCCTGGACACCGAATCCGGCTTCCGCGACGTGGTCTTCATCACCGGTGCCTACGGCCTGGGCGAGACCGTGGTCCAGGGCGCGGTGAACCCCGACGAGTTCTACGTCCACAAGCCGACCCTGGAAGCCGGGCGTCCGGCCATCCTGCGCCGCAACCTGGGTAGCAAGGCGATCAAGATGATCTACGGCGACGAAGCCAAGGCCGGTCGCTCGGTCAAGGTAGTGGACGTCGATCGCGCCGATCGCGCCCGCTTCGCCCTGAGCGACGCCGAGGTCACCGAGCTGGCCAAGCAGGCCATGATCATCGAGAAGCACTATGGCCGCCCGATGGACATCGAATGGGCCAAGGACGGTGACGACGGCAAGCTGTACATCGTCCAGGCACGCCCGGAAACCGTGAAGAGCCGCGCCAGCGCCACGGTCATGGAGCGCTACCTGCTGAAAGAGAAGGGGACCGTCCTGGTGGAAGGGCGTGCCATCGGCCAGCGCATCGGTGCCGGTCCGGTCAAGGTGATCAACGACGTGTCGGAAATGGACAAGGTCCAACCGGGTGACGTCCTGGTCTCCGACATGACCGACCCGGACTGGGAGCCGGTGATGAAGCGCGCCAGCGCCATCGTCACCAACCGCGGCGGGCGTACCTGCCACGCGGCGATCATCGCTCGCGAACTGGGCATCCCGGCGGTGGTCGGTTGCGGCAACGCCACCCAGATCCTGCAGGATGGCCAGGGGGTGACCGTTTCCTGTGCCGAAGGCGATACCGGCTTCATCTTCGAAGGCGAACTCGGTTTCGATGTGCGCAAGAACTCGGTCGACGCCATGCCCGACCTTCCGTTCAAGATCATGATGAACGTCGGCAATCCCGATCGCGCTTTCGATTTCGCCCAGTTGCCGAACGAAGGCGTGGGCCTGGCCCGCCTCGAATTCATCATCAACCGCATGATCGGCGTGCATCCCAAGGCGTTGCTGAACTTCGCCGGCCTGCCGGCGGACATCAAGGAAAGCGTGGAGAAGCGCATCGCCGGCTATCCCGATCCGGTCGGCTTCTACGTCGAGAAACTGGTGGAGGGCATCAGCACCCTGGCCGCGGCGTTCTGGCCGAAGAAGGTCATCGTGCGCCTGTCCGACTTCAAGTCCAATGAGTACGCCAACCTGATCGGCGGCAAGCTCTACGAGCCGGAAGAAGAGAACCCGATGCTCGGCTTCCGTGGCGCCTCGCGCTACATCAGCGAGTCGTTCCGCGACTGCTTCGAGCTGGAGTGCCGTGCGCTGAAGAAGGTCCGCAACGAAATGGGCCTGACCAACGTCGAGATCATGGTGCCCTTCGTGCGCACCCTGGGCGAGGCGAGCCAGGTCGTCGAGCTGCTGGCCGGGAACGGCCTGAAGCGCGGCGAGAACGGCCTGAAGGTCATCATGATGTGCGAACTGCCGTCGAACGCCCTGCTGGCCGACGAGTTCCTCGAGTTCTTCGATGGCTTCTCCATCGGTTCCAACGACCTGACCCAGCTGACCCTGGGCCTGGATCGCGATTCCGGCATCGTTGCCCACCTGTTCGACGAGCGCAATCCGGCGGTGAAGAAGCTGCTGGCCAACGCCATCGCTGCCTGCAACAAGGCCGGCAAGTACATCGGCATCTGCGGCCAGGGTCCGTCGGACCACCCGGACCTGGCCCGCTGGCTGATGGAGCAGGGCATCGAGAGCGTCTCGCTGAACCCCGACTCGGTGCTGGATACCTGGTTCTTCCTTGCCGAGGGGCAAGACCAGGCCTGATCGGTCCTCGCTGTATCCGGAAAGGGCGGGTAACACCGCCCTTTTTCGTGCCTCCTGTACAAGACAAGCATGCAAAGCAGTAGTCGCCTCTTTCCTGTCGCCCTGGTCAGCGCCGAGTTGCGCGCCGACCTTACCGAAGACATCTACCGCCTGAAGCCCGGCAACAGCCCCGATGCCAGCGTCGAGCTGGTCGTAACCCGGCTTGGACAGCAGGCCGCCGGCGAGCGGCGCGGACCGCCTGTGATCCTCCTGCACGGGAGTTTTTCCAACCGCCGCTTCTGGTACTCGCCGCGTGCGCTCGGACTAGGTCCTTACCTGGCGCGGGCGGGGTTCGATGTCTGGCTGCCGGAAATGCGCGGCCATGGCCTGTCGATTCGCAACGATGGTTACCGGGACAACCGGGTCGCCGACTACGCGCGCTACGACCTGCCGGCGCTGGCCTCCTTCATCCACGAGCAGTGCGGGCAGCCGGCGCACTGGATTGGCCACTCCCTCGGTGGGGTGGTGCTGGCGGCGGGACTGGGCGGGGGCTACCTGGACCAGGCGCGGATCGCTTCCGTGGCGTTGTTCGGTAGCCAGGTCAGCACCGCGCACTGGCTGTTGAGGTTGCCCATGGCAGGCATCCTCGCGCGCCTGCTGCTGCGCCGCGTCGATGCGCTGTCCGGAAGCCGTTGGCGGCAGGGGCCGGAAGACGAGCCGGTCGGCCTGGCGCTGGAGGTCCTGCGTTGGCATGGGCTGTTCGGCCGCTTCGGCGAGCCGGGCAACGACTGGTGGAAGGGGCTCGCCGCAGTCGACGTACCGCTATTGGCGGTCGCCGGGGCTGGGGACCGGCAGGACCCGTCCTGGGCCTGTCGCAAGTTGTTCGAGCAGTTCGCCTCGTCCGAGCGCGAATACCTGTTGCTCGGACGCGAGGCTGGCTACGCCGAGGACTACGGGCATATCGAGATGCTGATCGGCAAGGCGGCCCAGCTAGAGGTCTGGCCCTTGGTGGAGCGCTGGCTGCGCCAGCGATCGCCGGCGGGCGACGAATCCGCGTGGAGTGAGGCGCTAGACGTATCGGAAGCCGGAATCAGCGGCTAACATGTGACGCAAATGGCGGCTCCGGTCACGCCGGCGCCGCCGGGGCGGGCGGCCGATGATCCTCCGGAGCTGCCCGAGCCGATCCCTTCACCCACAGGAGCTTCCCATGCATTACGTCACTCCCGATCTGTGCGATGCCTATCCTGAGCTGGTCCAGGTCGTCGAACCCATGTTCAGCAACTTCGGCGGCCGCGACTCCTTCGGCGGCGAGATCGTCACCATCAAGTGCTTCGAAGACAATTCGCTGGTCAAGGAGCAGGTCGACAAGGACGGCAAGGGCAAGGTCCTGGTCGTCGATGGCGGTGGTTCGCTGCGCCGCGCCCTGCTGGGCGACATGCTGGCCGAGAAAGCGGCGAAGAACGGCTGGGAAGGGATCGTCGTATATGGCTGCATCCGTGACGTCGACGTGATCGCCCAGACCGACCTCGGCGTCCAGGCCCTGGCCAGTCATCCGCTGAAGACCGACAAGCGCGGCATCGGCGATCTGAACGTCGCCGTGACCTTCGGCGGCGTCACCTTCCGCCCCGGCGAGTTCGTGTATGCCGACAACAACGGCATCATCGTTTCTCCGCAGGCCTTGAAGATGCCCGAATAGGGCTTTTTAACAGCCGTTCCGGCCCCGGTGACGCAGGCAGCGTCCCGGGGCTTTTTGCTGGAATGAACCCGAGGCGCGCATATGGGTCTCAGGACTGGCTTTAAGGTTATGCCGCAAGTCCATGAATTGACTGGTACCGGACTTGTGTTTTTACTGTCGAAATGGTCGTTTTACCAAGGGAAGCGCAATGCAAGCGTACGAGTCGGGTGACGAGCGCGGCTTGATCTATGGCTACGTCCTCAACGGGCGCGGCGGCGGACGCCGTGTCGGACGCAACCAGATAGCGGTGCTCGACCTGCTGCCGGAGGAGAGCCTTTGGTTGCACTGGGACCGCGGCGTACCGGAAGCGCAGGCCTGGCTGCGGGATTCCGCGGGGCTCAGCGAGTTCGCCTGCGATCTGCTGCTGGAGGAGGCGACTCGCCCCCGTTTGCTCGATCTCGGGGCCGAAAGCCTGCTGGTGTTCCTCCGTGGAGTGAACCTGAATCCGGGCGCGGAGCCGGAAGACATGGTTTCGCTGCGGGTATTCGCCGACGCGCGCCGGGTGATCTCGCTGCGCCTGCGGCCGCTGAAGGCGGTGGCCGATCTGCTCGAGGACCTGGAGGCGGGGAAAGGGCCGAAGACGGCATCCGAGGTCGTGTACTACCTCGCGCACTACCTGACCGATCGCGTCGACACGCTGATCAGCGGGATAGCCGACCAGCTCGATGCTGTCGAGGAACTGGTCGAGGCGGACGAGCGCGCCAGTCCCGACCAGCACCAGTTGCGTACCCTGCGCCGCCGGTCGGCGGGGTTGCGGCGCTACCTGGCGCCGCAGCGGGACATCTACTCGCAACTGGCGCGCTACAAGCTGTCCTGGTTCGTCGAGGACGACGCCGATTACTGGAACGAGCTGAACAACCGGCTGACGCGGAATCTCGAAGAGCTCGAGTTGATACGGGAGCGCATCAGCGTCCTGCAGGAAGCCGAGTCGCGGCGAATCACCGAACGGATGAACCGCACCATGTATCTCCTTGGTATAATCACCGGCTTTTTCCTGCCGATGAGCTTCGTCACCGGCCTGCTGGGAATCAATGTCGGCGGCATTCCGGGGGCGGATGCACCGCATGGGTTCTGGCTGGCCTGCCTGCTGATCGGCGGGGTCGCCACCTTCCAGTGGTGGGTATTTCGTCGGCTGCGCTGGCTCTGACGTGACCTGGGGTGAGGAGAGTGCGTCACTCCCTCGTACAGACATGAGGTGCGCATGCACGATCCGTTCGAAGAGTCCCTGCGGGACCTGCTCAAGGCTTCGGCTCCCCAGCCGGACGACGACGCGCGTTTGGGACGGGTGCTGAAGACCGCCAATCGCCAGGTCGGCGCCGGTGACCTGTTCAGCCTCATGGGGCACTGGCTGCAGGCGCTGATGATCGGCATCAACAACGGTTCGCCGCATCTGGCGCCGGTTTCCCGTATTTCCGCGAAAAACGCATCTTCTGCTGACAAGGCTGAGTGAACATGCAATTCGATATCTGGACCCAGAGCTTGCTGACCGCGATGAACACCCTGTGGGGCAAGCTGGCAGGCTTCATTCCCAACCTGCTCGGCGCCCTGGTGGTCGTTCTGCTCGGCTTCGTCATCGCCAAGCTGCTCGATGCGCTGCTTTCCAAGCTGCTGGCCAAGCTGGGCCTGGACCGGCTGATGGGTGGCACCGGCCTGACCAAGCTGCTGGCCCGGGTCGGTATCCAGGTTCCGGTCTCGACGCTGGTCGGCAAGATCGTCTACTGGTTCGTGCTGCTCGTCTTCCTCGTATCCGCCGCCGAGTCGCTCGGTCTGCAGCGGGTATCCGCCACGCTGGACGTCCTCGCCCTGTACCTGCCCAAGGTGTTCGGCGCGGCCCTGGTGCTGATCGTCGGCGTGCTCCTGGCGCAACTGGTGAACAGCGTCGTGCGCGGCGCAGCGGACGGCGTCGGCCTCGAATACGCGAACGGCCTGGGGCGGATCGCCCAGTGGCTGGTCATCATCATCAGCATCTCGGTGGCGGTGGGGCAGCTCGAGGTCAAGACCGACCTGCTCAACTACATCATCGCCATCGTCCTGATCACCGTCGGCCTGGCCGCTGCGCTGGCCCTGGGCCTGGGCAGCCGCGAGGTCGCCGGGCAGATCATTGCAGGAATCTACGTCCGCGAGCTGTATCAGGTCGGACAACAGGTGAAAGTGGGTGACGTTGAAGGCACTATTGAAGAGATAGGTACGGTCAAGACCATCCTGCTGACGGAAGAGGGAGAGCTTGTGTCGCTGGCCAACCGTCTACTGCTCGATCAGCGAGTTACCAGCCGCTGATCCGGGAGAGATAATGGACGTGGCTGCTCTGCAGGGCGGCCCGGCTTACGATATGACTGGCCTGATCTCACTTGAATAAGCCTCACCCCCTGTCACAGCGGTATGACCCACGCCAGCTTTCCGATGAAGAGCTGGTCGAGCGTGCGCACTCGGAGCTGTTCCACGTGACGCGCGCCTATGAAGAACTGATGCGGCGTTACCAGCGCACGCTGTTCAACGTCTGTGCCCGCTACCTGGGCAACGACCGCGACGCGGACGACGTGTGCCAGGAGGTGATGCTGAAAGTTTTGTACGGGTTGAAGAACTTTGAGGGCAAGTCGAAGTTCAAAACGTGGCTATATAGCATCACGTACAACGAGTGCATCACGCAGTACCGCAAGGAGCGCCGCAAGCGCCGATTGATGGATGCGCTCAGCCTCGACCCGCTGGAGGAGGCTTCCGAGGAGAAGTCGCCGAAGGTTGAGGAGCGGGGCGGATTGGATCGTTGGCTCGTCCATGTCAATCCGATAGATCGGGAGATTCTGGTTCTTCGCTTCGTCGCGGAACTGGAGTTTCAGGAGATAGCGGATATCATGCACATGGGTCTGAGTGCGACGAAAATGCGCTACAAGCGGGCACTGGACCGCCTGCGCGAAAAGTTTTCAGATGCGACCGAAACATAGTTGGGTAAATATTGTCTCTCTATGCGGGAAGTTCTGATAAACTTGCCACCCAAGTTGTGCGGCTGATTGTTGGACAACTAACTGACCATCAAGATGGGGATTTAACGGATGAAACTGAAGAACACCTTAGGCGTTGTCATCGGCTCGCTGGTTGCCGCTTCGGCAATGAACGCCTTTGCCCAGGGCCAGAACTCGGTAGAGATCGAAGCCTTCGGCAAGCGCTACTTCACCGACAGCGTTCGCAACATGAAGAACGCGGACCTGTACGGCGGCTCGATCGGTTACTTCCTGACCGACGACGTCGAGCTGGCGCTGTCCTACGGTGAGTACCATGACGTTCGTGGCACCTACGAAACCGGCAACAAGAAGGTCCACGGCAACCTGACCTCTCTGGACGCCATCTACCACTTCGGTACCCCGGGCGTAGGTCTGCGTCCGTACGTGTCGGCTGGTCTGGCTCACCAGAACATCACCAACATCAACAGCGACAGCCAAGGCCGTCAGCAGATGACCATGGCCAACATCGGCGCTGGTCTGAAGTACTACTTCACCGAGAACTTCTTCGCCAAGGCCAGCCTCGACGGCCAGTACGGTCTGGAGAAGCGTGACAACGGTCACCAGGGCGAGTGGATGGCTGGCCTGGGCGTCGGCTTCAACTTCGGTGGTTCGAAAGCCGCTCCGGCTCCGGAACCGGTTGCCGACGTTTGCTCCGACTCCGACAACGACGGCGTTTGCGACAACGTCGACAAGTGCCCGGATACCCCGGCCAACGTCACCGTTGACGCCAACGGCTGCCCGGCTGTCGCCGAAGTCGTACGCGTACAGCTGGACGTGAAGTTCGACTTCGACAAGTCCAAGGTCAAAGAGAACAGCTACGCTGACATCAAGAACCTGGCTGACTTCATGAAGCAGTACCCGTCCACTTCCACCACCGTTGAAGGTCACACCGACTCCGTCGGCACCGACGCTTACAACCAGAAGCTGTCCGAGCGTCGTGCCAACGCCGTTCGTGACGTACTGGTCAACGAGTACGGTGTAGAAGGTGGTCGCGTGAACGCTGTTGGTTACGGCGAGTCCCGCCCGGTTGCCGACAACGCCACCGCTGAAGGCCGCGCTATCAACCGTCGCGTTGAAGCCGAAGTAGAAGCTGAAGCCAAGTAATCGGCTGAGCCTCTAAGGAAAAACCCGGCCCAGGCCGGGTTTTTCTTTGCCTGGAAAAAGACCGCTCGTCAGGCGCTCAGGGAAATCGGTTGCGACACGATGTCGCGGGTTACTTCGCCGATCACCAGGATCGCCGGGCTTTTCAAGGCGAAACGTCCGGCGTCCCGCAGTAGCTCGCCGAGGTTGCTGCGGCATTCGCGCTGGTTGCCCAGGGTGGCGTTCTCGATCATCGCCAGCGGCGTATCCTCGGCCATACCTCCAGCCAGCAGCCCGGCCTGGATCTCTGCGAGACGGGCGACGCCCATGTAGACCACCAGCGTGGTACCGCTGCGTGCCAGGGCTTCCCAGGCGAGCGGGCTGTCGTCCTGGGTATGCGCGGTCACCAGGGTCACGCCGCGGCTGATGCCGCGGTAGGTCAGCGGTATGCCGCAGGCAGTGGCGCCAGCCAGCCCGGCGGTGATGCCGTTCACTATCTCGCTGTCTATCCCGTGCCGGGCCAGCCATTCGGCTTCTTCGCCGGCGCGGCCGAAGATGCATGGATCGCCGCCTTTCAGGCGCACCACGCTGCGTCCCTGGCGGGCATGCCGCAGCATCAGGCGCTGGATGAAGTCCTGCGGTGTGGAGCGGCAGCCGCCGCGTTTGCCGACCCGGACCAGCCGGGCGGACGGACAGTGCTCCAGTATGCTCGGGTTGACCAGATCGTCGACCATCACCACATCCGCGTCCTGCAGGGCGCGAACTGCCTTCAGGGTCAACAGTTCCGGATCGCCGGGACCCGCACCCACCAGCCAGACCTTACCGCTCATCGTCGTTCTCCTCAGGCATTCGCTGCCATGGGCCGGGGGGCCGCCAGCAGTCTCTTGATTTCCGGTACGCAGGAGCCGCAGCCGGTGCCGCAGCCGAACTCGCGCTTCAATCCGTCCAGGTCCAATCCGCGGGCGATGCCGCCGAGCACCGTTTGCTGGCTGACGTTCTGGCAACTGCACAGGGTCTTGCCGCCCGCACCCTGGCTGGGTCGTCCCGGTGCCGCGCCGAGTGGGGCGAGCAGCCAGCGGCGTAGCTCGCTATCGGCCCGGCCGGTAAGCCAGAGCTCTTTCAACCAGTCACGGGCGAGGGTTTCGCCGGCGAGCCGGACGGCGACGATGCGCCCGTCTTCGAGGCGCACGCGCTTGCCGATGGCCCGCCGTGGGTCGTCGTAGGCGAGGATCGGCCCGTCGAGCAATTCGAGTTGGCGATCTATCCGCTCCAGCAGGTCTGCGCCAGGTGCCTCATGGTGTGCGGCGCTGACCAGCAGGGCGGGGCGCTCGCGTCCGGCGAGACTGAAGCTGGCGTGGTCGAAGACTTCGCACAGCGCACGGAGGGCCTCGAAACGCGCTTGGATATCGGTTTCCACCAGCGCGAACAGGCGCCAGGGCAGTTCGACGGACTCGACCTGAACCCCGGCGTGCTTGAGTTCGGGTTGTTTCGACAGGGGGTCGAACGCCGGCAGGGTCAGGACATTGCAGCCCAGGCCCTTGAGGAAGCGATCGCCCCAGTGCATCGGCAGGAAGGCCTGGCCGGGGCGCACCGAGTCGTCTGCGCTCACCGGCAGGACCAGGGCGCCACGCCGGCTCTTCAGGCGCACGAGCTGCCCGTCCCGCAGTTGGCGGCGGCGCAGTTCCTCGGGATGCAGGTGCACCAGGGCCTCCTCTTCATGGCCGAACAGGCGTGCGCAGGTGCCGGTCCGGCTCATGCCGTGCCACTGGTCGCGCAAGCGTCCGGTATTGAGGGTCAGCGGGTAGCGCGCGTCGCGTTTTTCCTGGGCGGCGCGGTAGGGTTCGGCGACCAGTTGCGCGCGTCCCGAGGCGGTAGGGAAGCGGCCGTCTGCATAGAGCCGTGCGGTGCCTTGCTCCGCGCCAGTGGGAAATGGCCATTGCTGCGGCCCCAGGCGGTCCAGCAGTGCGTGGCTGAGGCCGGAAAGATCGAGGTCGCGCCCGGCGGTGAGCAGCTTGTATTCGTCGAACAGGCTGCGGCTGTCGGCAAAGGCGAACAGGCCGGGTTTAGCGGGCCGCAGGTGCCCTTCCAGGCGGCGCGCGAAGTCGCAGACGATGTTCCAGTCCTGGCGCGCTTCACCGGGGGGCGGAACGGCCCGACGGACATGACTGATCCGCCGTTCCGAATTGGTCACGGAGCCTTCCTTTTCTCCCCAGGATGCGGCTGGAAGCAAAAGGTCGGCGTATTGGCAGGTTTCCGTGCCGGCGAAGGCTTCCTGGACCACCACGAAGGGACAGCGGGCAAGGGCCTCGTGGATCTTGCGCTGGTCCGGCAGCGATTGCGCGGGGTTGGTACAGGCGATCCAGAGCGCCTTGATCCGACCGTCGTGGACCGCATCGAACAGCTCGATGGCGCTGAGACCGGGGGACGTGGGCAACTGTTCCACACCCCAGTAGTGCGCCACCTCGGCGCGATGGCCGGGATCGGCGGCTTCGCGGTGGCCGGGCAGCAGGTTGGCCAGGCTGCCGGTCTCGCGACCGCCCATGGCGTTCGGCTGACCGGTGAGGGAAAACGGCCCGCATCCGGCGCGGCCGATCTTGCCGGTGGCCAGGTGCAGGTTGATCAGTGCGCTGTTCTTGGCGCTGCCGGCGCTGGACTGGTTGAGCCCCATGCACCAGAGCGAAAGGAAGCGCGGCGAACGGCCGATCCATTCGGCGCAGCGCTGCAGGTCGGCGCGGTCGATGCCGCAGATGTCGGCGACGGCGGCCGGGGTGTAGTCGCGCACCAGTTCCTTCAGGTCGGCGAAACCCTCGGTATGCTCGGCGATGAACGAACGGTCGATCCAGTCCTCCCAGAGCAGGATATGCAGGATGCCGTGGAACAGTGCGACGTCGGTACCGGGAAGCAGTGCCAGGTGCAGGTCGGCCAGCTCGCAGGTGTCGGTGCGCCGCGGGTCGATCACCACGATGCGCATCTCCGGCCGAGCGGCCTTGGCGGCTTCCAGGCGACGGAACAGGACCGGGTGGGCGAAGGCCATGTTGCTGCCGGCGATCAGCACGCAATCGGCGCAGTCGAGGTCTTCGTAGCTGCAGGGCGGTGCGTCGGCGCCCAGGCTGCGCTTGTAGCCAACCACCGCCGAGGACATGCACAGGCGCGAATTGCTGTCGATGTTGTTGGTGCCGACCAGGGCCCGCGCCAGCTTGTTGAAGGCGTAGTAGTCCTCGGTCAGCAACTGGCCGGATATATAGAAGGCCACGCTGTCCGGCCCGTGTTCGCGAATGGTCTCGGCGAAACGCCCGGCGGCATGTTCCAGGGCACTCTCCCAGTCGCTGCGGGCCCGCGCCAGTTGCTTGCCGAGGCGCAGTTGGGGGTACAGCGCGCGGGCCTGGAGGTCGCCGGTCAGGTGCAGGCTGGCGCCTTTGCTGCACAGTCTGCCGAAGTTGGCCGGGTGCCGCGGGTCGCCTTGCACGCCGAGGATGCGTTCGCCGTCGTGTTCGATCAGGACGCCACAACCCACGCCGCAGTAGCAGCAGGTCGAAGCGGTGGTGCGCAGCGGGGAATCTGTCGACATGCTCGGCTCCTGTTATCGGCGAGAGATCAGGCGCACAGCGCCACGCTGTCCAGGCCGAGCAGCACCCGTCCGTTCTCCACCCGCACCGGGTGGCGATGGGCGCAGCCCTGGTCCGGGGCCACGGCTTCGCCGCTCTCCAGTTCGATCTGCCAGTTGTGCAACGGACAGGCCACTCGCTTGCCGTAGATCAGGCCCTGGGACAGCGGGCCGCCCTTGTGCGGGCAGCGGTCATCGAGGGCGAAGACCTGGTCGTCGGCGGCGCGGAAGATGGCGATGTCGCCTTTCGGGCCGGCGACCACGCGCGAGCCCAGCGGGTTGATTTCATCGAGGGCGCAGATATCCAGCCAGTTCATCGGTTCACTCCGGTAGGGGGAGGGCCGCCGTGGGACGGCCCGGACAAGGGATTCAGACGTTTTCCAGTTGCTTGAGCGGAATCCGTTCGAACTCCTTCTTCAATTGCGGCTGTTCGATGCGCTGCTTCCATGGGTCCTGCTCGAAGGACAGGGCGAATTGCAGGCGGTCGTTGAGCGCCTTGCGGTTTTCCGCGTCCTCGACCACCGCCTTGCGGATGTGCTCCATGCCGACCCGCTGCAGATAATGCACCGTGCGCTCCAGGTAGAAGGCTTCCTCGCGGTAGAGCTGGAGGAAGGCGCCGTTGTATTCGCGCACTTCTTCGGCGGTCTTGAGCTTGACGAAGAACTCCGCGACCTCGGTCTTGATCCCGCCGTTGCCGCCGATGTACATCTCCCAGCCGGAGTCCACGCCGATGATGCCGACGTCCTTGATCCCGGCCTCGGCGCAGTTGCGCGGGCAGCCGGAGACCGCCAGCTTGACCTTGTGCGGCGACCACATGTTGAACAGGTCGTGTTCCAGATCGATGCCCAGCTGCGTCGAGTTCTGCGTACCGAAGCGGCAGAATTCGCTGCCGACGCAGGTCTTCACGGTGCGGATGGATTTGCCGTAGGCATGTCCGGAGGGCATGTCGAGGTCTTTCCAGATGGCCGGCAGGTCGTCCTTCTTCACCCCCAGCAGGTCGATGCGCTGGCCACCGGTGACCTTGACCATCGGCACCTGGTACTTGTCGGCGACGTCGGCGATGCGCCGCAACTCGGCGGCGTTGGTCACGCCGCCCCACATCCGCGGTACCACCGAGTAGGTGCCGTCCTTCTGGATGTTGGCGTGGGCGCGTTCGTTGATCAGGCGCGACTGCGGATCGTCCTTGGCTTCTCCCGGCCAGGTCGAGATCAGGTAGTAGTTCAGGGCCGGGCGGCAGGTGGCACAGCCGTTCGGGGTCTTCCAGTCCATGAAGCGCATGGCGGCGTCGAGACTGGTCAGCCGGTGTTCGCGAATGGCCTTGCGGATCTGCCCGTGGTTGAGGTCGCTGCAGCCGCAGATGGCCTTCTCGCTCTTCGGCTTGACGTCGGCGGCGCCGCCGACGGTGCTGATCAGGATCTGTTCCACCAATCCCGCGCAGGAGCCGCAGGAGCTGGCGGCCTTGGTGTGTTTCTTGACTTCGTCGACGCTGAACAGGCCGTGTTCTTGTATGGCCTTGACGATGGTGCCCTTGCAGACGCCGTTGCAGCCACATACTTCGGCCGTGTCGGGCATGCTCGCGGCGCTGTTCTGGCCCTGGTGGCCGACATCGCCGAGGGCGTTCTCGCCGAACATCAGGTGGTCGCGGATCTGCGCGACGTTGTGGTTCTCGCGGATCTGCCGGAAGTACCAGCCGCCGTCGGCGGTGTCGCCGTAGAGACAGGCGCCGACCAGTACATCGTCCTTGATCACCAGCTTCTTGTAGACGCCGCCGATGGGGTCGGAAAGGGTGATGGTCTCGCTGCCTTCGCCGCCGATGAAGTCGCCGGCGGAGAACAGGTCGATACCGGTCACCTTGAGCTTGGTCGAGGTCACCGAGCCCTGGTAGCGGGCGTAGCCGAGATGAGCCAGGTGGTTGGCGCAGACCTTGGCCTGCTCGAACAGCGGCGCAACCAGGCCGTAGGCGATGCCACGGTGGTTGGCGCATTCGCCGACCGCATAGATGCGTGGGTCGTAGGTCTGCAGGGTGTCGTTGACCAGGATGCCGCGGTTGCAGGGGATGCCCGCGCTTTCGGCCAGCTCGGTATTGGGGCGGATGCCGGCGGCCATTACCACCAGGTCGGCGGGAATCACGTCGCCGTCGTTGAACTGCACGGCACAGACCCGGCCGCTGCCGTTGTCCATCAGTTCCTGGGTCTGGGTGTTCAGGCGGAAGCGGATGCCGCGGGCTTCCAGCGCGCCTTGCAGGAGTTTGCCGGCGGTGCGGTCCAGTTGGCGTTCCAGCAGCCAGTCGGAGAGGTGCACGACGGTCACGTCCATGCCGCGTTGCTTGAGGCCGTTGGCCGCCTCCAGGCCGAGCAGGCCGCCGCCGATCACCACCGCGTGGCTGTGGGTCCGGGCGCAGTCGATCATGGCCTGGGTGTCGGCGATGTCGCGGTAGCCGATCACGCCCTGCAGGCGATTGCCGGGTATCGGCAGGATGAAGGGGAGCGAGCCGGTGGCCAGCAGCAGGCGGTCGTACTCGGCCTCGCTGCCGTCCGCGGCGACCACCCTGCGGCGAAGCCGGTCGATCTGCACCACCTTGCGGTCGAGGAGGAGCTTGATGCCGTTTTCCGCATACCAGTTGAGGTCGTTGAGGACGATTTCCTCGAAGGTCTGCTCGCCGGCCAGCACCGGGGACAGCAGGATGCGGTTGTAGTTGGGATGGGGCTCGGCGCCGAACACCGTGATGTCGTAGAAGTCCGAGTTGAGCTTGAGCAGTTCTTCCAGGGTACGGACCCCGGCCATGCCGTTGCCGACCATCACCAGCTTGATCTTCTTCATGCGGAGTAGCTCCTGCATAAGGTTGGCGCAAACAAAAAAGGCGTCCCGCTGTTGCCAGCAGGACGCCTTTGTCCAGGTCCCGTTCGGTCGGGAAACGCCGCCTCGTCGTTGAGGCAGGCGCTTTGTTGTCGATTGTCGGGAGAACCCAAGCAGGCGCCGTGCCAACTTGCGCTGTTGCCTATCTCCATGGCCTTGCAGGGATAACGCGGGGCCTCCCCGCGGTCTTTCTGCCCCGTGCCGGGGCGTATCGCACCGGGCTGGTGCCTCTCAGCCCTTCAGCCAGACCAGAAGTAGCGCCAGGTTGGCGGCCAGGGACAGCAGGGCGATGGCGCGCCAGGTCTGCAGCGGTTCGCGCTCCAGCAATGGGCGGGTTGCCGCGGCCGGCAACGCTTCTCCCTGTTGCAGCGAGAGCAGCCATTCCTCGGCGGTCTCGAAGCGCTGTGCGGGGTCGCAGGCGACGGCGCGCAGCAGCAGGTCGTCGATCCAGGCCGGCAGGTCGGGGCGATAGCGGCTGGGCGGGACGGGGCGACCGAAGCGCGGGTGCTGGAAGGCTTCGATCTCGCCATAGGGATAGCGCCCGGTCAGCGCCTGGTAGAGGCAGACGCCGGTGGCGTAGAGATCCTGGCGCACCGAGGGCGAGGTGCCGGAGAAGCACTCCGGCGCCAGGTAGCTGGGCGTACCCGGTAGCAGATGGGGGTCTTCGCGCGACAATCCCGGACACCAGGCCAGGCCGAAATCCAGCAGGCGCAGCTCGCCGTCGCGGCCGAGGTGGAGATTTTCCGGCTTGAGGTCGCGGTGCAGCAGGTTGCGTCGATGCAACTGGCCAAGCCCGCGCAGCAGCTGGTTGGCCAGCCCCAGCCACTCCGGCAGCGACAGCGGGCCATGGTTGCGCAAGCGCTCGGCGAGAGTCTCTCCGGGGTGCTCGCGCATCAGGTAATACAGATGCTGGCGTTGCGCCAATCCGTGCAGCTCGGGGAAATGCCGGCCCTGGACGCGGCGCAGGAACCATTCCTCGAGCAGCAGGGCCTGGGTTGCCAGCGGATCGTCGGCACGTGCGGCGGGAAGGGTCTTCAGCAGCCAGGGTTGGCCCTGGCCATCCTCGACCCGGTAGAGCAGGGACTGGCGGGATTCGCCGAGCAACTGCCGGACCCGCCAGCCTTCGAAGAGCTGGTCGGGCTTCAGCGGTGGCGGCAGTGGCCAGTGGCCCAGTTGCGCGAGGGCGTCGCCGAGGCTGCCTGCGGGCACGGCTTCCACGCGCACCAGCAGGGCGCTGGCGTTGTCCTGGCTGCCTGCCAGGTGGGCGGCGCGAACCAGGGCCTCGGCGCTGCGCTGCGGCTCTTCGGCGTTGCGCAGGATGCTGCGGATGCCGCTGTCGCCCAGCGTCGCCCAGACGCCGTCGCTGACCAGTAGCCACTGGCTGCCGGGCTCCAGATCGCCTTCCAGATAGTCGACCACCAGATGCTGGTCCAGTCCCAGGGCGCGGGTCAGCACGTGTTGCATGTGCGGCTGTTCCCAGACGTGGTCGCTGGTCTGCCGGAGCAACTCGCCGTCGCGCCACAGGTAGGCCCGGCAATCGCCGACGTGGGCCAGGGTGTAGCGGGTGCCGCGCAGCACCAGGGCGGTGAGGGTGGTGAGCAGCGGCTGGCCGCCACCATTGGCCTGTAGCCAGCGGTTCTGCGCCAGCAGCAGGCGGTCCAGGGACTGCACGATGGCCCAGGTTTCCGGAGTCGCATAGTAATCCAGGGCCAGCGCTTGCAGGCTGCTGCGCGCCGCCAGGCCGCCATCGGCGCACTGGCTGACACCGTCGGCGATGGCCAGCAGGTGTCCCTTGCTGGCGGCCAGGGCCGGCGCCGGGGTGACCACCCGCAGCGCGTCCTGGTTTTCCGTGCGAGGCCCGCAGGCGCTGGCTTCGCCAATGCTCAGTCGCAACCCCACGCTCAGACCCGCGCGGCGGTGACCGCGGCCGAGCCCCAGGTGGTGCGCCAGCGCCGCTTCACCCCGTGGAGGCCGAACCAGGCCAGCACGCCGAGACTGGCGAACAGCCACAGGCCGAGCTGGTAGTCGCCGGTGCTTTGCTTGATCGCGCCGAGGCCGGCAGTCAGGCAGAAGCCGCCGATGCCGCCGGCCATGCCGATCAGCCCGGTCATCACGCCGATTTCCTTGTGGAAGCGCTGCGGTACCAACTGGAACACCGCGCCATTACCGGCACCGAGACTGAGCATGGCGACCACGAACAGGCCGAGGGCGGCCATCGCGCTGGGCAAGTGGAAACCGACCGCGGCGATGCAGATGGCGGCCAGGGTGTACACCATCAGCAGGCTGCGGATGCCGCCGATGCGATCGGCGAGGGCGCCACCGAGCGGGCGCATCAGGCTGCCGGCGAAGACGCAGGCGGCGGTGTAGTAGCCGGCGGTCACCGGGTTCAGGCCGTACTGGTCGTGGAAATAGCCGGGCAGGGTGCTGGCCAGGCCGAGGAAGCCGCCGAAGGTGACGCTGTAGAAGAACATGAACCACCAGCTGTCGCGGTCGCCGAGGGCTTTCAGGTAATCGCCCATGGCCTTGGGCGCCGGCCGCTGCGGGGCGTTGCGCGCGACCATGGCGAACACCAGGAGGGTCAGGACGAGCGGCAGCAGGGCGAAGCCGAACACATTGTTCCAGCCGAACGCGGCGGCCAGGCCGGGGGCGAAGAGGGCGGCGAGCACGGTGCCGGAGTTGCCCGCGCCGGCGATGCCCATGGCCTTGCCCTGGTGTTGCGGCGGGTACCATTGCGATGCGAGCGGCAGGGCCACGGCGAAGGATGCCCCGGCGAAGCCGAGGAACAACCCCAGCAGCAGTGCCTGCGCATAGCTGTTCACGCCCAGCAGCCAGGCGGCCGCCAGGGCGGCGATGACGATGACCTGGGCGAGGATGCCGGCGCTCTTCGGCGACCAGCGATCGGCCAGCAGGCCGAGCAGGAAGCGCAGTACGGCGCCGGCGAGGATCGGCGTGGCGACCATCATCGCGCGCTGTTGGGTGCTCAGTTGCAGGTCGCCGGCAATCTGCACCCCCAGCGGGCCGAGCACGTACCAGACCATGAAGCTCAGGTCGAAATAGAGAAACGCCGCGAACAGGGTCGGCGCATGGCCGGCCTTCCAGAAGCTGTTGTTCATCGAACACCTCGTATCCAGCGGAATCGGGGCGGAACGGCCGCCCGGCGGAAGTTGCATCGCTACAAGGTGAGCGTCCGACAGCGGACCACCCACCCGCCCCGACGCTGGGGCGAAACGACGAAGACGCCACGGGCCTCTGCCGGGAAGGAGAGGCCGCGCGACGTCTTTGTCGGGGATGGGTAACCGCCGTTGGCTACCGTCAGGCAGGACGTAGCAAGCTCTTTGCCAAGTTGTCGAAAGCGCGGCGTAGAGCGGTTGCAGGGACAACCATGGCGTCGGGCGTGCACGCCGCGGTGGCAGGCGTCGGGGGCTTGCACAGGGCTGGGGCGGCGCGTCCGTGCGCCGTCGGCGGTTCAGCGATGGGCGGTGTTCAGGTGGTAGATGGTCACGCGGCTGCCTTCGCCGCTGTCGCCGGCGTTGTCGTTCACGTAGGCGCCGGCCTTGAAATAGAGCAACTGGTCGTTCCAGGCGCTGCCGAGGGTCTGGTAGTAAGCGTCCTCTTCGCCGTCCTGGCTGCGCGCGCGCACCGCCAACTCGCCGCTGGAGGTGACGCGCAGGCTGTAGTTGAAGCGCTCGCCCAGGCGTACCTGCTCGAGGATCGACACGTTGCGGCTATAGGAATCGTCCGGGTGGTTGCGTACCAGCGCCTCGACCCGGCCGAGGCCTTCCTCGGGCTTGTAGTAGTACTGCAGCTTCACCAGAGGTTCGCCGTCGTCGGTCTGTGGCGACTTGCTGTGGATCTGGCCGATGATCACCTTGTTCTTCGAGGGGACCTTCTCGACGCTCATGGTCACCCGCAGTTCGTTGTCGGCCTGCCAGTAGTACCAGTTGTCGAGGCTGCCGTCGGCCTGGGTTTCGCGCAGTTCGGTGCGAGGATAGGTGCTGTCCTCGGTGTGCGAGCCGTCGATGGGCACCCAGAAGACCAGGCCGCCATCGTTGCCTTGCTGGAAGTACCGGCTCTGGTAGCCGTTGTTGAGTTGCTGGGTGGTGATCACCTGCGGGGTGGGTTCGGTGGGAATGGTAAGGTTCCAGGTGCTGAGATCGATCATGCTGAGCATCTCCTGACCGCTGAGTCGGCGGTGCGGTTCGGGCGGACGCCTGCGGCTCCTAGCCCTGGGCGTCCACTGCGGGCCTCCCTGGTCATGCTAGTCGAGGGTGGCGAGGGGGTAGCTCCCAGAACGGATAGGGCCGTTCCGGGCGCACGAGCATAGCCGCGCCGCTCTGCGCCGGGGGCCAGCAGGGTGGCTGGCGATATGATCGCCAGCTGCCCAGCCGGATTCAGCCGCCGAGCATGTCGTGCATGGCGATGATCTGCTCGGCGACCTGGATCAGCTTCTGCTGGCGGCTCATGGCCTGGCGTCGCATCAGCGTGTAGGCCTCCTCCTCGCCGCAATGCTTCATCTTCATCAGCAGGCCCTTGGCCAGCTCGATGCGCTTGCGCTCGGCCAGCTGCGCCTCGCGCGCCTGCAGTTGAGCGCGCAGCGCCTGGTCGCTCTCGAAGCGCGCCATGGCGACGTCGAGGATCGGTTGCAGGCGGCTGGCCTGGATGCCTTCGACGATGTAGGCGCTGACCCCGGACTGGATGGCGCGGCGCATCACTCCCGGATCGTGCTCGTCGGTGAACATCACGATCGGGCGCGGCTGGTCGCGGCTGACCAGGCAGACCTGCTCCATCACGTCGCGGCCGGGAGACTCCGTGTCGATCAGGATCACGTCGGGACGCAGCGCTTCGACGCGCGCCGGCAGGTCGATGGTCAGCCCCGACTCGTCCACCACTTCGAAACCGCTCTCGAGCAGGGCGGCCCTGAGGCGTCCGACTTTCTTCGGCGTGTCGTCGATCAGCAGGATACGCAGCATGGCGGGCGCACCAGGGTCAGAAGTCGATGCCCTGGCCGGTTTCGGCCAGGGCGTGGATCGGGAAGCTGCGGGCGTAGCCGGCGGGGTCGCTGCCGTCCCAGGTGCGCCCGTCGATCAGTGTCGAGCGGCGCATGTCGGCGCCGTCCAGGCACAGGCCAAGGGCCGTCGCGGCATCGCGGTACAGCGCGGTCTGCTGGACCCTGCGGGCGATGCCCAGGTAGTCCGGGTCTTCGCGCAGCAGGCCCCAGCGGCGGAATTGGGTCATGAACCACATGCCATCCGAGAGCCAGGGCCGGTTGACTTCGCCGTCGGCATAGAAACGCAGCGGATGCGGGTCCTGCCAGGCGTTGCCGAGGCCGTCCTGGTAGCGGCCGAAGAAGCGCGGCTGGATCGCGCCGAGCGGAGCGTCGACATAGTCGCGGCCGCTGATCAGTTGCGCGGTGCCCAGGCGGTTCTCGGCGTTCTGTTCGATGAAGCGGCTGGCGTCGAGGACCGCCATGACCAGCGCGCGGGCGGTGTTCGGGTAGGCGTCGACGAAGGCGCGGGTAGTGCCGAGGACCTTTTCCGGGTGGTCCGGCCAGATCGCCTGGCTGGTGGCGATGGTGAAGCCCTGGCCCTGGTCCACGGCCAGGGCGCCCCAGGGTCCGCCGGCGCAGAACCCGTCGATGCGCCCGGCCTGGAGATGGCCGACCATCTGCGCCGGTGGAACCACCACGCTGTGCACGTCGTGCAGCGGATGCAGACCGATGCTCGCCAGCCAGTAGTTCAGCCAGAGCGCGTGGGTACCGGTGGGAAAGGTCTGCGCCAGGGTCAGGCGTGCACCATTCTGGCGCCGATGCCGGAGCAGTGCCTCCGCACTGGTCACGCCAGCCTGCTTCAGCGGTTCGGAAAGATTGATCGCCTGGCCGTTCTGGCACAGTCCCATGAGCACCGCCATCTCGCTTGCCGCGCTGCCGCCGAGGCCGAGCTGGACGCCGTAGACCAGCCCGTACAGGCACTGCGCGGCATCCAGCTCGCCGCTGAGCAGTTTGTCGCGCAAGGTGGCCCAGGACGGTTGGCGCCTGAGATTGAGCGTGAGGCCGTAGGGCTGGGCGAAGCCCTGGGTGGCGGCCACGATCAGCGAGGCCGAATCGGTCAGCGCCATGAAACCGATGTCCAGGGCGCTCTTTTCCGGTGCGTCGGAACCGCCGGCCCAGGCCTGGCTGCGTATCGCTCTGTCTGTCATCACCACCTCGAGTGCGGGAGGGCGGCGCGGGCCGTCCCGTTTTCCAGTGCGCAGGCGCCGTCGTCGGCGCGCTTTTCCATAGCTGCCACAGCAAGCGCTATGCCAGGCGGCGCGGGGGTTTTCGCCGGGCAAGAAAAAGCCCCGCACGGGGCGGGGCTTGTTCGACGCGTCGCTGGATCAGGCCTGGACGACCGGGATCTTGGCGTTCGCAGCCGCTTCGCGGAACTCGGCGATCTGGTCGAAGCTCAGGTAGCGGTAGACGTCGGCAGCCATGCTGTCGATGTCCTTCGCGTAGGCCATGTACTCCTCCACGGTCGGCAGTTTGCCGAGGATCGAGGAGACCGCCGCCAGCTCGGCCGATGCCAGGAACACATCGGTGGCATCGCCCAGACGGTTCGGGAAGTTACGGGTCGAAGTGGAGACCACGGTGGAACCGGTCTGGACGCGAGCCTGGTTGCCCATGCACAGCGAGCAGCCCGGCATTTCCATGCGCGCGCCAGCCTTGCCGTAGATGCCGTAGTAGCCTTCCTCGGTCAGCTGGTGGGCGTCCATCTTGGTCGGCGGAGCCAGCCACAGACGGGTCGGGATGCCGCCCTTGACCTTGTCCAGCAGCTTGCCGGCGGCGCGGAAGTGACCGATGTTGGTCATGCAGGAGCCGATGAACACTTCATCGATCTTGCGGCCCTGTACGCTCGACAGCAGACGCGCGTCGTCCGGATCGTTCGGCGCGCAGAGCACCGGCTCCTTGACGTCGGCCAGGTCGATCTCGATCACCGCGGCGTACTCGGCGTCCTTGTCGGCTTCCAGCAGCTCCGGCTTGGCCAGCCAGGCTTCCATCGCCTGGGCGCGACGCTCCAGGGTGCGCGGGTCGCCGTAGCCTTCGCCGATCATCCAGCGCAGCAGGGTGATGTTGGACTTCAGGTACTCGGCGATCGCCTGTTCCGGCAGCTTGATGGTGCAGCCGGCGGCGGAACGCTCGGCCGAGGCGTCGGACAGCTCGAAGGCCTGCTCCACGGTCAGGTCGTTGAGGCCTTCGATCTCGAGGATGCGGCCGGAGAAGATGTTCTTCTTGCCCTTCTTCTCGACGGTCAGCAGGCCCTGCTGGATCGCGTAGTAAGGGATCGCATGGACCAGGTCACGCAGGGTGATGCCCGGTTGCAGCTTGCCCTTGAAGCGCACCAGCACCGACTCCGGCATGTCCAGCGGCATCACGCCGGTGGCGGCGGCGAAGGCCACCAGGCCGGAGCCGGCCGGGAACGAGATGCCGATCGGGAAGCGGGTGTGCGAGTCGCCGCCGGTACCAACGGTATCGGGCAGCAGCATGCGGTTCAGCCAGCTGTGGATGATGCCGTCGCCCGGACGCAGCGACACGCCGCCACGGGTCATGATGAAGTCGGGCAGGGTGTGGTGGGTCTTGACGTCGATCGGCTTCGGATAGGCCGCGGTGTGGCAGAAGGACTGCATCACCAGGTCGGCGGAGAAGCCGAGGCAGGCGAGGTCCTTCAGTTCGTCGCGGGTCATCGGGCCGGTGGTGTCCTGGGAACCGACGGTGGTCATCTTCGGTTCGCAGTAGGTGCCCGGGCGCACGCCCTGGCCTTCCGGCAGACCGCAGGCGCGGCCGACCATTTTCTGCGCCAGGGTGAAGCCCTTGCCGCTATCGGCCGGTGCTTCCGGCTTGCGGAACAGGTCGGAGGCGCCCAGGCCCAGCTCGGCGCGGGCCTTCTCGGTCAGGCCACGGCCGACGATCAGCGGGATACGGCCGCCGGCGCGGACTTCGTCGAGCAGGACCGGGGTCTTCAGCTCGAAGGTGGTGACCACTTCGCCGCTGTCGTGGCGAACGACCTTGCCTTCATAGGGGTATACGTCGATGACGTCGCCCATGGCCAGGTTGGTGCAGTCGAACTCGATCGGCAGGGCGCCGGCATCTTCCATGGTGTTGTAGAAGATCGGTGCGATCTTGGTGCCGAAGCAGAAGCCGCCGGCACGCTTGTTCGGCACGAACGGAATGTCGTCGCCGAAGAACCACAGCACCGAGTTGGTGGCGGATTTGCGCGAGGAACCGGTGCCGACCACGTCGCCGACGTAGGCGACCGGGAAGCCCTTGGCCTTGACCGCTTCGATCTGCTTCAGCGGACCGACCGAACCCGGCTGGACCGGCTCGATGCCGTCGCGGGCCATCTTCAGCATGGCCAGGGCGTGCAGCGGGATGTCCGGGCGCGACCAGGCGTCGGGGGCCGGGGAGAGGTCGTCGGTGTTGGTTTCGCCGGGGACCTTGAATACGGTGAGAGTCAGCTTTTCCGGGACTTCCGGCTTGGCCTTGAACCACTCGCCATCGGCCCAGGATTGCAGCACGGACTTGGCCGCGGCATTGCCCTTCTTGGCGCGCTCGGCGACGTCGTGGAAGGCGTCGAACATCAGCAGGGTGTGCTTCAGCTGTTCGGCGGCGGTGTTGGCCAGTTCGGCGTCGTCCAGCAGCTCGACCAGGGTGGCGATGTTGTAGCCGCCCTGCATGGTGCCCAGCAGCTCGGCGGCACGTTGCTTGTCGATAAGGGGGGAGGTGGCTTCGCCCTTGACGATGGCGGAAAGGAAACCGGCCTTGACGTAGGCGGCTTCGTCGACGCCCGGCGGTACGCGGTTGGTGATCAGGTCAAGGAGGAATTCTTCTTCGCCGGCCGGCGGGTTCTTCAGCAGCTCGACCAGGCCTGCGGTCTGTTCGGCGTTCAGCGGTTGGGGCACGACACCCTGGGCGGCACGCTCTTCTACGTGTTTGCGGTAGGCTTCAAGCACAGTATTTCCCTCATCAGTGGTCCCGGGGGACACGTATCCAGGAACCGACGCAGATCCGCTCGTCAGGCCCAGGTGGACGGTAATCCACCAACCTACGAGGGCATCGGCAGGTTCCAGACAGAAGCTGTTTTCAAAGTTTTACGCCGGCGGGCTGGGGTGGGGCTGGCGAGACGCTTGAGGGAGGCGCCGTCGCCAGCGTACCTGCCGGAAACTGTGCTCGTGACGCTTTGAAAACAGCTTCTAACGGACATTGGCGCCTAAAAAGGCGGGCCAATGTTACTGGAAACTCGACGCAAAGTTAAGTCGGAAACCCTAGGAACCACGGGGTGAACTTGATTAGACAAAGGGCTAAGATGCCGCTTTGTTTTCGTTGTCCCGGCCATGTCTTCGCAAAGAATCAAAACCCCCTGCGTAGGGCTTTGCTCCACGGTATACGGCGACCTGGTATGCCGTGGCTGCAAGCGTTTCCACCATGAGGTGGTCAACTGGAACCTCTACGACGCCGAGGAAAAGCGGGCTGTCTGGAGTCGCCTTGAGCAGTTGCTGGCCCAGGTGATGGCCGCCAAGCTGGAAGTCTTCGACGCCGCGCGCCTGCGCCTGCAACTGGAGCAGCGGCAGATCCGTTTCGTCCCCGAGCAGTCCCCCTATTGCTGGGCCTACCAGTTGATCGCCCGCGGTTCCCGGCTGATCAACCAGATCGAAGCCTACGGCGTGGCACTGTTGCCGGAATTCCGCGACTGGAGCCTGCCGGACCTGCGCGATGCCATCGACCGGGAATTCTTCCTGCTGTCGGAAGCGCATTACCAGCGCTACATCGCGCCCTCGTTCCTGCAGGCGATCGACAGATAGGCGGTGTCTCCAGCGAAAAAAGCCGCCCTTGGGCGGCTTTTCCGTCCGACCAGCGGTCACTCCTTGCTGGCCAGCTCCTCCAGGTGGGCGATGATGTCGTCCGGCTTCAACACCAGCACGTCGCTTTCCAGGGTATCCAGCACCACTTCCGCGGTATTGCCGATCAGCGCGCCGGACAACCCGGTGCGCGCCACGGTGCCGATCACGGTGACCACCGCGTCGAGCTTCTGCGCGGTGCGCGGGATCAGCACGTCGGCCGGACCTTCCTCGATGTGCAATTGTTCGTCGCTGAAACCGTACTCGGCCTGGAAGGTGCGGCAGGCCTCGCGATAGCGGGCCTCGATGGTTTCGCTGAGCTGGAAGGTCGGGTCGGCAGAGGAGAGCATCGGCGAGGGGTGGGCGCTGATCACGTGCAGCGTGGCCTTGGCCAGGCCGGCGATGTCGTAGGCATGGCTGATGATCCCGGCGTGCAGGGAGCGGTGCTCGCCGTCGTTGTTGCCGACGTCGACCGCGGCGAGGATCTTTCCGCCCGTCCAGGGCCGGGCGGTCTTGGTCATCAGTACCGGACAGGGCGCGAAGCGCAGCAGCTTCCAGTCGTCCGGGGTGAGGATGGCCTTTTTCAGCGGGTTGTCGGGAAAGTGCTGCTTGATGATCAGCCCGCAGCCTTCGGCCTGTTGCTCGGCGATGATGGTCTGGTGCAGGGAGTCCTTCCAGGCCTGGTTGGTCGAGACGCTGTAGCCTTCCTCGCGCAGCTCCTGGGCCAGGTCGTTGAGAGCGGCGCTGTGGTCGCGGCGCTTCTCGCAGACCAGCAGGTGCAGGTGCGACTGGGTCACGCCGGCGATCAGTTGTGCCCGTTTCAGGGCGAGACCTTCCAGCTGGTCCGGTTCAATCACCACGAGGATGCTGCGAATGGCTTGCATGATCGTCTCCCTGAGTGCTTGTGGTTATCGCTGAAACAACTCTAGACGCAATCCAGCCGCTGCTCTTGATGCATATCAAACGGGTCGGCCTGCCCGACCGCCGCAGCTTCCGTATAATGCTCCGCCTTTCCTGCCCCGACCAGCGTCATGGCAGGCCCTTTCCAGAATGAGTGACCTGCACCATGTTGCCCGAGATCGACCAATTCCTTGCCTGTTCCACTCCCGCCGCCTGGGTCGAGGCGGCCCTGGAGCGCCAGGACGTCATGCTGCTGGACCACAAGGCCTGCGAGATGAAGGCCGCGGCGACGGCGATGCAACTGATCGGCAAGTACTCCGGCCGCCTGGACCTGGTGAACAAGATGAGCCGCCTGGCGCGCGAGGAGCTGCGCCACTTCGAGCAGGTGCTGGCGATCCTGAAGAAACGCGGTATCCCGGTGGTCAATGTCAGCGCCTCCCGCTACGCCTCGGCGCTGCGCGACCTGGTGCGCAAGCAGGAGCCGCAGCGGCTGACCGATACGCTGGTGGTCGGCGCCTTCATCGAGGCGCGTTCCTGCGAGCGCTTCGCCGCCCTGGTGCCGCACCTGGACGCGGAGCTGGCGAAATTCTACGGCGGTTTGCTGAAGTCCGAGTCGCGGCATTTCCAGGACTACCTGAAGCTGGCCTACCAGTACGGCGACGAGGCCGACGTGGAGCGGACGATCGAGGTGGTGCGGGCCAAGGAGGCCGAGCTGATCAGCAGTCCGGACAACGAATTCCGCTTCCATAGCGGCCTCCCGGTGGACCTGGTGGCCTGAGCCGGAAACAAGAAAGCGCCCCGCGGGGCGCTTTTTTTGCTGCCTGGATCAGTCCTTGACCTTGAGGTCGAGGGCCAGGTCGCGGGCGGCCTTGGTCGCCAGAACGCCCATCAGCTGGCCGATCTCGTCCTGGCGGCTCGCCGCGCCGTTGGCGCCGGCACCCATCATTACGCTGGGGACGGGGGCCTGGGCGGCGGCTTCGGCCCAGACCTTGTTGATCGCGATCAGCGCGTCGAGCTTCGGCTGCAACGCGCCGTCCGCCTTGATCACCGCTTCGCGGGCGTAAGCCTCGGCGTCGGCGGTGATCTTGGTGGCCTGGGCGGTCACCGTGGCCTTGTCGCGCAGCAGTTCGGCGGTCTGCTTCTCGATCTCGGCGCGCTGCTTCTCGCGCTCGGCGTTGATCACCGCCAATTGCTTGTCGGTTTCCGCCTGGGTGGTGCGTTCGATCTGGTCGCGCAGGGTTTCCTGGCGCTTGGCCTCGACTTCCTTCTCGCCGCGGGCGGTGACCAGCAGCTTTTCCTCTTCTTCCTTCAGGCGGTTCTGCCGCGCCACCGCCAGCTCGGCGAGCGCCTGCTGGACCTTGACCATGCGCTGCTTGTACTGCGGGTTGGGATCGACGTTGGTGATCCGCGCTTCCACCACCTCGACGCCGAACTTGCGGAACTGCTGTTGCTTGCGTACCGGGATGCCCTTGGCATCGGTGACCTTCTCGGTGACGAACTGGCTGGCGTTGTTGTCGCCGAACGCTCCCTGCTCGGTGCCGGCCTGGAGGATCGCGGTCTGGTGCGGAATGGCGCCGCGCGGCCCGCGGACTTCCTTGCGCTTGATCAGGTACAGGCCGTCGTTGAGCTGGTTCTCGAACTCGGCGGCGAATTCGCTGCGGGCTCCGGCGTAGTAGTCGTCGGCGCTCATCAGCGAAGCGGTGGCCTGGAGGGTTTCCTTGATCGCCGGCACCAGTGCGGTGCGGATGAAATTGTCCGGGTTGCGATATTCCTGGGCCATCTTCAGGAACGGCTCGCCGCCGGGCAGGCGAAAGCGCGCGGAAGATTCGACCTTGGCGTCGACGTTGCCGAGGAACACGATCGGGAAAGCCTCGATGGTGGCGCCGAGGCCGTCGTTGTCCGGATTGGTGTCGTTATCGTCCATGACCAGCACGGACTGCACGCTGATGGCCTTCTTCCAGGTGGTGGCGCGACCGAACCACTTGGTCGCGTAGCCGACGTCATCGACGATCTTCTCGTCGCCGAAGATGGTCCTTACGTGGGTCATGAAGCCGGCTTCGTTATAGAAGAATACGCCGTTGAACAGGCCGAAGCCGAGGGCGAGCACGCCGAGGGGGGCGGCGACGAACTTGATCAGGTTTCCCTTCGAGATGATCACGATCATTCCTTGATGCGGGGTGGGGGAGCGCGATCCTGCTGAAAGGTGGCCCGCGACGTCAAGATGGACGGCGGAAAAAATGCGAATCGCATAATGCTTCGCTGAAAGGCCCGCATGGCGGGCCTGGGGTGGGTCAGAGCGGGAAGGGCGCCTGGCGATGGCCGTTGGCGTCGATCTCCAGGGCCCAGCCCTGGCGGTCCCAGTCGCCGAGCACGATGCGCCGGGCGGGCTGGCCGTCGATGTCCAGCGGGTGTTCGGCCGGCCGATGAGTGTGGCCGTGGATCAGGGTACGCACGCCATGCCCGCGCATGACCCGGGGCACTTCTTCGGGCGTGACATCGATGATGTCGACGGCTTTCATGCGGGTCTGCGCGCGGCTTTCCTTGCGCAGCTTGCGTGCCAGCTTGTGCCGGGTGGCCAGCGGCAGGTGGCGCAGTACCCAGAGCGTGAGCGGGTTGCGCAGCCAGCGGCGCAGGCGCATGTAGGCCTCGTCTCGGGTGCACAGGCTGTCCCCGTGCATCAGCAATACCGGCTCGCCGTACAGGTCGATAACGCTCGGGTCGGGCAGCAGCGTGCATCCGGCCTCGCGGCAGAACGCCTTGCCAATGAGGAAGTCGCGATTGCCGTGCATCAGGTAGATGCGCGTACCGCCGTCGGCCACCTGGCGCAGGGACTGGGCGATGGAGCGCTGGAAGGCGTCCATGCCGTCGTCGCCGATCCAGGCTTCGAAGAAGTCGCCGAGGATGTACAGGGCCTCGGCCCGACGGGCGCGCTCATCGAGGAAAGACAGAAACGCCCGGGTGATGTCCGGGCGTTCCGCTTCGAGATGCAGGTCCGAGATGAACAGGACGCTCATCGCTTCATTCTTCGACGATTTCGGCCTTCTCGATGATCACGTCCTCGGCCGGCACGTCCTGGTGGCCGCTGCGCATGGTGGTGGCCACGCCCTTGATCTTGTTGACCACGTCCATGCCCTCGACCACTTCGCCGAAGACGGCATAGCCCCAGCCCTGGGTGGTGGGGGCGGTATGGTTGAGGAAATCGTTGTCGGCGACGTTGATGAAGAACTGCGCGCTGGCCGAATGCGGGTCCATGGTACGAGCCATGGCGATGCTGCCGACCTTGTTGGTCAGGCCGTTGTTGGCTTCGTTCTTGATCGGTGCGCGAGTGGGCTTCTGCTTCATGCCCGGCTCGAAACCGCCGCCCTGGATCATGAAGTTGTTGATCACGCGGTGGAAGACGGTGTTGTCGTAGTGGCCGCTTTTCACGTACTCCTTGAAGTTCGCCGCGGTTTCCGGGGCTTTCTCTTCATCGAGCTTCAGGGTGATGACGCCATGGTTGGTATGCAGCTTGATCATGTGGGTAATCCGCTTTGTCGTGAAAATCGAAGGCCTGTCAGGGGGTTGACAGCTTCGGCTATGATAAGCGCTTTGATTTGCCCGGCCTACCCTGGTCGGGCGAGAGCATGACCAAGGATCCCATGAGCAAGCCAGAGACCACCGCCGCCCCGAACTTCCTGCGCCAGATCGTTCAAGCCGACCTGGATGCCGGCAAGCACGCGAAGATCGTCACCCGTTTCCCCCCGGAGCCCAACGGTTACCTGCACATCGGCCACGCCAAGTCGATCTGCCTGAACTTCGGCCTGGCCCAGGAATTCGCTGGCGATTGCCATCTGCGCTTCGATGACACCAACCCGGCCAAGGAAGACCAGGAGTACATCGATGCCATCGAGGCCGACATCAAGTGGCTGGGCTTCCAGTGGTCCGGCGAGGTCTGCTATGCCTCCAACTATTTCGACCAGTTGCATGCCTGGGCCATCGAGCTGATCAAGGCCGGCAAGGCGTTCGTCTGCGACCTCGGTCCCGAGGAAATGCGCGAATACCGCGGCACCCTCACCGAGCCGGGCCGCAACAGCCCTTACCGTGACCGTTCGGTGGAGGAGAACCTCGACCTGTTCGCCCGCATGAAGGCCGGTGAGTTCCCCGACGGCGCCCGTTCGCTGCGGGCGAAGATCGACATGGGTTCGCCGAACATGAACCTGCGCGATCCGATCCTGTACCGCATCCGCCATGCGCATCACCACCAGACCGGCGACAAGTGGTGCATCTACCCGAGCTACGACTTCACCCACGGTCAGTCGGACGCCATCGAGGGCATCACCCATTCGATCTGCACCCTGGAATTCGAAGACCATCGTCCGCTCTACGAGTGGTTCCTGGCCAACCTGCCGGTACCTGCGCAACCGCGCCAGTACGAATTCTCCCGGCTCAACCTGAACTACACCGTGACCAGCAAGCGCAAGCTCAAGCAACTGGTCGACGAAGGCCATGTCAGCGGCTGGGACGATCCGCGGATGTCGACCCTGTCCGGCTATCGCCGCCGCGGCTATACCCCGGAGTCGATCCGCAACTTCTGCGAGATGATCGGGGTGAACCGCGCCAGCGGCGTGGTCGACATCGGCATGCTCGAGTTCAGCATCCGCGACCACCTGGACGCCACCGCGCCGCGTGCCATGTGCGTGCTGAAACCGCTCAAGGTGGTGATCACCAACTACCCCGAAGGGCAGGTGGAGAACCTCGAGTTGCCGCGTCATCCGAAGGAAGACATGGGAGTGCGCGTACTGCCGTTCGGTCGCGAGCTGTTCATCGATGCCGGTGACTTCGAGGAAGTCCCGCCGGCCGGCTACAAGCGCCTGATCCCCGGTGGCGAGGTGCGTCTGCGCGGCAGCTACGTGATCCGTGCCGACGAAGCGATCAAGGATGCCGACGGCAATATCGTCGAACTGCGCTGCAGCTACGATCCGGACACCCTGGGCAAGAACCCGGAAGGCCGCAAGGTCAAGGGCGTGATCCACTGGGTGCCGGCCGAGGGCAGCGTCGAGTGCGAAGTGCGCCTGTACGATCGGCTGTTCCGCTCGGCCAATCCGGAGAAGGCGGAAGAGGGCGGCAGCTTCCTCGACAACATCAACGCCGACTCCCTGCAGGTACTGGCCGGCTGTCGCGCCGAGCCGTCGCTGGGCCAGGCGAACCCGGAGGATCGCTTCCAGTTCGAGCGCGAAGGCTATTTCGTCGCCGACCTGAAGGACTCCAGGCCGGGCAAGCCGGTGTTCAACCGTACCGTCACCCTGCGTGACTCCTGGGGACAGGGCTGAGGAAAGACCGTGCTGCAGATCTACAACACGCTGAGCAAGACCAAAGAAGTCTTCACGCCGCTGGTCGGCAACCAGGTGCGCATGTACGTGTGTGGCATGACCGTGTACGACTACTGCCATCTGGGCCACGGCCGCAGCATGGTGGCGTTCGACGTGATCACCCGCTGGTTGCGCCACCGTGGCTACGACCTGACGTACGTGCGCAACATCACCGATATCGATGACAAGATCATCAATCGCGCCAACGAGAACGGCGAGCCGTTCGATGTGCTGACCGAGCGCATGATCGCGGCGATGCACGAGGACGAGGCCCGGCTGAACATCCTCAAGCCGGACCAGGAGCCACGCGCCACCGATCACATCGCCGGCATGCACGCGATGATCCAGATCCTGATCGACAAGGGCTATGCCTACGCGCCGGGCAACGGTGACGTGTACTACCGGGTCGGCAAGTTCGCTGGCTACGGCAAGTTGTCGCGGCGGCGGGTCGAGGACCTGCGCATCGGTGCGCGGATCGAGCCGGGCGAAGCGAAGGAGGATCCGCTCGATTTCGTGCTCTGGAAGGGCGCCAAGCCTGGCGAACCGAGCTGGTCGTCGCCCTGGGGCGAGGGGCGCCCGGGCTGGCACATCGAATGCTCGGTGATGTCCACCTGCTGCCTGGGCGATTCCTTCGACATCCATGGCGGTGGCAACGACCTGGAGTTCCCTCATCACGAGAACGAGATCGCCCAGAGCGAGGCCGCGACCGGCAAGCCCTACGCCAAGTCCTGGCTGCACTGCGGGATGATCACCATCAACGGCGAGAAGATGTCCAAGTCGCTGGGCAATTTCTTCACCATCCGCGAAGTGCTGGAGAAATATCACCCCGAAGTGGTGCGTTACCTGCTGATCGCCAGCCATTACCGCAGTCCGATCAACTACTCGGAGGAGAACCTGCGCGAGGCCAAGGCGGCCCTGGACCGTTTCTACAACGCGCTCAAGGGGCTGCCCGAGGCGGCGCCGGCGGAAGCGGCGGAGTATGTCGAGCGCTTCGCCGCGGCGATGGACGACGACTTCAATACCGCGGGTGCCTGCGCGGTGCTGTTCGAGCTGGCGCGGGAGGTCAATCGTCTGCGCGAAAGCGACCTGTCGGCGGCGGCCGCGCTGGCCGCGCGCCTGAAGCAGTTGGCTGGCCTGCTGGGGGTGCTGCAACTGGAGCCGGAAGCCTTCCTGCAGGCGGGCGCCGAGGGCAAGGTCGATGCGGCCGAGGTCGAGGCGCTGATCCAGGCGCGCCTGGAGGCGCGGGCGGCGAAGAACTGGGCGGAGTCCGACCGGATTCGCGATCGGCTCACCGCCATGGGCGTCGTGCTGGAGGATGGCAAGGGCGGCACTACCTGGCGCCTGGCCGACTGAACCCGCAGCGATAAATGAAAAGCCCCGCGAACGCGGGGCTTTTCATTACCGGCGACCTCAGTCGTGCAGGTGTTCGGCGGCGTGCAGGGTATTTTCCAGCAGGCAGGCGCGGGTCATCGGCCCGACGCCGCCCGGCACCGGGGTGATCCAGCTGGCGCGTTGCGCTGCCACTTCGTATTCCACGTCGCCGACCAGGCGGCCGTCGGCCTGGCGGTTGATGCCGACGTCGATGACGATGGCGCCTTCCTTGATCCACTCGCCCTTGACCAGTCCCGGCTTGCCGGCAGCGACCACCACCAGGTCGGCACGCGACACATGGTCGGCCAGGTCGCGGGTGAAGCGGTGGGTCACGGTGACGGTGCAGCCACCCAGCAGCAACTCCAGAGCCATGGGGCGGCCGACGATGTTCGAGGCGCCGACCACGACCGCATCCATGCCGTACAGGTCGGCGCCGGTGCTGGCGAGCAGGGTCATGATGCCTTTCGGGGTGCAGGGGCGCAGGAGGGGCATGCGCTGGGCCAGGCGGCCGATGTTGTAGGGATGGAAACCGTCCACGTCCTTGTCCGGGTGGATGCGCTCCAGCAGCAGGGAGGCGTCCAGGTGGGCGGGCAGGGGTAGCTGGACCAGGATGCCGTCGATGGCGGGATCGTCGTTCAGGCGGTCGATCAGGGCCAGCAGGTCGTCCTGGCTGGTTTCGGCGGGAAGATCGTAGGCCTGGGAGAGAAAGCCGACTTCCTCGCAGTCCTTGCGCTTGTGCGCCACATAGACCTGAGAGGCCGGATCGGTGCCGACCAGGATCACCGCCAGGCCGGGAACGCGCAGGCCTTGCTGGCGGCGCTCGGTCACGCGTTGGGCTATCTGCTGGCGAAGGTTGGCGGCGATCGCTTTGCCGTCGATCAGTTGTGCGGTCATGTCGGAAGGGTAACCATCGAATCGGGTGGAAAAAGGACGCGCATTTTCGCATGGACGCCGCCCGGGGCAAAGGAGGCGACCCGCGGATTTGCCGTAACTCCTTTATATAGCTGAATTTTTTTAAAAAACCCGTTGACGGCCTTTCGCCCCCTGTATAACATGCGCCCCGCTTGCCGAGCACAGCCGGACGCAGGGTAAGAGGTAAAGCAAGTCGGTTGCTGACTTTGTGATTGCCAGAGCTTAAAGTTTGCGCTCAGCATTGAATGCAGATGAATAAAGCGCCCGTAGCTCAGCTGGATAGAGCATCCGCCTTCTAAGCGGATGGTCGCAGGTTCGAGTCCTGCCGGGTGCGCCATTCGGCGAATCGGCAAGAAGCAGGCGATGTTTTACCGCAAGTCGTAATATGGTGGGCGTAGCTCAGTTGGTAGAGCACAGGATTGTGGCTCCTGGTGTCGTGGGTTCGATTCCCATCGTCCACCCCATATTCCGAAGCGCCAGGCCCGGGGCCTGGCGTTTTCATTTCCAAGCAGTGTCCCGCGGACGTGGTGGAATTGGTAGACACACTGGATTTAGGTTCCAGCGCCGCAAGGCGTGAGAGTTCGAGTCTCTCCGTCCGCACCACCTTCAGGCTCGGCTTGTCCGGCCGCTGCGGTTGAAGCCGGAACGTCCGGCACGATTCACGATATGGTGGGCGTAGCTCAGTTGGTAGAGCACAGGATTGTGGCTCCTGGTGTCGTGGGTTCGATTCCCATCGTCCACCCCATATTTCGAAGCGCCAGGCCTTGTGCCTGGCGTTTTCGTTTGCGCTTCACGATCTCTTCTCCGCTTGCCTTTCCGGCACCCAACCCGCCCTCATGGGGCGACGGCAGGTTGAACTTGTTCCGGGTCCGGCGCTCTTAAGCGAGCCTGTCGTTCCTGGCGGGTCCGTATATGCAGTCTGGGTGAAGCGACATGTCGATGAAATGGACCGAGCAGCGCTTGCGCAAGGCTCTCAAGCAGATGGCGAACAATCATGAATCGGCTGCGGTCGAGGTCATGCGCGCCGTCGAGCGGGCGAACGATCCGAAGCTGGCGCAGCGCCTGCTCGAGGTGATCGAGCAGATGCACCAGGATGCCGATGCGCTGCGCTCCATCGACGACGAAATCGCCAGCGGCGTGATCCGTTGCCAATGAGGCCGTAGACGCTCCGCAGTTCAGGACTTCCCGGCTGAAACCGGCGCATCCGGCCGGTTCGCCAGTTTCGGGCGCAAGGTCGCGCCCTGGGCTGTGTTCCGGCGAACGGTATAAGGTTGGCGGCCGCGGAAGGCGAAGGCGGTGAACATGTTCGTATTCTCTCTCGGTGTGTTTCAGAAACGGTATTCCACCAGGGCGCTCGGGCCGATGCTGTCATGCCACTCTTCGGAGACAGCGGCGGAGCAGAGGCTGGCGAGCGTGCCGGCGAGGCACAGGGAGGGGTTTCTCATGGGGACTCCTTCCGTTGCAGCCAGGGACGTGCCTTGGTGTCTTGCTGGGCGAAGCGGTAGCCGAGCGCGTTCAGACCGTCGAAGTCGCGACTGAAGGTGTCTCCCAGGCCCTGGCCGCTGCCGGCCAGGACGGCGTGTGCGCTGTCGATGGGTTGCAGGATGAACTCGCCGGAGCGGGTTCCTCCGGCTTGCCCGCGCACCAGCAGGAAGCCGTCTTCGATCCTGATGCTCAGGCCGTTCAGGTAGCTGTGCCGGCTCGTGCTGGCGACGCGGTAGGTGCCGACGGCTTCGGTCCAGGCCTGGGGCAGGGGTGTCGGCTCGATGCGCTCGCCGAGGTAGGCGGCCTGGCCGTGGCGGCGGGACACCAGGATTCGGCGTTGGCCGTAGCTGACCACGTCCAGTTGCAACTGTCCGGCGCTGTCCACGCCGACGGGCCAGAATCCCAGCAGTCTTTTTCTCATCTGCAGCCAGCCCGAGGTGTCGCGCAACAGTTCCACGCGTTGTTCGCCGAAATCTGCGTACAGGCGACCCCGGCGCTCGTACAGGCGAACCTGGCCTTGGCGGGTTGCGTAGCGACCGTATAGCTGTCGCCGGTCCTCCGAGCTCGGCACCTTCAGTGCGGGGGCGCGCGCGGGGGTGGGCTGTACGGCGGGGCGACGAGCGCCCTGCCTGACCTGCAGCATGAGCGACGCCGCTTGCCGGGCCAGGGAGGCGGTGAGCGAACCGCTGTCATCGGCGTTGCTCATGACAATGGCGGCGAGGCGCTGTTCCGGCAGCAGAACCAGGTGGGCGCTGAATCCTGGGGTGGCGCTGGCGTACTCATAGTGACGGATGCCCCCTTCCAGCGGCGCGGAGCCGCACGGGCTGAGGAACCAGGCCAGGCCCACCTGGCAGTCGAAGTCCAGGGCATTGCCGGCGTTCTGCTGGCGGAACATCTCCTCGACGGAGTGTTTCCGGAGAAGCTGGCGCTCCTTGTGGCGCCCGTTGGCGAACAGCATGCGGACGAAGCGGCTGAGGTCGACCGGGCTGCTCCACAGGTCGTTGACCGGGAGGTCGCTGGCGGCGGCGGAGCTGGGGCGACCGCCGCCGCTGTAGCCTTGGGCGCGTTGCGCCTGGGGCAGGGCGTTCCTGGCGAAGCTGGAGCGAGTCATCTGCAAAGGGTCCAGCAGGTGCTCCCGCATGTGCTGCTCGAAGTGCTTTCCGGTGTTGCGCTCGATAGCCGCGCCGACCAGCTCGTAGCCAAGGTTGGAATAGGCGACCTGGGTTCCCGGCGGATTGCTCAGCCAGACGCCGGATACTTTCGCCGGCAGTTGGCCGAGTGAGCTCGGGCGTTCGCCGAACAGGGGCGGCAGGTGTTCGCCAGGAAGGCCGGACTGGTGGCTGAGCAGCCGGCGGAAAGTGATCGCGCGATCCGCCTTGCTCTGGTCGGCATGGAAGCGTGAGCGTACGTAGAACTCGCGCAAGGTGTCCTGGAGCGGGGCGTCGAGAGAGAGTTGGCCGCGTTCGGCCAGTTGCAGGGTCGCGCTGGCGATCAGTAGCTTGGACAGGTCGCCGGCGTGGAATGCGGTGTGCTCGCTGGCGTTGATCCTGTGCTGTCGGTCGGCATAGCCGAAACCGCGGGCCCAGACCAGTTGCTGGTCGTCGACCAATGCCAGGGCCAGGCCGGGCACGTCCTGCCTTTCCATTTCCCGGCGGATGTGGCGTTGCAGATAGTCGATGACCTCGCCGTAGTTGCCCACGGCGGCGCTCGGCGCTGGCGGGGCGGGCGGCAGTCCGTGGCAGCCGCTGGTGCCGAGCAGGCAGCCGAGAAGGGAAAGATGCATTGCACGAAACATGGAACACCTGGCGGAAAGGCGAGGTGTCCCATGCTAGGGCGGGCCTGGCTGGCAGTCCTTACGGCTTTGTCAGCAATCTGTGAAAGACTGTTAAGCCTCCGCTGTCAACGGGGTCGCTCCCAGGTCAGGCGGAAGGAGGCGCCTCCCTGCGGCGTTTCCAGCGCTTCCGCATAGCCGCCGTGCCATTGCGCGACCCGGCGGACGATCGCCAGGCCCAGGCCGAAGCCGTCGGTGCTGCGATCGCGGCTGTCGTCCAGGCGCGAAAAGGGTTCGAAGATCTTCTGCCGGGCGTCCGCCGGTATCCCGGGGCCGTCGTCGTTGACCCGTATCTGACAGCTGTCGCCTTGATCGAGGAGGGCGATTTCGACGCGCGAGTGTGCGTGGCGAATGGCGTTGCGCAGCAGGTTGATCACTGCGCGCGCCATGAAGCGAGGCTCGATGCGGATCTGTTCGACCTGGCAGGCGCTGATCTCGCAGGTGACTCCGGCGGCTTCGGCTTCCAGGGCGACGTCGGCGACGACGCTATCCAGCCAGCTCGCGGCGTCGACGATTTCCCGGTGGCTCCCGACGTTGCCGTGCTCCAGGCGGGCGTAGGTCAGCAGTTCGGAGACCATTTCCTCCAGTTCGCCGAGATCGGCGCGCATGTCCTCTATCAGGTCGTGGCGTACTTCGGCGTCGACCTGCTTGTTCAATTGCTCGAGTTCGAAGGACAGGCGGGAGATCGGCGTGCGCAATTCGTGGGATACCGCGTTGGTCAGTTCACGCTGGTTGCTGATCAGGCTTTCGATGCGGTCGGCCATCTGGTTGAAGTGCTGGGCCAGGGTGCGGATGTCGGAGCGTCGGAAAATGCGCGTGCGCGATGACAGGTCGCCGTCGCCGAAGCGTTGCGCGGCCAGGCGCAGGGTCTCGAGGTCGCGCCAGTGCGGGCGGACCCATACCAGCAGGGCGATGCCGACCAGCACGCCGAGCAGGATGTAGGCCAGCACGGTGAATAGTGGGGTCAGCGAGGGTTCCGGCGGCAGTTTGATGTCGAGCAGCTGCGGGCCCGCGTCGATGCGGCTGATGAATTCCGTGAAGTCCTCGCGTACCACCAGCAGGTTCTTGTCGAGGAGGGCCTGCTCTTCCTGCGTCAGCTTCGCCTGCCTGGCATCCGTCAGGCTCAGCTCGAGCCCGTAGTGGGGACGCCAGTCTTCGAGCTGTCGCTGGCGTCCGGCCTGGTCCAGCGGGGCCAGCTTTTCCACCAGCGAATAGGCCTGGCCGCGAACGGCGTCGCGGTGATAGTTCTCGACGATGCTGTCGTAGAACGCGTCGATGACATGGTCGACCACGAAGATCGCGGCGGCGAACCCCAGGGCCAGTAGCAGGTAGAGGCGCAGGAACAGGCGCAGCATTCAGAGCTCCCAGCCCAGCGGGTTGAACAGGTAGCCCTTGCCCCAGACGGTCTTGATCCGGACCGGCTCGCGCGGATTGTCCTTCAGTTTATTGCGCAGCTTGCTGATGCAGACGTCGACGCTGCGGTTCAGGCCGTCGAAGCCGATGCCGCGGATCTGGTTGAGGATCTCGTCGCGGGAGAGTATTTCCCCTGCCTGGCTGGCCAGCAGCCAGAGCAGCTCGAACTCCATCGTGGTCAGTTCGATGCCGAGGCCTTCGAGTTCCGCTTCGCGCCGCCGTCGGTCGATGTTCAGCTTGCCGAATGTCAGGCTTTCCGGGGAGGCGGGAAGGGGCGCGTGCCGGCGCATCAGGGCGCGCAGGCGGGCGAGCAGCACCGGTGGCTCGATCGGCTTGATCACGTAGTCGTCGGCGCCGGACTCCAGGCCGAGGATGTGATCGAGATCGTCCTCCTGGGCGGTGAGTATGAGGATCGGCAGGTTCGCGACCCGGCGGATCTCCCGGCACACCTGCAGACCATTCTGTCCGGGGAGCATGAGGTCGAGAACCACCACTTGCGGTTTGAAGTCGAGGAAGGCGGCGAACGCGGCATCACCGCGATGCACCTGGCGCACTTCGAAACCATGCTGGGAAAGGAAACTGGCGATCAGGCGGGCGAGCTTCTGGTCGTCTTCGACGAGCAATACCTTGCTGAGGGTAGGGCAGTCCATAGGGTTTCATCGGTCGGAGCGGAATCGGCTGGCATTATATGCGCCCGCTTCCGGCGAAGCTCCAGCGACTCGTTCGAGATCGGGCTGCGATCGGCGGAAGCGGCCGGAAACACCCCGGGGATCCGCCTGCACCCTGGCGGGGTGACTTCTGCTTTTCCCTCTACTAGAATGCATGCCCTTGATTCTGGGAGCCGGAAGGACCGGCTTACGTCTGTGCAACGAGGAATATCCATGCAAGTTTCTGTTGAAAGCACTTCCGCTCTTGAGCGCCGCATGACCGTTGGTGTGCCTGCCGAGCGTATCGAGACCGAAGTCAACAAGCGTCTGCAGCAGACCGCCCGTCGTGCCAAGATTCCAGGTTTCCGCCCCGGCAAGGTGCCGATGAGTGTCATTCGTCAGCGCTACGAAGCTTCCGCGCGCCAGGAAGCCATGGGCGATCTGATCCAGGAAACCTTCTACGAAGCCGTGGTCGAGCAGAAGCTGAATCCGGCCGGTTCGCCGTCGGTAGAGCCCAAGTCCTTCGAGAAAGGCAAGGACCTGGAATACATCGCAACCTTCGAAGTCTTCCCGGAATTTACCGTTTCCGGCCTGGAAGACATCAAGGTCGAGCGCCTGCAGGCCGAAGTTTCCGATGCTGATGTCGACAACATGCTCGATGTCCTGCGCAAGCAGAACACCCGTTTCGAAGTGGTCGAGCGTGCCGCCCAGAACGATGACCAGTTGAACATCGACTTCGTCGGCAAGATCGACGGCGAAGCCTTCGCCGGCGGTTCCGCCAAGGGCACCCTGCTGGTACTGGGCTCCGGTCGCATGATCGCCGGCTTCGAAGAAGGGCTGGTGGGGGCGAAGGCCGGTGAAGAGCGTGTGCTCAACCTGACCTTCCCCGAGGACTACCAGAACCTGGACCTGGCCAACAAGGCTGCCGAGTTCACCGTTACCGTCAATAGCGTAGCCGAGCCCAAGCTGCCGGAACTGAACGAAGAGTTCTTCGCTCTGTTCGGCGTGAAGGAAACCGGTCTCGATGGCTTCCGCGCCGAAGTGCAGAAGAACATGGAGCGCGAGCTGCGCCAGGCGATCAAGTCCAAGGTCAAGAACCAGGTCATGGAAGGTCTGCTGCAGGCCAACCCGATCGAAGTGCCCAAGGCCCTGATCGGCAACGAAGTGAACCGTCTGCGCGTGCAGGCCGTCCAGCAGTTCGGCGGCAACATCAAGCCTGACCAACTGCCGGCCGAGCTGTTCGAAGAGCAGGCCAAGCGCCGTGTGGTGCTGGGCCTGATCGTCGCCGAAGTGGTCAAGCAGCACGAGCTGAAGGCCGACGAAGGTCGCGTTCGCAAAATGATCGAGGAAATGGCCTCGGCCTACCAGGAGCCCGAGCAGGTCGTCGCCTGGTACTTCAAGAACGAGCCCCAGCTGAACGAAGTCCGTTCTGTTGTACTGGAAGAACAAGTCGTAGATACTGTCCTGCAAAAGGCCACTGTGACCGATAAGCAGGTATCCTACGAAGAAGCGGTCAAGCCGGCCGAAGCTCCGCAAGCGGCCTGATTCGTTCCTCTCGTTCGAATCCCACAAGCCAGCCTTAGTGCTGGCTTGTGCGTCTTTGAGGCTTCACTATCTGTTAGGGAGTGATCGCAAGACATGTCTCGCAACTCTTTTATTCCGCACGTTCCCGATATCCAGGCCGCCGGTGGCCTGGTGCCCATGGTGGTGGAGCAGTCCGCCCGCGGCGAGCGCGCCTACGACATCTATTCGCGCCTGCTGAAGGAGCGGATCATCTTCCTGGTCGGCCAGGTCGAGGACTACATGGCCAACCTGGTGGTTGCCCAGTTGCTGTTCCTGGAGGCTGAAAATCCCGAGAAGGACATTCATCTCTACATCAACTCGCCGGGTGGTTCGGTGACTGCCGGGATGTCCATCTACGACACCATGCAGTTCATCAAGCCCAACGTCTCGACCACCTGTATCGGCCAGGCGTGCAGCATGGGTGCCCTGCTGCTTGCGGGCGGTGCCGCCGGCAAGCGCTACTGCCTGCCGCATTCGCGGATGATGATCCACCAGCCGCTGGGCGGTTTCCAGGGCCAGGCCTCGGATATCGAGATCCATGCCAAGGAAATCCTCTTCATCAAGGAGCGTCTGAACCAGATCCTGGCGCACCACACCGGCCAGCCCCTGGACGTCATTGCCCGCGATACCGATCGTGACCGCTTTATGAGCGGTGACGAAGCCGTCAAGTATGGCCTGATCGACAAGGTCATGACCCAGCGCGACCTGGCCGTCTAAGGCTCCGCAATACTGGCGGTCGAGACATTCGGCCGCCTCGTGGGCTTGAAAATGCCCACAATTGCCTTCATCTTGTGTTTGAAGCTACCCATTGGATCGATCGAATGACTGATACCCGCAACGGCGAGGACAACGGCAAGCTGCTGTATTGCTCCTTCTGCGGCAAGAGCCAGCACGAAGTGCGCAAGTTGATTGCCGGCCCCTCGGTCTTTATCTGCGACGAGTGTGTCGACCTGTGCAATGACATCATCCGCGAGGAGGTGCAGGAAGCGCAGGCGGAAAGTAGTGGGCACAAACTTCCGGCGCCGAAAGAGATCCGCACCATCCTCGATCAGTACGTGATCGGGCAGGAGCGGGCCAAGAAGGTTCTGGCGGTAGCGGTATACAACCACTACAAGCGCCTCAACCAGCGTGACAAGAAGGACGATATCGAGCTCGGCAAGAGCAACATTCTGATGATCGGCCCAACCGGCTCGGGCAAGACCCTGCTGGCCGAGACCCTCGCACGTCTACTGAACGTGCCGTTCACCATCGCCGATGCGACCACGCTGACGGAAGCGGGCTACGTGGGCGAGGATGTCGAGAACATCATCCAGAAACTCTTGCAGAAGTGCGATTACGATGTGGAGAAGGCCCAGATGGGCATCGTCTACATCGACGAGATCGACAAGATTTCCCGGAAATCGGACAACCCCTCCATCACTCGCGACGTCTCCGGCGAGGGTGTGCAGCAGGCCCTGCTGAAGCTCATCGAGGGTACCGTTGCCTCGGTACCGCCGCAGGGCGGTCGCAAGCATCCGCAGCAGGAGTTCCTGCAGGTCGATACGCGCAACATCCTGTTCATCTGCGGCGGCGCTTTCGCCGGTCTGGAGCGGGTCATCCAGAACCGTTCCGCGCGCGGCGGCATCGGTTTCAATGCCGAAGTGCGCAGTCAGGAGATGGGCAAGAAGGTCGGCGAGGCGTTCAAGGAAGTCGAACCGGAAGATCTCGTCAAGTTCGGTCTTATTCCCGAGTTTGTAGGGCGTTTGCCGGTGATCGCGACTCTTGATGAGCTCGACGAGGCTGCGCTCATGCAGATCCTGACCGAGCCGAAGAACGCTCTCACCAAGCAGTACGCCAAGCTGTTCGAAATGGAAGGCGTCGATCTCGAATTCCGTCCGGACGCACTCAAGGCGGTTGCCCGCAAGGCCCTCGAACGCAAGACCGGTGCACGTGGCTTGCGTTCAATTCTCGAAGGTATCCTTCTCGATACCATGTACGAGATTCCCTCCCAGCAGGATGTCAGCAAGGTGGTCATCGATGAGAGTGTCATCGATGGCTCGTCGCAACCCCTGATGATCTACGAGAACAGCGAAAAGCCAGCCAAGGCTGCGCCTGAGGCATGAAAGAGCAGGGGCCTTCGGGCCCCTTTTCTTTTCCGACTGGCACGCTTGTTTTTTCCCGGGCCTAACCCCATCTTAGGCTGAAAGGTCTTCCTATCTGTTTCGTGGCCAAGTGCCGCTGTAGAGCCGACATTATGAAAACACTCGTCGAATTGCCCTTGCTGCCGCTACGTGACGTGGTGGTGTACCCGCACATGGTCATCCCGTTGTTCGTCGGTCGGGAAAAGTCCATCGAGGCCCTGGAGGCAGCGATGACCGGCGACAAGCAAATCCTCCTGCTGGCGCAGAAAAACCCCGCGGACGATGATCCGGGCGAAGATGGCCTGTACCGCATGGGTACGGTCGCTACCGTGCTGCAGTTGCTCAAGCTGCCGGATGGCACCGTCAAGGTGCTGGTCGAAGGCGAGCAGCGCGGCCAGGTCGAGCGCTTCATCGAGGAGGAAGGGCACATTCGTGCCGCGGTCCAGGCCATCGATGACGCCAATGTCGGCGAGCGCGAGGCCGAGGTCTTCACTCGCAGCCTGCTGAGCCAGTTCGAGCAATACGTCCAGTTGGGCAAGAAAGTCCCCGCCGAGGTGCTTTCTTCGCTGAACAGCATCGACGAGCCGAGCAGGCTGGTCGATACCATGGCCGCGCACATGGCGCTGAAGATCGAGCAGAAGCAGGACATCCTAGAGATCACCGACCTGTCGTCGCGGGTTGAGCATGTCCTGGCGCTGCTGGATGCCGAGATCGACCTGCTGCAGGTGGAAAAGCGTATCCGCGGCCGGGTCAAGAAGCAGATGGAGCGCAGCCAGCGCGAGTACTACCTGAATGAGCAGATGAAGGCCATTCAGAAGGAACTCGGCGATATCGACGAAGGGCACAACGAAGTCGAGGAGCTGAAGAAGCGCATCGACGCCGCCGGCCTGACCAAGGAGGCGCACACCAAGGCCACTGCCGAGCTGAACAAGCTCAAGCAGATGTCGCCGATGTCGGCGGAAGCCACCGTGGTGCGTTCCTACATAGACTGGCTGCTGAACGTGCCGTGGAAGGCCGAGAGCAAGGTGCGCCATGATCTCGCCAAGGCGGAAGACATCCTCGATGCCGACCATTATGGCCTGGAAGAGGTCAAGGAGCGCATTCTCGAGTATCTCGCCGTGCAAAAGCGGGTGAAGAAGCTCAAGGGCCCGGTCCTTTGCCTGGTGGGACCGCCCGGCGTGGGCAAGACCTCCCTGGCCGAATCCATCGCCCGCGCCACCAATCGCAAGTTCGTGCGCATGGCGCTCGGCGGCGTGCGTGACGAGGCCGAGATCCGCGGTCACCGTCGTACCTATATCGGCTCCATGCCGGGCCGCCTGATCCAGAAGATGACCAAGGTCGGCGTGCGCAACCCGCTGTTCCTCCTCGACGAAATCGACAAGATGGGCAGCGACATGCGCGGGGATCCCGCCTCGGCGCTGCTCGAGGTGCTCGACCCGGAGCAGAACCACAACTTCAACGATCACTACCTGGAAGTCGACTACGACCTGTCCGACGTGATGTTCCTCTGCACCGCGAACTCGATGAACATCCCGGCGCCCCTGCTGGATCGGATGGAAGTCATCCGCCTGCCGGGCTACACCGAGGACGAGAAGGTCAATATCGCCGCCAAGTACCTGATTCCGAAGCAGGTCCAGGCCAACGGCCTGAAGAAGGGCGAGCTGACCTTCGAGGAAGGCGCCCTGCGCGACATCATTCGCTACTACACCCGCGAAGCCGGGGTGCGCAGCCTCGAGCGGCAGATCGCCAAGGTCTGCCGCAAGGCGGTGAAGGAGCATGCCAAGCTCAAGCGTATCCAGGCGGTGGTGTCCAGCGAGACGCTGGAGAACTACCTCGGCGTGCGCAAGTTCCGTTATGGCCTCGCCGAACAGCAGGACCAGATCGGCCAGGTGACCGGGCTGGCTTGGACCCAGGTCGGCGGCGAGCTGCTTACCATCGAGGCGGCCGTGGTACCCGGCAAGGGCCAGTTGACCAAGACCGGATCGCTGGGCGACGTGATGGCGGAATCGATCACCGCGGCGTTGACCGTGGTGCGCAGCCGCGCCCAGAGCCTAGGAATCGCGGCGGACTTCCACGAGAAGCGCGACATCCATATCCACGTTCCGGAAGGCGCTACGCCGAAGGATGGCCCGAGCGCAGGCATCGGCATGTGCACGGCGCTGGTTTCGGCGATCACGCAGATCCCGGTGCGCGCCGACGTGGCAATGACCGGGGAGATCACCCTGCGTGGGCAGGTGCTGGCGATCGGCGGGCTGAAAGAAAAACTTTTGGCGGCGCACCGCGGCGGGATCAAGACGGTGATCATTCCCGAGGAAAATGTTCGCGACCTGAAGGAAATTCCGGACAATATTAAGAGTGATCTGGTTATTAAACCGGTTAAATGGATTGACGAAGTCCTGCAAATTGCGCTGCAATACGCCCCGGAGCCCTTGCCCGATGCGGCTCCGGAGATGGTTGCAAAGGATGAAAAACGCGAGCCTGATTCCAAGGAGCGAATTAGCACGCATTAGTCGGTAGGTATTCTTGACACTGTTTTTGGGCCCTTGTTATAAAGCGGCACTTGCTGAGTCAGTTGGCCTACCAGCGCAGAATTTCCTTACACCTAACACATAGAAACATACTCAACAGAAATAAGGGGACTTAGAGTGAACAAGTCGGAACTGATCGATGCAATTGCCGCATCTGCTGATATCCCGAAAGCTGTTGCCGGTCGCGCACTGGACGCAGTGATCGAGTCCGTCACTGGCGCCCTGAAGGCTGGTGACTCCGTCGTGCTGGTTGGTTTCGGCACCTTCGCTGTCAAAGAGCGCGCTGCTCGCACCGGTCGCAACCCGCAAACTGGCAAGCCGATCAAGATCGCCGCTGCCAAGATCCCGGGCTTCAAAGCCGGTAAAGCCCTGAAGGATGCTGTCAACTAAGCGTCTTTTTGGACTCGATCTACCCAGGTCGGCCAAGGCTGGCCTGGCTGCGGAGCGGTAGTTCAGTCGGTTAGAATACCGGCCTGTCACGCCGGGGGTCGCGGGTTCGAGTCCCGTCCGCTCCGCCAGTTACGAGAAGGCGCATCCTCGGATGCGCCTTTCTTATATCCGCATCTCTTACCCACGCCGCGCCGCCCAAGACGGCTGGTCGTGGCAGTTTTTGGGGGCTGCATGCTGCAGAACATCAGGGATAATTCCCAGGGCTGGATCGCCAAGACCATCATTGGCGTGATCATCGTTCTCCTGTCGCTGACCGGCTTCGACGCGATCATCCGGGCCACCGACCACTCCAACGTGGCCGCCAAGGTCAACGGCGATGATATCAGTCTCAATGAAGTCCAACAGGCCGTGGACATGCAGCGTCGCCAGCTGCTGCAACGCCTGGGCAAGGATTTCGATCCATCCATGCTGGATGACAAGCTGCTCAAGGAAGCGGCCCTGAAGGGGCTGATCGAGCGTACCCTGCTGCTCCAGGCCGCCAAGGACGACAAGTTCGCCTTCTCCGACCAGGCGCTGGACCAGTTGATCCTGCAAACTCCCGAGTTCCAGGTCGACGGCAAGTTCAACGCGGATCGCTTCGACCAGGTCATCCGCCAGATGAACTACAGCCGCATGCAGTTCCGCCAGATGCTCGGCCAGGAAATGCTCATCGGCCAGCTTCGCGCCGGCCTGGCGGGCACCGGTTTCGTCACCGACAACGAATTGCAGTCCTTCGCTCGCCTCGAGAAGCAGACCCGCGACTTCGCCACCCTGGCGATCAAGGCCGACGCCTCCAAGAGCAGCGTGAGCGACGACGAGGTGAAGGCCTTCTACGAAGGCCACAAGAGCGAGTTCATGACTCCCGAGCAGGTGGTCGTCGAATACGTGGAGCTGAAGAAGTCCTCCTTCTTCGACCAGGTCAAGGTGAAGCAGGAAGACCTCGAGGCGCTGTACCAGAAGGAAATCGCCAACCTTTCCGAGCAGCGCGATGCCGCACACATCCTGATCGAGGTGAACGACAAGGTCGGCGACGAGCAGGCCAAGGCGAAGATCGACGAGATCAAGGCTCGCCTGGCCAAGGGCGAGGATTTCGCCGCGCTGGCCAAGGAGTTCTCCCAGGATATCGGCTCGGCCGCCACCGGCGGCGACCTGGGCTACGCCGGTCGCGGCGTGTACGACCCCGCGTTCGAGGAGGCGCTGTATGCGCTGAAGCAAGGTGAGGTATCCGCCCCGGTGAAGACTCCGTACGGCTACCACCTGATCAAGCTGCTGGGCGTGCAGGCGCCGGAAGTACCGAGCCTGGAAAGCCTCAAGCCGAAGCTCGAGGACGAACTGAAGAAACAGATGGTCGAGCAGCGCTTCGTCGAGGCTACCAAGGACCTGGAAAGCTCCGCCTACGAAGCCGCCGACCTGAGCCAGCCGGCGCAGGAAATGGGCCTGAAGGTCCAGACCAGCCAGCCGTTCGGACGTTCGGGGGGCGACGGCATCGCTGCCAACCGCCAGATCGTGCAGACCGCGTTCAGCGCCGAGGTGCTGGAAGAAGCGGCCAACAGTGGCGCCATCGAGCTGGATCCGGACACCGTGGTGGTGCTGCGGGTCAAGGAACACAACAAGCCGAAGGAGCAACCGCTGGAGCAGGTCGCGGCGAACATCCGCGAGCGCCTGGCCGCCGAAAAGGCCGCCGAGGAGGCGCAGAAGCGTGGCGAGGCCCTGATCGCAGAGCTGCGTGAAGGCCGTACCTCTTCCGCAGCGGGGGAGTCGTGGAAAGTGGTCGAGGCGGCCTCCCGCGGCCAGGAAGGCGTCGATCCGAAACTGCTCCAGGCGGTGTTCCGTATGCAGCGTCCGGAGGCCAAGGACAAGCCTTCGCTCTCTGGCGTGACCCTGGCCAATGGCGATTACGTGGTGATCCGCCTGAATGGCGTCAGCGAGCCGGAGGAGGCTATCTCCGACGACGAGAAGGCCATGTACCGCCGCTTCCTGGCTTCGCGCAGCGGACAGGCAGACTTCGCCGCCTTCCGCCGTCAGTTGCAGGACAAGGCGGAAGTCGAGAAATACTGAGACCGAGATGCAGAGAAAAGGCCGCTTACGCGGCCTTTTCTTTATTCCGCCCATGAAAAAGGCCGCTCGAAGCGGCCATTTTTCATGGGCGGGGTGATCAGTCGTCGTCCAGCGGGCCCATGGCGGTAGTGTTGAAGCCGCCATCGACGTAGAGGATCTCGCCGCTGATACCGCTGGCCAGGTCCGAACAGAGGAAGGCGCCGGCATTGCCGACTTCCTCGATGGTGACGTTGCGCCGCAGCGGCGTCTGCCGCTCGTTGGCGGCCAGCATCTTGCGGAAGCTCTTGATTCCGGAGGCGGCGAGCGTTCGGATCGGCCCGGCGGAAACCGCATTGACCCGGGTGCCTTCCGCGCCCAGGCTGCCGGCCAGGTAGCGGACCCCGGCCTCCAGGCTGGCCTTGGCCATGCCCATTACGTTGTAGTTCGGCATGGTCCGTTCGGCGCCCAGGTAGGAGAGGGTCAGCAGGCTGCCGTTGCGGCCCTTCATCATTTCCCGTCCGGCCTTGGCCAGGGCGATGAAGCTGTAGGCGCTGATGTCGTGGGCGATGCGGAAGCCCTCGCGGGTGGTCACCGCGGTGAAGTCGCCGTCGAGCTGATCGCCTGGAGCGAATCCGACGGAGTGGACGATGATGTCCAGGCCGTCCCAGTGCTTGCCCAGGGCGGCGAACACCGCTTCGATCTGGCTGTCGTCGGCCACGTCACAGGGGAAGCACAGCTCCGGCCGCGAGCCCCAGCCACTGGCGAACTCCTCCACCCGGCCCCTGAGCTTGTCGTTCTGGTAGGTGAAGGCCAGTTCGGCGCCTTCCCGGTGCATGGCGGCGGCGATGCCGGAAGCGATGGAGAGCTTGCTGGCGACTCCGACGATCAGGGCGCGTTTTCCTGTGAGAAATCCCATGGTCCGTTCCTTGTCTGCTACTCAGTTTTCCGCGCTTGCCGGGGCCATGAAGGCAGCCTCCAGCAATTGCTGCGTATAGGGATGTTGCGGCGAGGCGAAAACCGCTTCGGCGCTGCCCTGTTCCACCACCTTGCCATGTCGAACCACCATCAGCTGGTGGCTGAGCGCCTTGACCACCGCCAGGTCGTGGCTGATGAACAGGTAGGTGAGGTTGTACTTGCCCTGCAGTTGCCGCAGCAATTCCACGACCTGGCGCTGCACGGTGCGGTCGAGCGCCGAGGTCGGTTCGTCGAGCAGGATCAGTGCCGGTTTCAGCACCAGTGCCCGGGCGATGGCGATGCGCTGGCGCTGGCCGCCGGAGAATTCGTGGGGGTAACGGTAGCGGGTCTGCGGATCGAGCCCGACCTCCACCAGCGCGTCGATGATCGCCTGCTCCTGTTCGGCCTCGCTGCCGATCCTATGGATGCGCAGGCCTTCGCCGACGATCTCGCCGACACACATGCGTGGGCTGAGGCTGCCATACGGGTCCTGGAACACCACCTGCATCTCGCGGCGCAGCGGGCGCACGTCATGTTGCGCGAGACCGTCCAGCCGGGTGCCTTCGAAGCGGATGCCGCCCTGGCTTTCCAGCAGCCGCAGGATCGCCAGGCCAAGGGTCGACTTGCCCGAGCCGCTTTCGCCAACGATGCCCAGCGTCTGCCCGCGGGGTAGTTCGAAATTGACCCCGTCGACCGCCTTGACGTGGTCCACGGTGCGGCGGAACACGCCTTTGCGGATCGGGAACCAGACCCGCAGGTCGTCCACCGCCAACAGGGTTTCACCGGGCGGGTTGCTCGCCGGCGCACCGCTGGGCTCGGCGTTGAGCAGCTCGCGGGTATAGGGGTGTCGCGGGGCTGCGAAGAGTTCCTGGCAGGAAGCCTGCTCGACGATCCGCCCTTGTTGCATGACGCAGACGCGGTGGGCGATGCGCCGGACCAGGTTGAGGTCGTGGGTGATCAGCAGCAGGGACATGCCCAGGCGTGCCTGCAGGTCCTTGAGCAGATCGAGGATCTTCAACTGGACGGTGACGTCGAGCGCGGTGGTCGGTTCGTCGGCGATCAGCAGTTGCGGCTCGCAGGCCAGGGCCATGGCGATCATCACCCGCTGCCGCTGGCCGCCGGAGAGTTCGTGTGGATAGGCTTTCAGGCGCTTGGCCGGCTCGGGGATGCCGACCAGCTCGAGCAGTTCGAGAATTCTCGCGCTGGCCTTGGCGCCACCCAGGCCCTTGTGCAGGGCGAGGACCTCGGCGAGCTGCTTCTCGATGGTATGCAGCGGATTGAGCGAGGTCATGGGTTCCTGGAAGACCATGGCGATGCGGTTGCCGCGGATCCCGCGCAGGCGCCGTTCCGGGAGCTTGAGCAGATCCTCGCCCTGGTAGTGGATGCTGCCTGCTGGGTGGCTGGCGACGGAGTAGGGCAGCAGGCGCAGGATCGAGTGGGCGGTCACCGACTTGCCCGAGCCGCTTTCGCCGACCAGGGCCAGGGTCTCGCCCTGGCGGATGTCGAAGCTGACGCCTTCGACCACCCGCTGGCGTTGCTCGCCGGAGAGGAATTCGACGGCGAGGTCGCGGATTTCCAGAATGTTCTCGCTCATCTCATTTCCTCGGGTCGAAAGCGTCGCGGGCGGCTTCGCCGATGAACACCAGCAGGCTCAGCATGACCGCCAGCACCACGAAGGCGGAAATGCCCAGCCAGGGTGCCTGGAGGTTGGACTTGCCCTGGGCGACCAACTCGCCCAGCGACGGCGCGCCGGGCGGCAGGCCGAAGCCGAGGAAGTCCAGGGAGGTGAGGGTGCCGATGGCGCCGGTGAGGATGAACGGCATGAAGGTCAGGGTCGAGATCATCGCATTCGGCAGGATGTGACGGAACATGATGGCGCTGTTGCGCATGCCGAGGGCCCGGGCGGCGCGGACGTATTCCAGGTTGCGCCCGCGGAGGAACTCGGCGCGGACCACGTCCACCAGGCTCATCCAGGAAAACAGCAGCATGATGCCCAGCAGCCACCAGAAGTTCGGCTGGACGAAGCTGGCCAGGATGATCAGCAGGTAGAGCACCGGCAGCCCCGACCAGACTTCCAGGAAACGCTGGCCGAGCAGGTCGACCCAGCCGCCGTAGTAGCCTTGCAGGGCGCCGACGGTGACGCCGATCAGAGAACTGAGCACGGTCAGGGTCAGGGCGAAGAGGATCGACACGCGGAAGCCGTAGATCACCCGGGCGAGCACGTCGCGGGCCTGGTCGTCGGTGCCCAGCCAGTTTTCCGCCGACGGCGGGGCGGGGGCGGGAACCTTCAGCTCGTAGTTGATGGTGTCGTAGCTGTAGGGGATCGGCGGCCAAAGCACCCAGCCGTCCTTCTCGGCGATCAGTTGGCTGATGTAGGGGCTCTTGTAGTTGGCTTCCAGGGGGAATTCGCCGCCGAAGGTGGTTTCCGGGTAGCGTTTGAAGACCGGGAAATACCAGCCGCCGTCGTAATGCACGACCAGCGGTTTGTCGTTGGCGATCAGTTCGGCGCCGAGGCTGCCGACGAACAGGATGAGGAACAGCCAGAGCGACCACCAGCCACGCTTGTTGCTCTTGAAGCGGGCCCAGCGGCGCTGGTTGATGGGAGACAGGCGCATCGGATTACTCCCGGTTCTCGAAGTCGATGCGCGGATCGACCAGGGTGTAGACGATATCGCTGATCAGCTTCATGACCAGCCCGAACAGGGTGAAGATGAACAGCGTGCCGAAGACCACCGGGTAGTCGCGGTTCATCGCCGCTTCGAAGCTGAGCAGGCCGAGGCCGTCGAGGGAGAAGATCACCTCGATCAACAGCGAACCGGTGAAGAAGATCCCCAGCAGCGCAGCCGGCAGGCCGGCAATCACCAGCAGCATGGCGTTGCGGAATACGTGCCCGTAGAGCACGCGGCGTTCGGTCAGGCCCTTGGCGCGGGCGGTGACCACGTATTGCTTGCCGATCTCGTCGAGGAAGCTGTTCTTGGTCAGCAGCGTGATGGTGGCGAAGTTGCCGATCACCAGGGCGGTTACCGGCAAGGCCAGGTGCCAGAAATAGTCGAGCACCTTGCCGCCGAGGCTGAGCTGGTCGAAGTTGTTCGAGGTCAGGCCGCGCAGGGGGAACCAGTCCCAGTAGCTGCCGCCGGCGAACAGCACCACCAGCAGGATGGCGAAGAGGAAGGCGGGAATGGCGTAGCCGACGATGATCGCCGAGCTGGTCCAGATGTCGAAGACGCTGCCATGGCGGACCGCCTTGGCGATCCCCAGCGGGATCGACACCAGGTACATGATCAGCGTGCTCCAGAGCCCGAGCGAGATCGACACCGGCAATTTCTCGATGATCAGGTCGGTGACCTTGGCGTCGCGGAAGAAGCTCTGCCCGAAGTCCAGGTGCAGGTAGTTCTTCAGCATGATCATGAAGCGCTCGGGGGCCGACTTGTCGAAGCCGTACATGCGCTCGATCTCTTTCACCAGCTCCGGGTCCAGGCCTTGCGCGCCGCGGTATTGCGAGCCGGCCACGGCGACTTCGCCGCCGCCGCCGGAGATGCGCCCGGTGGCGCCGCCGGAAGCGGCGTCGAAGCCTTCCAGCTTGGCGATCATCTGCTCCACCGGACCGCCGGGAGCGGCCTGGATGATGATGAAGTTGATCAGCAGGATGCCGAACAGGGTAGGGACGATCAGCAGCAGGCGCCGCAGGATATAGGAGAGCATGCGGCGTTACTCCCGTTCCGGCTCGGCGTCTTGCGTGGCTTCGGCTTGCGCCTTGCTCGGCAGCGCCTTGTCGCTGGTCTGCCACCAGGTCATCAGGCCCCAGTCGTAGAGTGGCGTCACCTTCGGCCGGCCGAAACGGTTCCAGTAGGCGACCCGCCAGGTATCGACGTAGTAGTTGGGAACCACGTAGTAGCCCCACGACAGTACGCGGTCGAGGGCGCGGGTATGGTCGATCAGGCTTTGCCGCGAGTCGGACTGGATCAGGCTTTCCACCAGGCTGTCGATGGCCGGGTCCTTGAGGCCGATGAAGTTGCGGCTGCCGGCCTTGTCGGCGCTGCTGGAATGCCAGAACTCTCGCTGTTCGTTGCCTGGCGAGTTGGATTGCGGCCAGGTCGCCGAGGTCATGTCGAAATCCCGCGAGCGCAGGCGGTTGACGAACTGCGAGACGTCGACGCGACGGATCTGCATGTCGATGCCAAGTTCGGCCAGGTTGCGCTTGAACGGCAGGATGACCCGTTCCATGTTGGCCTGGAACAGCATGAACTCGAAGCTCAGTGGCTGGCCGTCGGGACCTACCATGCGGTTGTTCTCGATCCTGTAGCCGGCCTCGGTGAGCAACTGGTAGGCCTTGCGTCGCTGCTCGCGGATCACCCCACTGCCGTCGTTGACCGGATTCTGGAAGACCTGGTCGAAGGCCTCGTCGGGAATCTTGCCGCGCAGCGGTTCGAGGATCTTCAGCTCGGCTTCGCTGGGCAACTGGTGGGCGGCCATCTCCGAGTTCTCGAAATAGCTGTTGGTGCGCTTGTAGGAGCTGAAGAACAGCTGCTTGTTCGACCATTCGAAGTCGAACAGCAGGCTGATCGCCTGGCGTACCCGGCGGTCCTGGAACACCGGGCGGCGGATATTGAAGGCGAAGCCCTGCATCCCCACCGGGTTGTGGTTGTGGATGCTGGCCTTGATGAAGCGCCCGTCGCGCAATGCCGGCGACTCGTAGCCGGTGGCCCAGTCCTTCGCCGAATATTCGAGGTTGACGTCGTACTGGCCGGCCTTGAAGGCTTCCAGGGCGACCGACATGTCGCGATAGGAGTCGATGGTGATGGTGTCGAAGTTATAGAGTCCGCGGGAGACCGGAAGGTCCTTGGCCCACCAGTCCTTGACTCGCTCGTAGCTGATGGAGCGTCCCGGATCGACCTTGGCGATGCGGTAGGGGCCGCTGCCCACCGGGATTTCCATGCCGGTCTTGGAAAAGTCGCGGTCGGCCCACCAGTGTTTCGGCAGGATCGCGATCTGGCCGAGGATCAGCGGCAGTTCGCGGTTGCCGGCGTGCTTGAAGTCGAAGCGCACGCGAAGCTTGTCCTCGGCGACCACCTTGTCGACGTCCGCATAGTAGTTGCGGTACATCGGGTCGCCCTTGCTCACCAGCGTCTCGAAGGTGAACACCACGTCTTCGGCGGTGACCGGCGTGCCATCGCTGAAACGGGCCTGGGGGCGCAGGTAGAAGCGCACGTAGCTGTTGTCCGGTGCCTTCTCGATCTTCTCCGCGAGCAAGCCGTATTCGGTGAACGGCTCGTCCTGCGACTGGAAGGCCAGGGTGTCGTAGATCAGGCCCAGCGAAGGGGCCGAGACGCCCTTGCCGATGAACGGGTTGAGGCTGTCGAAGCCGCCGAAGTCGGCCTGGCGGAGGATGCCGCCTTTCGGCGCATCCGGATTCACGTAGTCGAAATGCTTGAAATCGGCGGGATACTTCGGAGGCTCATCGTAGAGCGTCAGTGCATGTTTCGGGGCGGCGAGGAGCGGGCCGCAGCAGCCGAGCAGCAGGGCTGCCAGCAGAGGGGTGAAGCGGGGACGGATCATCGGGACGTCTCCAGGTTTTTCTGCCACCACGCGCGCAGGCCCAGGGTGTAGGGCGGGGTGGCGACGAAGGCGAAGCGGTTGCGGTACGCCAGACGGTGCGAATTGAGGTACCAGTTGGGAATGCTGTAGTACTGCCAGAGCAAGGTCCGGTCCAGGGCGCGCGCGGCGGCGACCTGTTCGTCGCGGCTGTGGGCGCCGAGCAGGCGGTTGAGCATGGCGTCGACCACCGGGTTGGCGATGCCCGCGTAATTCTTGCTGCCCTTGACCTTCACCTGGCTGGAGTGGAAGTACTGCCACTGTTCCAGGCCGGGACTGAGGGTCTGTGGCAGGGTCATGAGGATCATGTCGTAGTCGAACTGGTCCAGGCGCTGCTTGTATTGGGCGCGGTCGACGGTACGCAGGCGCGCGTCGATGCCGATGCTGGCGAGGTTTTCGCGATAGGGCTGGAGAATACGCTCCAGGCTCGGATTGACCAGCAGGATTTCGAAGCGCAGCGGTTCGCCCTTTTTATTCAGCAGTCGGTCGCCGGACAGCTTCCAGCCGGCATCGGCCAGTAGACCGAGTGCATGCCTGAGGGTTTCACGGGGAATGCCGCGCCCCTCGGTGGTCGGCAGGCTGAACGGCTGTTTGAACAACTGCGCCGGCAATTGCTTGCGGTACGGCGACAGGTACAGCCATTCCTGGCCCTCCGGGACGCCGCTGGCGGCGAATTCGCTGTTCGGGTAGTAGCTGCGCGAGCGCAGGTAGGAATTGCTGAAGAGGGCGCGATTGGTCCATTCGAAGTCGAACATCTCGCCCAGCGCCTGGCGTAGCGCGCGCTCCTTGAACACGGCGCGACGGGTGTTCATGAACAACGCCTGGGTCTGGCTGGGGATCTGGTGCGGGATTTCCGTGCGGATCACACCGCCGCGCAGAACCGCGGGGAAGCGATAGTTGTTCAGCCAGTTCTTCGCCTGGTGCTCGATGTAGAAGTCGAACTCGCCGGCCTTGAAGGCTTCGAAGGCGACGCCGTTGTCCCGGTAGAAGTCCACCACGACCCGGTCGAAATTGTATTTGCCGCGGTTCACCGGCAGTTTTTCGCCCCACCAGCCCTTCACGCGTTCGAACACCAGGCGGCGTCCGGGATCGACCTCGACGATGCGATAGGGACCGCTGCCCAGCGGCGCGGTGAAGGTGGTGGCGCGGAAGTCGCGATCCTTCCAGTAATGCTGCGGCAGCACCGGAAGCTCGCCCAGGCGCAGGATCAGCAGCGGGTTGCCGGAGCGCCGCAGGACGAAACGCACCCGGTGGGGGGTGAGGATATCGACCCGCTTCACCTCCTGCAGGTAGGTGCGGTACATCGGGTGCCCCTGCTTGACCAGGGTGCGATAGGAAAAGGCCACGTCGCTGGCGGTGATCGGCCTGCCGTCGTGGAAGCGCGCTTCCGGCCGCAGGTTGAATACCACCCAGCTGCGGTTTTCCGCGTATTCCACGCTCTTCGCGATCAGGCCATAGCTGGAGGCTGGTTCGTCGCCGGACGGGTCGTACAGGCCGGTGCCCACCATCAATGGTTCGTTCAGCTCGTTGACTCCGTACTGGAGGAAATCGCCGGTGCCGATCGGGCTGGTGCCTTTCAGGGTGTAGGGGTTGAGCGTGTCGAAGCTGCCCGAGGCCATCAGGCGCAAGGTGCCGCCTTTGGGGGCGTCGGGATTGGTCCAGTCGAAGTGCTGGAAATTGGCCGGATACTTGAGCGTGCCGAATTGGGCATAACCATGGCTCTGGGTAATCGCGGCGAAGCTGGGCAGGCTCACGGCCAGGCCGAGGATCAGGAAGGAGAGGCGACGCATCAGGCGTGTGTCCGGGTCCTTGGCTATTTTTGACAACGAATCGTCAGGCAACAGTAACACCTTGCCCGCACAGGAAAAAAGAGGGAGCGCGGGCCTGTCCGGCCTAGGGTCCGGGGTTCTGGCCGCGCTTGCGAAAACGCCACGCCGGCAGGAGCGGGCGTGGCGTTTCGGGACGGCCTGCAATGGGCTGTCAGCGGCTCGCGGTGTCCAGGTACAGGGTCAGGGTCTGGCCGGGCTTGAGCGCCTGCTTGCTGCGCGGGTTCCAGCGCTGCAGGTGCTTCATCTCGACATTGAAGCGCTTGGCGATCAGGTACATCGAGTCGCCTTGCTTGACCTTGTAGTAGGTGGCGCTGTCGCGCTTGCCGGCGGCGTTTCCCTTGCGGGCCGCCAGGGCCTGGGTGCCGCCTTGCAGCTTGAGGGTCTGGCCGACCTTCAGGGCGTGCTTGTCCAGGCCGTTCCAGCGCTTCAGGTCGTTGACGTCGACGCCGTTGTTGCGGGCGATCTGCCACAGGCTGTCGCCGTTCTTGACCTTATAGGAGCGGGTCCTGGCCGGGGTGGAAGCCTGTCGGGCGAGTTGCTGGTAGACCGGCTTGACGGCGCCGCCGGCGATCTGCCCGGGGATGCTCAGTTGCTGGCCCTTGCGCAGGTGGTTGCTGGACAGGCGGTTGGCGCTCTTGAGCTCTGCTACGGTGATCCGATAGCGGTTGGCGATGCTGTGCAGGCTGTCGCCGCTACGCACCCGGTATTGCTGCCAGGCGGTGACTTCCTTCGGCTTGAGGGTGTCCAGCGAGGCGGTCAGGAACGCCGCTTTCTCCATCGGCACCAACAGTTGCTGGGGGCCGTCCATGGTCACGCGGCGCTTGTAGGCCGGGTTCAGCTGGTACAGCTCGTCCTCGTCCAGGTTCGCCAGTGCGGCGACGCTGGACAGGTCGATCCCGCGCTTGACCCGGACGGCCTGGAAGTAGGGCTCGTTGTTGATCGGGTTCAGGCTGATGCCGTAGGAATCCGGCGCCATGACGATCTGCGAGAGGGCGAGCAGCTTGGGTACGTAGTCCTGGGTTTCCTGCGGCAGCGGCAGGTTCCAGTAGTCGGTCGGCAGGCCCAGTTTCTCGTTGCGTTCGATGGCGCGGCTGACAGTGCCTTCGCCGGCGTTGTAGGCCGCCAGGGCGAGCATCCAGTCGCCGTTGAACATGTCGTGCAGGCGCTCGAGATAGGTCAGGGCGGCATTGGTCGAGGCGGTGATGTCGCGGCGACCGTCGTAGAAATTGGTCTGGCGCAGGTTGAAATGCTGGCCGGTGGCGGGAATGAACTGCCAGAGGCCGGCGGCGTTGCTGCGCGACAGGGCGAAGGGGTTGTAGGCGCTTTCGATGACCGGCAGCAGCGCCAGTTCGAGCGGCATGTTGCGTTCTTCCAGGCGCTCGACCACGTAGTGCATGTAGAGGCTGCCGCGCGCGCTCGATTGTTCGAGGAACGACTGGTTGCTGAGGAACCAGAGGCGCTGACGTTCGATGCGCGGGTTGGTGCTGATCGCATCCTGGAGCTGGAAACCGTCGCGCATGCGGTCCCAGATGTCGTTGTAGGCGGCGTTCTGGCCGGGCTGGGTATGCAGCCAGGAGGGGTTGAACTGGACGTCGACGGCTCGGGCGCCGGGACGTGCTGCTTTGGCCTGGGCCTCCCCCTTGATCTGGCCGCTGCCCTGGCAGCCGGCGAGCGCACCGGCGATGAGCAGGATGGACACCCGAACGGCGCGAGCCAGGGCGTCTAGATCGGGGGTTTTACGTGTCTGTGGCGGCATCGGCTGAGTGCTGTTCCGGGCAAAAATTCAGCCGATTCTAGAAATGACCTCAAGAGTGGTCAAGATTTCGCCAACCTTCAGAACTGGTCCTTCCAGGCCCTCAGGACGGCGAAAACCTCCTCCGGGGTGCGGTTTTGCTGGCCGCTCCGCTGGTCGGCTTTTTTCTTAACAGATTTTTCCGAAACGCGAAGAAATGGATTGGTCGACAATTCCAGCGAGATTTCCGACGGCAGGGTGATGCGGTCCCGTTCGCGCAGCCGGGTCGCTTCCTCGAAGCGTTCCCGCAGCGACGCGTTGTCGGGCTCCACCGCCAGCGCGAAGCGCAGGTTGCTCAGCGTGTACTCGTGGGTGCAGTAGACCCGGGTGTTGGCCGGCAGCGCGGCCAGTCGCGCCAGGGAATGGTGCATCTGCGCCGGGGTGCCTTCGAAGAGACGGCCGCAGCCGGCGGCGAACAGGGTGTCGCCGCAGAACAGCAGCGGCGTCTCCGCCGGGTGGTAGTAGGCGATATGGCCGAGGGTATGGCCGGGCACGTGGAAGATCTCGAAGACCAGGCCGAGCACCTCGACCCGTTCGCCGTCCTCCAGCGCCAGGTCGCGGGCCGGGATCTTCTCGTTGGCCGGGCCGAGAACCCGCGCGCCGGTCAGTTCCTTCAGGGCCGCGACGCCGCCGACGTGGTCGTGATGGTGGTGGGTCACCAGGATATCGCTCAACCGCCAGTCGGGATGGGTGGCCAGCCAGGCTTCCACCGGCTTGGCGTCGCCGGGGTCGACCACCGCGCAGCGACGGCTTGTCGCATCTTGCAACAGCCAGATGTAGTTGTCGTTGAAGGCGGGCAGGGCGTCGATCTGTATCATGGGTCGATGTCGCTAAGCAGAAGTCATTGGCGCATAGTATTGCTTATTTTCCCGTCGTGCCGGCGTCCGTCGCCGCGAAGGGGAAGACGCTGGAGGTACGCATGAACGAACCGCAAGCCTTCGCCCAGACCGATGCCGAGTGGCTGGCATCGATCAACCGGGCGCGCGACTGGTTCCAGGGGCCGCTGGGCAGCCTGATGCTGGCCGAGGAGCGACGCCTGTTGTGCGACGAGCTGACCCGTTACTTCGGTGGCTACCTGGTGCACTACGGGCCGCATGCCGAACTGCCGCCGAGCACCGGACAGATTCAGCGCGGCGTGCGCCTGGGGCCGCCGCTGCCGGGCGTGGACATCGCCTGCGAAGAGGGCGCCTGGCCGCTCAGCGAACATGCCGCGGACGTGGTCCTGCTGCAACACGGCCTGGATTTCTGCCTGTCGCCTCACCGTCTCCTGCGCGAAGCCGCGCGTACCGTTCGTCCGGGCGGCCACCTGCTGCTGATCGGCATCAACCCATGGAGCCTGTGGGGCATCCGTCATTATTTCGCCGGGGATGCCTTGCGCCAGGCCCGCTGCATTCCTCCGTCGCGGGCCTGCGACTGGCTCAACCTGCTGGGCTTCGCGCTGGAGAAACGGCGCTTCGGGTGCTATCGTCCGCCGCTTGCGTCGGCAGCCTGGCAATCGCGCCTGGCTCGCCTGGAGCGCTGGGGCGACGCCTGGCAGTCTTCGGGCGCCGGCTTCTATCTATTGGTGGCACGCAAGCTGGTCGTGGGGTTGCGCCCGTTGCGCCAGAGCAAGCGCGAACCGCGCGGTCAGCTGGTGCCCATGCCGGTGGCGAAAGTCAGCCGGCGAGATTCCGAAATTTAGGCATGACAGATAAAGAACAGGTAGTGATCTATACCGACGGCGCCTGCAAGGGCAACCCTGGGCGCGGCGGCTGGGGGGCGTTGCTCCTCTACAAGGGCGCCGAGCGAGAGCTTTGGGGCGGCGAGCCGGACACCACCAACAACCGCATGGAGCTGATGGCGGCGATCCAGGCGCTGGCGGCACTCAAGCGTTCCTGTCCGATCCGTCTGATCACCGACTCGGAATACGTGATGCGCGGCATCACCGAATGGTTGCCGAACTGGAAGAAGCGCGGCTGGAAGACCGCCAGCAAGCAGCCGGTCAAGAATGCCGACCTCTGGCAGGCCCTGGATGAGCAGGTCGCCCGGCACCAGGTGGAGTGGCAGTGGGTCCGCGGGCATACCGGCGATCCCGGCAACGAGCGGGCCGACCAGTTGGCCAACCGTGGCGTCGCCGAATTGCCGCGCTGAGCGGCCACACCGAAACAAGCGTTCAGCAGCCGCGGCTGCAGCGAAACAGAGAAAGGCTCTATAGATGCGTAGCGTCGTACTGGATACCGAAACCACCGGCATGCCGGTGACCGATGGTCACCGGATCATCGAGATCGGCTGTGTCGAGCTGGAGGGGCGCCGCCTGACCGGTCGCCACTTCCACGTCTACCTGCAACCCGATCGCGAGGTCGACGAAGGGGCGATCGCCGTCCACGGCATCACCAACGAATACCTGAAGGACAAGCCGCGCTTCCGCGAGGTCGCCAACGATTTCTTCGAATTCATCCGCGGCGCCCAGCTGATCATCCACAACGCGGCGTTCGATATCGGCTTCATCAACAACGAGTTCGCCCTGCTGGGCCAGCAGGACCGCTCGGACGTGACCGAGTACTGCTCGGTGCTGGATACCCTGCTGATGGCCCGCGAGCGCCATCCGGGCCAGCGCAACAACCTCGATGCGTTGTGCAAGCGCTACGGCGTGGACAACTCCGGTCGCGACCTGCACGGCGCGTTGCTCGACGCCGAGATCCTCGCCGACGTCTACCTGGCGATGACCGGCGGCCAGACCAGCCTGTCGCTGGCCGGCAGCGGCGCGGAAGGCGACGGCAGCGGCCGGCCGATGGTCAGCCCGATCCGTCGGCTCGATCCGGCGCGGGTAGCCACCCCGGTGCTGCGCGCCAACGCCGAAGAGCTGGCTGCGCATGCGGCGCGGCTGGCGGTGATCGAGAAGTCGGCAGGTGGTCCGTCACTCTGGGCGCAACTGGAGGCGCCGGTCGGCGAATAGCCTGCCCATGCACCACGGGCGCCGCGTTCAGCGTGTCGCCCGGTCCACCAGCAAGGTGTCGCAGAACTGCTCGAAACGGCGGATCCTGCCGTCCTCTACCGTCCATACGTGTGCCACACGCGCTTCGAACGACTTGCCGCTGCGACGGTGGGTCGCTGCATATCGACCGACGGCGACCACGCTGTCGCCGCCGTCGATCAGGCGCTCGATCTCGACCCTGAAGCCCTCCCAGTCCCGCTGCAAGGCCTGGAACACACCGGCGCCGATGGCGGCCGCGCCGACATAGGTGCCGGCCAGCGGGAAACCGGCCATTTCCGTCCATTCGGTGCGTTCGTCCATGTCCGCCAGCATTCCGGCGAGGTTCCCACGGCTAGAGGCCGCATAGTGATCGCTGACGATCCGATAAGCGCTGCGCATCGTTGTCGCTCCGTAGCAGGGCAGAGAGGTCCATGCTCCTCGCTGGCGGGAGCGGAGGCAAGCGCGGCGCGCCGACTTGTGTTGCCGCGACCTTTTCTTACAAGGGCAAGCCGCCGGGGGTTACGCGCGTGCCGGCAAGTCTCTACCCTGAGCCGACCGGCGGGGTTCGCCCGCCTGCTGCTCGGGATCAACAATGTATAAAGACCTCAAATTTCCCGTCCTCATCGTCCATCGCGACATCAAGGCCGACACCGTTGCCGGCGAACGCGTGCGGGGCATCGCCCACGAACTGGAGCAGGACGGCTTCAGCATTCTCTCCACCGCCAGCTCCGCCGAGGGGCGCATCGTCGCTTCCACCCACCACGGCCTGGCCTGCATTCTGGTCGCCGCCGAAGGTGCCGGGGAAAACCAGCGGCTGCTGCAGGATGTGGTCGAACTGATCCGCGTGGCCCGCGTGCGGGCGCCGCAATTGCCGATCTTCGCCCTCGGCGAGCAGGTGACCATCGAGAACGCGCCGGCCGAGTCCATGGCCGACCTGCACCAGTTGCGCGGCATCCTCTACCTGTTCGAAGACACCGTGCCGTTCCTTGCCCGCCAGGTCGCCCGGGCGGCGCGCAACTACCTGGCCGGGCTGCTGCCGCCATTCTTCCGCGCGCTGGTCGAGCACACCGCGCAGTCCAACTATTCCTGGCATACGCCGGGCCACGGCGGCGGTGTCGCCTATCGCAAGAGTCCGGTGGGACAGGCGTTCCACCAGTTCTTCGGGGAGAACACGCTGCGTTCCGACCTGTCGGTCTCGGTCCCCGAGCTGGGCTCGCTGCTCGACCATACCGGCCCCCTGGCCGAGGCCGAGGACCGTGCCGCGCGCAATTTCGGCGCCGACCATACCTTCTTCGTGATCAATGGCACTTCCACCGCGAACAAGATCGTCTGGCACTCCATGGTCGGTCGCGAAGACCTGGTGCTGGTGGACCGCAACTGCCACAAGTCGATCCTCCACTCGATCATCATGACCGGGGCGATACCGCTCTACCTGACTCCGGAACGCAACGAACTGGGGATCATCGGGCCGATCCCTCTGAGCGAATTCAGCAAGGAGTCGATCGCCGCGAAGATCGCCGCCAGCCCGCTGGCGCGCGGCCGCGAGCCGAAGGTGAAGCTGGCGGTGGTGACCAACTCCACCTACGACGGCCTGTGCTACAACGCCGAGCTGATCAAGCAGACCCTCGGCGACAGCGTCGAGGTGTTGCACTTCGACGAGGCTTGGTACGCCTATGCCGCGTTCCACGAGTTCTACGACGGACGCTATGGCATGGGCACCTCGCGCAGCGAGGAGGGACCCCTGGTGTTCGCCACCCACTCCACGCACAAGATGCTCGCCGCCTTCAGCCAGGCCTCGATGATCCACGTGCAGGATGGCGGGACCCGGAAGCTGGACGTGGCGCGCTTCAACGAAGCCTTCATGATGCACATCTCGACCTCGCCGCAGTACGGCATCATCGCTTCGCTGGACGTGGCTTCGGCGATGATGGAAGGGCCCGCCGGGCGTTCGCTGATCCAGGAGACCTTCGACGAGGCCCTCAGCTTCCGCCGGGCCCTGGCCAACGTACGGCAGAACCTGGACCGGAACGACTGGTGGTTCGGCGTCTGGCAGCCGGAGCAGGTGGAGGGCACCGATCAGGTCGGCACCCATGATTGGGTGCTGGAGCCGAGCGCCGACTGGCACGGCTTCGGCGATATCGCCGAAGACTACGTGCTGCTCGATCCGATCAAGGTCACCCTGACTACCCCGGGCTTGAGCGCCGGCGGCAAGCTCAGCGAGCAGGGGATTCCGGCTGCCATCGTCAGCCGCTTCCTCTGGGAGCGCGGGCTGGTGGTGGAGAAAACCGGTCTCTACTCCTTCCTGGTGCTGTTCTCGATGGGCATCACCAAGGGCAAGTGGAGCACCCTGGTCACCGAACTGCTCGAATTCAAGCGCTGTTACGACGCCAACCTGCCGCTGCTCGACGTCTTGCCCTCCGTGGCCCAGGCCGGCGGCAAGCGCTACAACGGAGTGGGCCTGCGCGACCTCAGCGACGCCATGCACGCCAGCTACCGCGACAACGCCACGGCGAAGGCCATGAAGCGCATGTACACGGTGCTGCCGGAGGTCGCGATGCGGCCGTCCGAGGCCTACGACAAGCTGGTGCGCGGCGAGGTCGAGGCGGTACCGATCGCTCGGTTGGAAGGGCGCATCGCGGCCGTCATGCTGGTACCCTATCCGCCGGGTATCCCGCTGATCATGCCGGGTGAGCGCTTCACCGAGGCGACCCGCTCGATCCTCGACTATCTCGAGTTCGCGCGGACCTTCGAGCGCGCCTTCCCTGGTTTCGACTCCGATGTGCATGGCCTGCAGCATCAGGACGGACCGTCCGGGCGCTGCTATACCGTTGAATGCATAAAGGAATGAAGCCGACAGGCTAAGGGGTGTCGATGGCGGGGGGAGAGAAGGCCGGCAAGCGCGGCATGGGGTTCTGGACCTGCAGCGCGCTGGTGATCGGCAACATGGTCGGTTCGGGAGTCTTCCTGCTTCCCTCCAGCCTGGCGGCGTTCGGCGGGCTCAGCCTGTTCGGCTGGCTGGTGTCGAGCACCGGCGCGGTGCTGCTGGCGCTGACCTTCGCCCGCCTGGCGCGGGTCAACCCCGGCGCCGGCGGCCCCTACGCCTATACCCGCGACGGTTTCGGCAGCTTCGCCGGCTACCTGTGCGCCTGGACCTACTGGAAAGCCGCCTGGATCGGCAACGCGGCGATCGCCGTGACCCTGGTCGGCTACCTGCGGGTATTCATCCCGGCGCTGGCGGATCCGCTGCTGATGGTCAGCGTGGCCATCGCCGCGATCTGGCTGTGCACCCTGATCAACCTGCGAGGCATCGGCACCTTCAGCGTGGTGCAGAACCTGCTGACCATCCTCAAGCTGCTGCCGTTGTTGCTGGTCGGTATCCTCGGCTGGTTCCACTTCAATCCCGAGCACCTGGCGATCCCGGCGCGCAGCGAGCTGCCGAACATGGGCTATGCCCAGGCGATCGCCACCACCGCGGCGCTGACCCTGTGGTCGTTCATCGGCCTGGAGTCGGCCACCGTGCCGGCCGACGACGTCGAGGATCCGCGCCGCACCATTCCCCGTGCGACCCTGTTCGGCACGCTGGCCGCGGCGGCCCTCTACATCCTCTCGATCACTGCGGTGCAGGGCCTGATGCCGCCGGAGGTGCTGGCCCGCTCCACCTCGCCGTTCGCCGACGCGGCGCGGATCCTGATGGGCGACTGGGGCTACTACCTGGTGGCTGCCGGGGCGGTCATCGCCTGCCTGGGCGCGCTCAATGGCTGGGTCCTGTTGCAGGGCCAGATCCCGGTGGCTCCGGCGCGCGACGGGCTGTTCCCGGAGTCGCTCGGCCAGCTCAACAAGAACGGCGCGCCGGCCCACGGCCTGCTGGCCTCGGGGCTGCTGGTGACGGCGCTGGTGATGGTCGACGGGCATGGCGACCTGGTCGATGTGTTCAACGTGATCATCCTGCTCGGCACCATGACCGGGGTGGTCCCCTACGCGTTCTGCACCGCCGCGCTGTTGCAACTGCTGGCGGTGCGACCGGACGAGTTCTCGCCGCGTTCACGCCGGCAATTGCTGGTGATCGGCTCGCTGGGCTTCGCCTACTCGCTATGGGCGCTGTATGGCACCGGCCAGCAGGCGATCTTCTGGGGCTTCCTGGTGCTGATGGCCGGTATCCCGATGTACACCTGGCGGCAATGGCGCAACCAGGTCAACGGAGTGCCGACGCTCAAAGCCAATGACTGACCGCCCACCAGCCCAGGCCGCCCATCACCAGGGTGTAGGGTAGCGCCATCCAGACCATGCGGCCGTACGACAGGCGCACCAGCGGGGCGATGGAGGAGGTCAGCAGGAAGAGGAACGCCGCCTGGCCGTTGGGCGTCGCTACGCTGGGCAGGTTGGTGCCGGTATTGATCGCCACCGCCAGGGTATCGAAATGCTCGCGGCTCATGTGGCCGGCATCCAGCGCCTGTTTCACCTCGGTGATGTAGATGGTGGCGACGAATACGTTGTCGCTGATCGCCGAGAGCAGGCCGTTGGCGATGAACAGCATGCCCGGCTGGCGTTCCGCCGGCAGCGCCAGCACCGCCTGGATGATCGGGGTGAACAGGTGCTGCTGGTGGATCACCGCGACCACCGCGAAGAACACCACCAGCAGCGCAGTGAACGGCAGGGCCTCCTGGAAGGCGCGGCCGATCTGGTGTTCGTCGGTGACGCCGGTGAAGGCAGTGATCAGCACGATCACCAACAGGCCGATCAGGCCGACCTCGGCGACATGCAGGGCCAGCCCGACGATCAGTACCAGCGCCGCCAGGGCCTGCACCAGCAGCGCGGCCTTCTGCTGCGCTCCGCGTTTGCGGCTTTCGCTGGCGGCGTACTCGGCGAGCACCTGGCGCACCGCCGCCGGCAACTGGGCGCCATAGCCGAAGCGGCGGCTCTTCTCCAGCAGCACGCAGGTCAGCAGGCCGGCCGCCAGTACCGGCATGGATACCGGCGCGACCTGGCGGAAGAACTCGACGAAATGCCAGCCGGCCTCGTGGCCGATCAGCAGGTTCTGCGGCTCTCCCACCAGGGTGCAGACGCCGCCCAGCGCGGTGCCGACCGCCGCGTGCATGAGCAGGCTGCGGAGGAAGGCGCGGAATTCCTCGAGATGGGCCCGGTGCAGCTCGGGGACCTGGCGGTCGGTGGCGGGATCGTAGTCCTCGCTGGCGCGCTGCCCCGAAGCGACCCGGTGATACACGGCAAAGAATGCCACCGCCACGCTGATCACCACGGCGGTCACGGTGAGGGCGTCGAGGAAGGCCGAGAGGAGGGCGGCCAGCAGGCAGAACAGGAGCGATAGCAGGGTCTTCGAGCGCACGCCGAGCAGCAGGCGGGAAAACAGCAGGAGCAGCAGGTCCTTCATGAAGTAGATGCCGGCGACCATGAACATCAGCAGCAGGAGCACCGGGAAGTTGTGCTGCAATTCCGCATAGAGCGCCTCGGGGGTAGCCAGGCCAAGCAGCAGCGCCTCCAGCACTAACAGGCCACCCGGCTGTAGCGGATAGCATTTCAGCGCCATGGCCAGGGTGAAGATGAACTCGCCGACCAGCACCCAGGCGCTTGTCACCGGCCCGGCCAGCCATAGCAGCAGGGGGTTGAGCAAGAGGAAGGCGAGCACCGTCAGCTTGTACCAGCGCGGCGAATGCCCGAGGAAGTTCTGTGCGAAAGCCTGGCTCAGGGGACTGCTCACGATGGACTCCACGGCAAGGAAAAGACTGAAAATGCCAGCAGGACTTTCGTTGGATCAAGCGTTTAGCGCAATCATCGAAGAGATTGCGGTATCAATGGGCGTGCCGTGCATCACATAGTGCAGCATCGACATTTGGCTCGCCCTTGTTATAGTTGCGGGATTTTCCGCACAACAAAAATCTCTGCGTTCTGACAGCGCAGTTGCTCTGCCGAGGACTATCGCCGTGACCGAGTACAACGCATTCCGTGTGGAGCTGGCAGACAAGATCGCCCACGTCCAGATCAACCGTCCGGACAAGATCAATGCCATGAACCAGGACTTCTGGCGCGAGATCATCGAGATCTTCCGCTGGGTCGACGATACAGACGAAGTGCGGGTGGTCGTGCTGTCCGGGGCGGGCAAGCATTTTTCCTCGGGGATCGACCTGATGCTGCTGGCCCAGGTCGGCAGCCAACTGGGCAAGGACGTCGGCCGCAACGCCGACGCCCTGCGTCGCAAGATTCTCGAGCTGCAGGCCTCGTTCAACGCGGTCGACAACTGCCGCAAGCCGGTGCTCGCGGCGATCCAGGGCTACTGCCTGGGCGGCGCCATCGACCTGGTCTCGGCCTGCGACATGCGCTACTCGACCGCCGACGCGCAGTTCTCGATCAAGGAGATCGACATCGGCATGGCCGCCGACGTCGGCACCCTGCAGCGCCTGCCGCGGATCATCGGCGATGGCATGATGCGCGAGCTGGCCTACACCGGGCGCATGGTCGACGGCGAAGAGGCACGGAGCATCGGCCTGGTCAATCGTACCTACGCGGACCAGGCCGCATTGATGGATGGGGTCTTCGAACTGGCGCGGCAGATCGCCGCGAAGTCGCCGATCGCCATCCGTGGTACCAAGGAAATGATCCGCTATATGCGCGACCACCGGGTCGACGACGGCCTCGAGTACGTCGCTACCTGGAACGCCGCCATGCTCCAGTCCGCCGACCTGCGGGTGGCGATGGCCGCGCATATGGCCAAGCAGAAGCCGGAATTCGCTGATTGATGCCGTTGTATATTCTTGCGCGGGAGGCGCACTAGACCGATGGTCACAGGAGCCACGTCCCTCAGTCTGGTGCGCGACGAGTTGTTCGCCACCATGGAACAGGCCGAACAGGGTCTTGAGCAGTTCATTGCCGAGCGGCAGAACGGCAGCCTGCTGCAGCACGCCGTCGAATGCCTGCAACAGATCCGCGGCACCCTCAACCTGATCGAGCTGGCCGGCGCCGAGCTGCTGGCCCAGGAAGCCCTGCAGCTGGCGACCGACATTCCCACCGGCGTCAGCGAGGAGCGCGACGGCCAGCTGGCAGCCCTGGGCAACGCCCTGTACGTGCTGCGCCGCTACCTGGAGAACGTCGAGGCCAATCGCCAGGAGATCCCCGAGCTGCTCTTGCCGGCGATCAACGAAGTGCGCTGTGCCGCAGGGCAGCCGGCGCTGCCGGAAAGCTTCTTCTTCAGCGCCCGCCTGGATATCCCGCGGCCGCCGAGCACTGCCATCGACCACCTGCCTTCCGAAGCCGAACTGGGCGAGGAAAGCCGGCGGATGCGCCACATGTACCAGATCGGCCTGCTCGGCCTGATCCGCGAACAGAACCTTTATCCCAGCCTCAAGCTGATGGGCCGCGCGCTGGCGCGCCTCGACAGTCTGCACGGCGGGGTGGCCCGTTCGCGGCTGTGCTGGATCGGCGCCGCGGCGATCGAGTCGATCGTCGATGGCCAACTGTTGCCGCGCAAGTCGCGCAAGCAACTGTTCTCGCGCATCGACCGCGAGCTCAAGCAATTGCTGATCGGCCCGGCCTACGAGGCGCCGCGCCATCTGCTCAAGGAACTGCTTTACCTGGTGGCGCTGTCCGACGGCCAGGGCCCGCGTTCGCGCGAGGTCCGCGAACTGCATGGGCTGGCGCCGCTGCCGTTCACCGACCACCTGCTGGAAGAGGAATCGCAGCGCCTGTCCGGCCCCGGCCAGTCGGTGATGCGTTCGCTGTCCACGGCGATCCGCGAGGAACTCGCCGGGGTCAAGGACATGCTCGACCTGATCGAGCGCGGCGTGGCCCAGCCGGATAGCCTGACCAACCTGCATGCGCAACTGGGCAAGCTGAGCAAGACCCTCGGCATGGTCGGCCTGAACTCGGCCGGCACCGCCCTGCAGACCCAGCTACCCACCGTGGCCGCCTGGGCTGCCAGCGGCGTCGCCGATTCGCCGCCGGCGTTGCTGCGCCTGGCCGATGCGGTGCTCTACGTGGAAAGCATGGTCGGCAACCTCGAGCGCGGCGAGCGCCGCATCATCCGGCCGACTCCGGCGGAGCCCGGGCAGGAAGCCGATGCGTTCGCCGTGCACCAGTTGGCCGAGGCGCGCATCGTGGTGATCGAGGAGGCCAAGGCCGGCCTGGCCCTGGCCAAGCGTGCGATCACCGCGTACCTGGAATCCAATGGCGACAAGCTCAACCTGGCCAACGTCCCGGCCAGCCTGCAGGCGGTCCGGGGCGGTCTCTGGTTCCTCGGTCAGGAGCGCGCCGCGCTGCTGGTCGGCGGCTGCGCCGACTACATCCAGCAGCGCATGATCGAGACCGCGCAGATGCCTTCGGAGCAGATGCTGGAAACCCTCGCCGACGCCCTGACCAGTCTCGAATACTATCTCGAGGGCGGTGCCGTGCTGCGTCCGCAGGGCCAGCCGGACGTCCTCGACCTGGCCAGCGCCAGCGTCAAGGCGCTCGGACTGCCGGTGGCCGCCTGATGGCCGGCGAGTCCCGCTGGCAGGCAGGTCGGCCGGCTACCGCCCAGGTCGGCGGCTGGGTGCTCGCGCACTGTCAGCAGCGCTTCCTCCAGGACGACAACGGCCTGTTGTTCCCCCGCGAATGGCTGAAGCGCCAGGAACTCCCGCTGCTCGCCGAGCATGGGGTCGGCCATTGGCAGGGCGAGCCGGTCTACGTGCTGGAACTGGACGAGCCGATCGAGCTGCCGGGCATGGCCTGGGCGCCGTTGCGGCAGTTCATGCTGCACGGCGATTTCGATCAGTTCTGCATGCTCGGCTATGCCAGCCAGATCGGCATCTGGGCACGTCACAACCGGTTCTGCGGCAACTGCGGCACACGCATGCAGGCGCAGGACCACGAGCGGGTGATGCAGTGTCCGCAGTGCGGGCTGCACCAGTACCCGCGCCTGTCGCCGAGCATGATCGTCCTGGTGACCCGGGGCGACGAGGTGTTGCTGGCGCGTTCGCCGCGCTTCGTGCCGGGGGTCTACAGTACCCTGGCCGGCTTCGTCGAGGCCGGCGAGTCGGTGGAGCAGTGCGTGGTCCGCGAGGTGCGCGAAGAGGTCGGGGTGGAGGTCGCCAATCTCGAATACATCGGCAGCCAGAACTGGCCGTTCCCGCATTCGCTGATGCTCGGTTTCCACGCCGAGTACGTGTCCGGCGAGATCGTCCCGCAGGAAGACGAGATCGAGGACGCCCAGTGGTTCTCCCTCGATGCCTTGCCGCCGCTACCGGCGCAGCGCTCGATCGCCCGGCACCTGATCGACCTGTACCTGGCGCGCCGCTCAGGCGCCGCTGAACCAGTGCTGCCAGGCTAGCCGCGCGGTCAGCGCCAGGACCACCAGGATGAACACCGGGCGAATGAACTTCGCCCCGCCGCCGATGGCGGTGCGCGCGCCGAAATAGGCGCCGACCATCAGCGACGCACCCATGCACAGGCCGAGCAACCAGATCACCTGGCCGGAGGCGACGAACACCGCCAGCGCCACTATGTTGCTGACGAAGTTCATGCTCCGCGCCACACCGCTGGCGCGGACCAGGTCCAGCGGGTACATGAGCAGCGAGCTGACGGTCCAGAACGCTCCGGTGCCCGGTCCCGCCACGCCGTCGTAGAAGCCCAGGACGAGGCCCTGCGGCCACTGGCGCTTGCGTCCGACCGGCGCATCGGCGTCCAGCGGCGCCTTCGGCGTGCCGCCGAAGAGCATGTAGAGGCCGCAGGTGAATACCACCACCGGGAGCATCCGGTTCAGCCACTCGGCGGGCAGCAGGTGAGCCGCCCAGGCGCCTATGGCGGCGCCGATCGCGGTGGCGAGCAGAGCGTTGCGCCACTTCCCGGGATGGAACAGCTTGCGCCGGTAGAAGGTGTAGCTGGCGGTCGCCGCACCGAAGGTCGAGCTTAGCTTGTTGGTACCCAGCGCCAGGTGCGGCGGGACCCCGGCGGTGAGCAGCGCAGGGATGGTCAACAGGCCGCCGCCGCCGGCGATGGCGTCGATGAAGCCGGCGAGAAAGGCCACCACGGCCAGGATGATCAGGGTGCTGGGGTCTATCGCGAGTTCGAAGGGCATGAAAAACCGGACCTGCTTCCAATCGGGAAACGGCCTCGCTGGCCGTCGGGAGGAGGGGTGCGCATAATGCCCGCAATTTCACGCAGAAGGAATCGCTTGCATGCAGTACGACGGTCTGGCCTGGGCATTCGCGTTACTGGCCTTGCTGGCCGCCCTGGTCGCGGTGCGCATCCTCTTCGAACGCACCTGGTTCCTCGGCTGGCTGCGCGGTACCTGCGGCTTGGCCTTCGTCGCCGTGGCGGCGCTGCTGCTGGTGCTCGCCTGGGACCTGCGCAGCTACTCGCTGCTCAAGCCCGAGCAGCCGATGGCCACCCTGAGCTTCCAGGCCGAAGGGCCGCAGCGCTACCGGGTGCTGATCCAGGAGGGCGCCAACGAGCGCAGCGTGGTGCTGGACGGCGAACTCTGGCAACTGGACGCGCGGATTTTCCGTTGGAAGGGGCTGGCCGCGTTGATCGGTCTGGCGCCGGGCTATCGCCTCGACGCGCTCAGCGGCCGCTTCCTGGCCCTCGAACAGCAGTCCCGGGGCCGCCGCCTGGGCTTGTCGCAGAGTCCGCTGGGTGTCGATCTCTGGCGCTGGCTGCGGGCCGGCGAGCACGACCTGTTCCTGTTCGAGCCGCTGGCGGGGCGGGTGACTTTCCTGCCGATGGCGGACAAGGCGGTGTTCGCGGTGAACTACGGCGTCGCCGGGCTGCTTGCCGAGCCGATGAACCTGGCGGCCGAGGAGGCGCTCAGGGACTGGCGCTAGGCCATGCGAAAAGCCGGGGCGGCGGCGATCGCCTGGGCGGTTTCGCGAAAGCGTTCGATGAGTTCCGACGGCGTGCGGTAGGCCAGCGCCAGCCGATAGGGAATTCGCGCCCGCCGCCCTTGCAGGGGACGAAAGGTGACTCCCGGCGGGCGCAACGGTTGTAGCAGCGAAGGCACTAGCGCGACGCCGATGCCGCCGGCCACCAGCCCGGCGATGGTCTGCATCTGCCGCGCCTCCTGCACCACCTCCGGGACGAAGCCGGCTGCCGCGCAGGCGGCGACGATCAGGTCGTGCATGCCTGGCCCATAGTGCCGTGGGAACAGCAGCCAGGGTTCTCCGGCCAGTTGTTCCAGGCGCAGGCGCGCATGGCGTGCCAGCCGATGCCCTTCGGGCAATGCCACGCGCATGTCGCCGTCCACCAGTAGATGCGTGTACAGGCCGGGCTGGCGGTCGACCGGCAGGACGATCAGGCCGGCATCGATGCGGTCTTCGCGCAATGCCTCCAGTTGCCCCGCGGTGGTGTCTTCCTGGAGCTGGAAGTCCAGCGCGCCATGCTGTTGGCGGAATGCCTGGAGTATGCGCGGTAGCAGAATGTTGATGGTGCTGTCGACGAACGCCAGGCGCAACGTTCTGCGTCCGCTGGCGGCGCTGCGCGCGGCCGCCAGGGTGCGTTCGGCCTGGGCCAGGGTGCGCCGGGCTTCGTCGAGGAACGCGCGGCCCGCCGGCGTCAGGCGGTGGATACGGTTGTCACGCTCCAGCAGGCTGGCGCCGACTTCTTCTTCCAGCCGCCGGATCGCGGTGGTCAGCGGTGGCTGGGCCATGTGCAGGCGCTCAGCGGCGCGGCGGAAGCTCAGCTCCTCGGCAACCGCGACGAACTGGCGGAACTGGCGCAAGTCGGCCATTGCGATATCTCCCGGATATGGTGAGTTAAGAAAGACAGTATTGGATATATCGCGGCGAATCCGTCGAGAATCCATCCGTACGCTCGCTCTGGCCAGACGAGGCGTTCCATCCATTACAGAGGAAGCCCGTCATGCACACTCATTCTCCAATCCCCCGTACCGCCCTGGTCACCGGCGGCTCGTCGGGCATCGGCCTGGCCATCGCCCGGCGCCTTCGGCAACAGGGTTATCGGATCGCCCTGGTGGCCCGTGATTCCCAGCGCCTGCAACGCGCTGCCGCCGAGTTGGGCGGTGTGCCCTGGATGGCCGCCGATCTTTCCCGCCGCGAAGCTGTCGAGGCGGTGGCCGCCTGGGTTGGCGACACCTTCCAGGGGCTCGACGTGCTGGTGAACAACGCCGGGTTCACCCGAAAGATCGCCGCCACCACTCCGCTGGCTGAGGCCGAGCGGGAATGGGATGCGCTGCTGGACGGCAACCTGAAAAGCGCGTTCCTCATGTCGCTGGCGGTGTTGCCGCATTTCGCGGAAGAGGGCGGGCGGATCATCCATATCGGATCGATCGCTGCGCAGACCGGTAGCGGCAGTCCCGGTGCGCTGGGCTATGCGGCAGCCAAGGCCGGCCTACATGGCTTCGGCGTGGCCCTGGCGCGGGAACTCGGTTCGCGCGGGATCACGGTGAACAGCGTGGCGCCGGGTTACATCGCCGACACCCGGTTCTTTCCCGGCGGCCTCGATCCGCAACGGGTCGCCGCCATCGTCGGCGAGACCCCGCTGGGCAGGACCGGCCGGGTCGAGGACATCGCCGCGGCGGTGGCCTGGCTGGCCTCGCCCGAGGCGGGGTTCGTCACCGGAACGGTGGTGTCGGTGAACGGTGGCTGGCGGGTCGGCAACTGAAGTGGAGGCGGCGGGTAACACCTATGGGGGTACTCGTCCGGCTACCCGAGAACGCAGGTGAATAGCCGTGGGGCGCCTGTCCCGCGCTGGTGCGAGGCATTGGCAATCCTGAAATGAAAAGAGGGAGCCCTGGCTCCCTCTTCGCGCGTTCGCCGTTCCGTCAGGAAAGGAAGCCGCCGTCGACGTTCAGCGCCACGCCGGTGGTGTAGCTGGACGCTTCGCTAGCCAGGTAGAGCACGGCGCCTGCCATTTCGCTCGGCTCGGCCACGCGCTTGAGCGGGATGCGCTGCAGGGCGAGGTTGCGGATCGCGTCGTTCTTCACCAGCGCCGAAGCGAACTTGGTGTCGGTCAACCCTGGCAGGAGGGCGTTGCAGCGGATGCCGAACTGCGCGCATTCCTTGGCGAAGACCTTGGTCATGCTGATCACGGCGGCCTTGGTCACCGAGTAGATGCCCTGGAACTCGCCGGGCGATACGCCGTTGATCGAGGCCACGTTGATGATGCTGCCGCCGCCGTGTTCCTTCATCAGCTTGCCGCCCTCGATGGACATGAAGTAGTAGCCGCGGATGTTGACGTCGACGGTCTTCTGGAAGGCGCCGAGGTCGGTTTCCAGTACGTTGCAGAACTGCGGGTTGGTGGCGGCGTTGTTGACCAGGATGTCGAGGCGGCCGAACTGCTCGCGGATCTGTGCGAAGACGTTCTGGATCTGCTCCATCTCGCCGATGTGGCAGGCGATCGCGGTGGCCTTGCCGCCCTCCGCGGTGATCGCGTCGGCGACCGCCTGGCAGCCATCGATCTTGCGGCTCGAGACGATCACGTGGGCGCCTTGCTGGGCCAGCAGCTTGGCTATCGCCTCGCCGATGCCGCGGCTGGCGCCGGAAACGAAGGCGATCTTGCCGTCGAGGTCGAACAGGTGGGTCTTGGACATGGGCTATCCCCTTGTAGTGGTCGGTTACAGGCGGGAGCGCTCGATGGCCTGCAGGCTCATCTGCTCCAGCAGCTTGTTCATCTGCACGAACTGGGCGAAACGCTTGTCCTGGGTCTGCCCGTGGTAGTAGCGGTAGTAGATCTGCTGGACGATGCCGGCAAGACGGAACAGGCCATAGGTGTAGTAGAAGTCCAGGTTGTCGATCGGTGGGATCCCGGCCCGCTCGGCGTAGTAGTCGGCGAACTCCCGGCGGGTCAGCATGCCCGGCAGGTGGCTGGGCTGGCGGCGGGTCAGCTGCACCGGAGCCGGGTCGCCGGCTTCCACCCAGTAGGCGAGGGTATTGCCGAGGTCCATCAGCGGATCGCCGAGGGTGGCCAGTTCCCAGTCCAGCACGCCGATGATCTGCATCGGGTTTTCCGGGTCGAGGATCACGTTGTCGAAGCGGTAGTCGTTGTGCACGATGCCCGGCTTGTGGTGATCGGCCGGCTGCTTGTCCTTGAGCCAGGCCTTGACCGGTTCCCAGAGCGGCGCGTCGGGGGTCAGGGCCTTCTCGTAGCGGTCGGTCCAGCCGGCGATCTGGCGCTGCACGTAGCCGTCCGGGCGGCCCAGGTCGGCCAGTCCGCAGGCGGCGTAGTCGACGTTGTGCAGTTCGACGAACTTGTCGATGAAGCTCTTGCACAGGCTGCGGGTCTGTTGTTCGTCGAGATTCAGCTCAGGCGGCAGTTCGGCGCGCAGGATGATGCCCTTGACCCGTTCCATGACGTAGAACTCGGCGCCGATCACCGACTCGTCGGTGCAGTAGAGGTAGGCTTTCGGGCAGTAGGGGAAGCCTGCGTTCAACTGGTTCAGGATGCGGTATTCGCGGCCCATGTCGTGGGCCGACTTGGCCTTGTGGCCGAATGGCGGGCGACGCAGGACGAACTCCTGGCGCGGATACTCGATCAGGTAGGTCAGGTTGGACGCGCCACCGGGGAACTGGCTGATCTTCGGGGTGCCTTCGAGGCCGGGGATATGGGCTTTCAGGTACGGGTCGATGACGGCGGCGTCGAGTTCTTCGCCGGCGCGGATGCGAGTGGATTGGTCGGTCAGCGACATGGGGTTCCCTTCTCGTGGTGCCACGGCGGAGCCGCGGGAGCCGGTGCGCGCATCAGGCTGCGCAATGATGGTGACCGGCGATAATTGGCTAATCTAATGCCCTGTCCCGGCCCTCACAAGCCGCCGCCGGGCGTTATGGGCAAGCGTGTTGCCGCTCCATCACGGTCCCTGATCGTCGGCCTGGAGGAATGCCGGACGAAAAAAAACCGGAGCCGCGAGGGACTCCGGTTTTCCTTCTGGCATGGCGCCGGAAACGGTCAGACCGGGAACAGTTCGCCCAGCTTCATCGCCAGCATCATGTCGCCTTCGGCGCGCAGCTTGCCGGCCATGAAGGCCTGCATGCCGTCGGTCTCGCCGCTGGTGATGCCCTTCAGGGTTTCGCTGTCCATGATCAGGGTGACGTTGGGGTTCTCGGCGTCGCCCTGTACCACTTCGCAGGTACCGTCCTTGACGACCAGGTAGTGGTTGTCGCCGTCTTCGATGTTGAACTGGAACACCAGATCCAGGCCGGCGGCCGCGCTGGCGTTGAACTTGCTTTTCATGGTGGAGACGATGTCAGCAACGGTGGTCATGGGTTCTATTCCTTTCTTCTAGGGTTTTTTCGGCGACCGGAACGGTCGCGGTAGGCCGGCTCATCGATAGGTGATGAGTTCCGGCGCCTTCAACAGTTCCAGGTGCACGTGACTGTTGAAGGAAGCCAGGGACACTTCCTCGCCGCGGAATTTCAGGCGAGTCAGCGAGGTATTGACGATCTGCCAGTTCAGCTCGAAGGCCTTGAGCGGCGGAACGCCGACGATCAGCTGGAGCAGGGCGGTAATGGTACCGCCGGAGGTGAACACGGCGACCCTGTCCTTGCCGCTGGCCTGCGCCAGCAGACGACGAAGACCGTCATGGACCTTATCGAGGAATTCCTGCCAGCTTTCCAGCCCATCTTTCTCATGGTTGCCGGAAACCCAGCGCGCGATGATGGTGGAGAACAGGCGCTGGAACTCGGCCCGATGCTCGGCCGCATGGCGAAGGATGTGCAAGGCTTCCGGCTGCTCATCGAGCAGGTCCGGCAGGTGCGCGCGGATCACCGCGTCGGCTTCGAATTCGTTGAACGCCGGATCGACTTCCAGCTCCGGCGTGGCCAGCCCGGAGGACTCCAGGCGTTCGAGGGCGGCGCGGGCGGTGTGCTGCTGGCGGCGCAAGCCGCCGCTGAGGACGCGGTCGAAACGGACGCCGAGGTTCAGCAGGTGGTCGCCGAGGATTTCCGCCTGGCGGATGCCGGTCGGCGACAGCACGTCGTAGTCGTCGGCACCGAACGACGCCTGGCCATGTCGAATCAGGTAGATGCTGCCCACGGGCGGACCTCGGCGGGTGAAAGTTCCGCGAGGGTATGAGGATCACCCAGGGCTGTCAACGAAAAAACATACGCTTGTTTGAATGTCATTCGCTGCCTTTATCGGCTGCTCCGGGCGCGCCCTGCAAAGGCTCTCCAGGCAGTGGCATCGCTGGCCGCCCGTCGGTGGCCTGGGTATGCTTGCGCAATCGTGTCGCCCGTAGACGGGTGCGTCAACAGTAGAGAGGGGGTTGTGTGGAGTTCATTGCCGAATATGCGGGCTTTCTGGCCAGGACCGTGACCGTGCTGGCGGCGATCATCGTGGTGCTGGTGGTGATCGTCGCCCTGCGCGGCCGCGGCCGGCGCGGCGCAGGCGGGCACCTCGACGTGCAGAAGCTCAACGATTTCTACAAGGACCTGCGCGAGCGGGTCCGCCACAGCGTCCTCGACAAGACCAGCCTCAAGGCCTTGCGCAAGGAGGAGAGCAAGGCGGCGAAGCAGGCGAAGAAACATCCTGAACAGAAGTCGCGGGTCTACGTGCTCGATTTCGACGGCGACATCAAGGCCTCGGCTACCGAGCAACTGCGCCACGAAGTGACTGCGGTGCTGAGCATGGCGGGCAAGGACGACGAGGTGGTGCTGCGCCTGGAAAGCGGCGGTGGCATGGTCCATGGCTACGGCCTGGCGGCCTCGCAACTGGCGCGCATCCGCCAGGCCGGCGTGCCGCTGACCGTGTGCGTCGACAAGGTGGCGGCCAGCGGCGGCTACATGATGGCCTGCATCGGCGATCGGATCCTTTCCGCGCCCTTCGCCATCCTCGGCTCGATCGGCGTGGTGGCGCAGTTGCCCAACGTCCACCGGCTGTTGAAGAAGCACGATATTGACTTCGAGGTGCTTACCGCCGGCGAATACAAGCGTACGCTGACGGTATTCGGCGAGAACACCGAGAAGGGCCGGGAAAAGTTCCAGGAGGACCTGGAGGTGACCCACGAACTGTTCAAGAACTTCGTGGCCCACTACCGGCCGCAACTGAACATGGACGAGATCGCCACCGGCGAGGTCTGGCTGGGCCAGGCCGCACTGGGCAAGCTGCTGGTGGACGAACTCAAGACCAGCGACGAGTACCTGGCCGAGCAGGCCAGGGAGCGCGATGTCTACCAGGTGCAATTCGTCGAGCGCAAGAGCCTGCAGGAACGCGTCGGCCTGGCCGCCAGCGTGGTTATCGACCGCGTGCTGGTGACCTGGTGGGGGCGGCTCAACCAGCAGAAGTTCTGGCAATAGGCCGGCGCCGACAGGGACGAACACGCTGTCTTCAGGGTTTTCACGAGAGGAGGTCGAAATGGCTGTATTCAAGGCGTTGTGGGTGACGGAAGCGCCCCACGGCGTTTACGAAACGCAGGTGGTCGAGCGCGATACCGGCGACCTGCCGGCGGGCGACGTACTGATCCGCGTGCAGTATTCCTCGCTGAACTACAAGGATGCGCTGTCCGCCAGCGGCAACCGCGGGGTGACCCGCAAGTACCCGCATACCCCCGGCATCGATGCCGCCGGTGTGGTCGCCGAGTCCTCGGTGGCCGAGTTCGCGGCCGGCGACGAGGTGATCGTCACCGGCTACGACCTGGGCATGAACACCGCCGGCGGTTTCGGCCAGTACATCCGCGTGCCCGCGGCCTGGGTGATCAAGCGCCCGCAAGGCCTGAGCCTGCGCGAGGCGATGATCCTCGGCACCGCCGGCCTGACCGCGGCGCTCTGCGTCGAAAAGCTGGAGCGCAGCGGCCTGCGCCCCGACCATGGCTCGGTGCTGGTCACCGGCGCCAGCGGCGGGGTCGGCAGTATCGCCGTGGAACTGCTGGCCAAGCTCGGCTACACCGTGGCGGCCGCCACCGGCAAGCTGGAGCAGGCCGAGTTCCTCAACCGCCTGGGGGCCAAGCAGATCCTCGATCGCGCCACCGTGGCCGATGGCGTCGACAAGCCGTTGCTCAAGGAACAGTGGGCCGGCGCGGTGGACACCGTCGGCGGCGACATCCTCTTCAACGTGGTCAAGTCGTTGCAGTACGGCGGCAGCGTCGCCTGCTGCGGCCTGACCGCCGGCGCCGGCTTCAAGGCCTCGGTGCTGCCGTTCATCCTGCGCGGGGTCAACCTGCTCGGGGTGGACTCGGTGGAGCTGCCGCTGGTGGTCAAGGCATCCATGTGGGACAAGCTGTCGCTGCAATGGAAGCTCGACAACCTCGAAGAGGTGGCGCGCGAGATCGCCCTCGAAGAGCTGCCGGGGGCGATCAACCAGATCCTCGCCGGCAAGCTGGTCGGCCGGGTGCTGGTCAACCTCGGCTGAGGGCGTTGCCGGAGCCCAGCTCCGGCAACAGGTAGCCCGCCCATAGCGATTCGGCGAACTGCGGCCGGAAGAAGCCGAAATGGCCGATGTGGCGGGCGCCGATTTCCTCGGGAGCGATGCGCCAGGCGGTTTTCGGCGCTTCGCGGTAGAAGCCCAGCAGCGACTCGATGCTGCGTCGGGACATCATTTCATCGTCGGTGAACGACAGCGACACGATGGGCGTGCGTACGGCGGAGAAGGCGCGGCGGATGGCCTCGCCATCCGCGAGGGCGTACTGCGGATGCAGGCACCAGCGTCGCCATTGTTCGATCACCCCGCGCGGCAGGTCGCCGACCATGCCCAGGCGGCGCCCGGGAAAATAGCCGAGCAGCGGCGTCAGCAGGGGCGCGACGAGGTACCAGAACAACCAGACCTTGTTGCGCAACCGCGGGCTGTTTTCCTTCCAGTAGCCACTGCCGCTGGCGATGCTGAAGACCCTATCGATACGCTCGCGCCCTTCGACGAAGGGCAGGATCTGGCCGCCCAGGCTATGGCCGATCCAGTACAGGGGCTTGCTCCCGCTCTCGGCGAGCGCGGCGGCGAGCATGGCGCTGCAGTCATGACGGGCCCAGCCCAGCACATCGACCTCGAGACCGCGCAGCGAGCCGTTGCGCGATTGCCCCATGCCCAGGTAGTCGAAGGTGATGGCCAGGTAGCCGCGCTCTGCCAGCCAGGCGGCGAAGGGCGCGTAGAAGCGCTGTTCCACTCCCATCGCCGGGACGATCAGGAGATAGCCGCGCGGCTCCCCGGCAGGCCGGTACCAATGGCTGGCCAGCGGATGGCCGTTGCCGTTATCGATGAGGCGTGGTTGCGGAGGGTTCATGCCGGTCTCCGTGGTCTGCTCATGGCTTCGAGAATAGAGCTGGCCGCCAGGGCGCCTCCAGCCGGCCGAAAGCACGGCCGGGGCGCCTTGGCGGTCAGGCCTGGCTGACGTACATGGTGATCTCGGCGCGGAATACCGGCTTGTCGTCGACATAGGCGACCACCGGCACCACCAGGTTGCCGGTGGCTTGCCAGTCGATCTGGCTGCCGTCGGCCACCGCGCGCACGTCGCCAGTGGCCTTGGCCAGGTACTCGACGGTCATGCCGCGCGGAATCCAGCGATGGCCGGCGGGAATCGAGGCGTCGGTCATGGTCCCGGCGGCCAGTTCGGCGGCATTGCACAGGGCGATGGCATGCACCGTGCCGATATGGTTCAGCACCTCGCGGCGCTTGGGGAAGGTGACTTCGGCATAGCCGGGACGCAGTTCGACGAACTGCGGGGCGATGCTGGCGAAATAGGGTGCGAACTGGCCGATCATGGCGCTGAACTGGGCCGGGCCGACCTGCTGGTACATCTGCATCATCTGACTCATGGAAAACTCCGGGCGTTTCAGGATTGAAGATGTGTGCGCACCGGGGCAGTATACGAAGGTTAGAAATTTATTCTAGAAAAATATTCTAGTCGGCGTTTCGACGATTAACGACAAGGACCGACATGGGCCGTTCTTCCCGCAAAGACGAGATTCTCCAGGCCGCCCTGGCCTGCTTCAGCGAGCATGGCGTAGACGCCACCACCATCGAGATGATCCGCGACCGTTCCGGAGCGAGCATCGGTAGCCTCTACCACCATTTCGGCAACAAGGAACGCATCCATGGCGAACTGTACCTGGCCGGGATCGGCCAGTACGCGGCGTTGCTCGAAGCCGGCTTCGCCAGGGCGCGCAGCGCCGAGGAAACGGTCAGGTTGCTGGTCACCAGCTACATCGACTGGGTCGTGGCGAATCCCGACTGGGCACGCTTCATCCTGCACAGCCGCGGGCGGGTGGAGGCGGGGGAGCTGGGCGAGCGCCTGCGGGCCGACAACCAGGCGCACTTCGCACGGATCCATGCGGCGCTGGCGGGATATCGGGCCGAGGGCCTGTTCCGCGAGATGCCGGACGACTGCTTTGCTTCGGTGGTGATCGGCCCGGCCCACGACCTTGCCCGCCAGTGGCTGGCCGGGCGAACCCGGGTGGCGTTGGCCGACTGTCGCGAACTGCTGGCGCAGGTGGCGTGGGACAGCGTGCGGGCGGCCTGAGGCGTCCGTGACCTCGGGAATGAAAAAGCCCCGCGGCTGCGGGGCTCTTCCGTCAGGGCGGGGGTCAGCCGCGGCGGCGGAACAGCGGTAGCGGCTGCTCCACCGAGGTCTGGTAGACCTCGCTGAAGTCGTCCAGGCTGGCCAGGGCGTCTTCCGGGCTGCGGTCGGCACGGATGGCATAGGCGTCGAAGCCGCAGCGGCGCATGAAGAACAACTGGTCGCGCAGCACGTCGCCGATCGCGCGGATCTCGCCCTTGTAGCCGTAGCGCTCGCGCAGCAAGCGCGCGCTGCTGAAGCCGCGGCCATCGGTAAAGGCGGGGAAGTTCACCGCGACCACCTGGAACCTGTCGAGGTCGCCGGCGATGCTTTCCGGCTCCTCGTCCGCGTCCAGCCAGACCCCCAGGCCGCCGTCGCGGCCGCGCAGGGCCGGGCCGTGCTCGAGCCACAGGGCCAGCGGGATGATCACGTCGTCGCTGTTGGGTACGCTTTCCAGGGTCGCGTCCTTGGGCAGCAAGTGCCAGCGGTCGTCGACCACCTGGCGGTCCTTAATGATTCGCTGCATATACGCGCTCCTTGAACGGGTCGATACCGATACGGCGGAAGGTGTCGATGAAGGGTTCTTCCTCGGTCCGGCGTTCCACGTAGACCTGGATGATCTTGTCGATCACGTCGGCCATCTGCTCCTGGGCGAAGGACGGGCCGAGGATCTGCCCGAGGCTGGCGTCGCGCGCCGAGCTGCCGCCGAGGGAGACCTGGTAGAACTCCGCGCCTTTCTTGTCGACCCCGAGGATGCCGATGTGGCCGACATGGTGATGGCCGCAGGCGTTCATGCAACCGGAGATGTTCAGGTCGATGTCGCCGATGTCGAATAGATAGTCGAGATTGTCGAAGCGGCGCTGGATGGCTTCGGCGATCGGGATCGACTTGGCGTTGGCCAGGGAGCAGAAGTCGCCGCCGGGGCAGCAGATGATGTCGGTCAGCAGGCCGACGTTGGGGGTGGCGAAGCCCAGTTCGCGCAGTTCGCCCCAGAGGGCGAAGAGTTCGCCCTGCTCGACGTCGGCGAGAATGATGTTCTGGTTATGGCTGTTGCGCACCTCGCCGAAGCTGTAGCGGTCGGCGAGATCGGCGATGGCCTCCAGCTGTTTGTCGGTGACGTCTCCCGGCGCGGTGCCGGTGGGCTTCAGCGAGAGCGTCACGGCGACGTAGCCGGGCTTCTTGTGGGCGAAGGTGTTGCGTGCGCGCCAGCGGGCGAAGCCGGGGTGCTCCGCGTCGAGCCGGGCGAGGGACTCGTCGAGGTCGTCGAGGGCCTTGTAGGCCGGATCGACGAAATGCGCGGCGACGCGCTGGACTTCCGCCTCGGTGAGGGTGCTCGGTCCGTCCTTGAGGTTGGCCCATTCGGCCTCGACGCGCTCGGCGAAGACTTCCGGGGTCAGCGCCTTGACCAGGATCTTGATCCGCGCCTTGTACTTGTTGTCGCGCCGGCCATAGCGGTTGTAGACGCGCAGGATGGCATCCAGGTAGCCGAGCAGGTGCTGCCAGGGCAGGAATTCATTGATGAAGCTGCCGACGATGGGGGTTCGGCCCAGGCCGCCGCCGACCGAGACGCGGAAGCCGAGCTCGCCGGCCTCGTTCTTCACCGCCTCCAGGCCGATGTCGTGCACTTCGATGGCGGCACGGTCGCTCACCGCGCCGTTCACCGCGATCTTGAACTTGCGCGGCAGGTGGGCGAACTCGGGGTGGAAGGTCGACCATTGGCGGATGATCTCGCACCAGGGGCGCGGGTCCACCAGCTCGTCGCGGGCGACGCCGGCGAACTGGTCGGTGGTGGTGTTGCGGATGCAGTTGCCGCTGGTCTGAATCGCGTGCATCTGCACGGTGGCCAGCTCGGCGAGGATTTCCGGCACGTCTTCCAGCTCCGGCCAGTTGAACTGCACGTTCTGCCGGGTGCTGATGTGGGCGTAGCCCTTGTCGTAGTCGCGGGCGATCTGCGCCAGCTTGCGCAGTTGGCGCGAGGAGAGCAGGCCATAGGGAACGGCGATGCGCAGCATCGGGGCATAGCGCTGGATATAGAGACCGTTCTGCAGGCGCAGCGGGCGGAACTCCTCACCGGTCAATTCACCCGCCAGGTAACGGCGGGTCTGGTCGCGGAACTGCTTGACGCGGTCCTCGACGATCCGTTGGTCGTACTCGTCGTATACGTACATGAATATTCCTGCTGTCAGGCTATGCGGCTTACTGCGTTAACCAGCGCGCACGGCTACGCGCTCCACGCGGAGTGGGCGCACGATACCAGTTCATATTTATGCGTAAAAGTGATGTTTGAGTATATGGTAAGAACCAAAAAGACTAAGTCGCCAGGCAAGCATAACCGCTTCGCAACGGCGCCTTTCTTGAGCGATGGGCGGCGCTGGTCTTAACTGGAGAGTGCCTTTCGATGTCTTCGTCCCGATACCCACAAGAAACAGGGGGAGTCATGAGCGAGCCGAGCAAAACCCAGGAAAACCGCGACAGCGTGGTCGACGCCCGCGCGGCCTTCGTCCTGATCCTGCTGGTGGTGGCTACCGCGGTGTTCTGGGTCAGCCACCAGTGAAAGCCCGCCTCGGCGGCGCAGAGGTCACAGGCCGCTGAGGCTCAGCACCAGTTTCACGATCCCGGCCAGCAACAGCACGAACACCAGGGTGAAGAGCAGGCCCAGCATGATGAAGTGCACGGGCTTGCCGTGGGTGAAGTCGCGGGCGCGGTTTCGCCCGCTCTGTACGCCGAAGGCGGCAGCCATCACGCTATGCAGCATCTGCCAGAAGGTCGGCGGCTTCTGGTTCGGTTCTTCCGTCTCGATACCCATCGGTGGTCCTCCCTTTTCCATACCTGCCCTGAGAGTCTAGACCCTTGGCGGGAGGAGGGTGGCTTCAGGCCTGGCGGGCGGGGATGCGCCGTTCCACCGTGCCCTGCGTGGCCCTGGTGCGCAGTTGCCCGCAGCCGCCGTCGATGTCCTGGCCGGCCGAGTTGCGCACCTTGGTCAGCACGCCGCGGCTGTGCAGGTAGCGCACCAGCTCGACGATCCGCTCCCCGCTCGGGCGCCGGTAGGCGTCGCCGTCCATGCTGTTGTAGGGGATCAGGTTCATCACCGCGAAGCGGCCCTTGAGCAGGCGCAGGATGCCGTCCATTTCCTCCAGGCTGTCGTTGATCCCTTCGAGCAGGGTCCATTGGTACTGGATCGGATAGTCGACCCGGCGGGCGTAGGCCTCGCCGGCTTCCACCAGTTCTTCCGGGCTCAGCGGCGGCGCCTTGGGCAACAGTTGCCGGCGCAGTTCGGCGCGGGTGCTGTGCAGGGACAGGGCGAGGGCGGGCTTCACCCGTTGCCGGGGCAGGCGCTCGAACACGCGGGGATCGCCGACGGTGGAGAACACCAGGTTCTTGTGGCCGATGCCGCCATCGGTGCCGAGCAGGTCGATGGCTTCGAGGACGTTGTCGAGGTTGTGCGCCGGCTCGCCCATGCCCATGAACACCACTTTCTTCACCGCTCGCCGACGGCGCGCCAGGACCACCTGGGCGACCATCTCCAGGCTGCCGACCTGGCGCAGCAGGCCGCTGCGGCCGGTCATGCAGAACACGCAGCCGACCGCGCAGCCGACCTGGGTCGAGACGCACAGCCCACCGCGCGGCAGCAGCACGCTTTCCACCATCTGCCGGTCGGCCAGTTCCACCAGCAGGCGCGACGAGCCGTCGCTCGCCGGATGCTCGCTGTGCAGGCGGGCGATGCCTTCCAGTTCCGCTGCTACCTGGGGCAGACCATGGCGTACGCCCAGCGGCAGGAAGTCCTCGGCCCGCTGGCGGGCGGTGCAGGCATCGAGGGCGCGGCCCTGCAGCCAGGCGCGGACGATCCTCCCGCAATGCAGGGGCTTGGCGCCGAGATCGGCGAGGCGCTGGTGGAGGTCTTGGCTACGCATGGGGCGCGCATCCTACCATTGCCCGTCATGAGGCGGTATGGCCGGCGCCGACGTGCTATCGTTGCGCTCCGCTCCACCGCAGCAACGGAACCGTTCCATGAAATTCGTCCACCAGCGCGAACACCTCAACGAAGACGACATCGTGGTCATCGAGTGCTCGCAGCAATGCAATATCCGCCTGATGAACGACGCCAATTTCCGCAGTTTCAAGAATGGCGGGCGGCATAGCTACCATGGCGGCGCCTTCGACCGCTTCCCGGCGAAGATCAAGGTGCCCAGCACCGGGTTCTGGAACATCACCATCGATACCGTGACCCGGCGCCCGATCAGCGTGACGCGCAAGCCGAACTTCAAGTGGTCGATCAAGTTCGTGCGCCGTTCCGGTTCGCAGTTCACCTGAGGGCGCGCGTCCCATGAGTGCGAAAATGGACGAGCAGGCGCTTCTGGCGTTGCTCCGCGAGCTGGCCATCGACAGCCAGCGGGTCGAGCATCCCGCGATCGCCTCCATCGAGGAATATTACGCGCAGGGCATCGAATTGCCCGACCAGGGCATCAAGAACCTGTTCCTGCGCAACCGCAAGGGTACTCGCCACTACCTGGTGCTGCTCGACGAGCGCAAGGAGGCCGACCTGCCGGGCATCGCCGAACAGATCGGCGAAAGCCGCCTGTCGTTCGCCTCGGTCGAGCGCCTGCGTGAATACCTCGGCGTTGAACTGGGCTGCGTGACGCCTTTCGCGCTGGTCAACGATCCGCAGCACAGGGTCGAGGTGTTGCTCGACGATGCCATCCGCCAGGACCAGTTGCTCGGTTTCCACCCGTTGGTGAATACCGCCACCGAGTGCATCCGCTACGCAGACCTGCTGGCTTTCCTCGCCCACACGGGGCATGAACCGCGCCTGATCCGGGTGTAGGTCGCAGCTTCGCGCCTGCCGGCGCCAGGCCAGGTCATGCCGGCGCCGGTTTCACTCGAAGAAGTTGTGCCAGCAGTCGCTCAACGGGCCGACCTCGAAGGTCTTGCACCAGAGTTGGGCTTCCAGCCACAGGCGGGCGCTTTCCCGGTCCGCCTCGTCCAGGCTGCCGACCCGCGCCAGGCACAGGTAGCCGCTGATCTCCGCCTGTTCCGGCGAGCCGCCACCGCCGAACACCCAGCCCTGGGCCTCGACGAAGTCGATCAGATGGTCCAGCGCATCGTCGTGGGAGAGGGCGTTGCGGTCGTAGGTCAGTTCGAAGCTGAAGCCGAACTCCTGGAACTCGCCCAGGCGCAGTTTCTTGCGCAGGCGGCGCTTGCGCGGCTTTTCCATCTGCTCGGGAGTGAGGAATTTCATCGTCGCCTTCCTGGTCAGTCATCGTAGCCAAGGTTCGGCGCCAGCCAGCGCTCGCTGACGCTGGCTTCCTGGCCCTTGCGCTGGCTGTAGCGTTCCACCTGGTCCTTGTCGATCTTGCCGACCGCGAAGTACTGCGCCTGCGGGTGGGCGAAATACCAACCGCTGACCGCCGCGGCCGGGAACATCGCGTAGTGCTCGGTCAGGCTGACGCCGGACAGGCCCTGCGGATCGAGCAGTTCGAACAGAGTGCCTTTCTCGGTATGGTCGGGGCAGGCCGGGTAGCCCGGTGCCGGGCGGATGCCGACGTATTGCTCCTTGATCAAGGCCTCGTTGTCGAGGTGCTCGTCGCGGGCGTAGCCCCAGTACTCCTTGCGCACCCGCTCGTGCAGCCACTCGGCGCAGGCTTCGGCGAGGCGGTCGGCGAGCGCCTTGACCATGATGCTGTTGTAGTCGTCGCCCTTGGCTTCGTACGCCTTGGCCACTTCCTCGGCGCCGATCCCGGCGGTGGTGATGAAGCCGCCGATGTAGTCGCGCACGCCGCTTTCCTTCGGCGCGACGAAATCGGCCAGCGACAGGTTCGGCTTGCCGTCCGGCTTGATCGTCTGCTGCCGCAGGTGGTGCAGGGTGGCGAGGGTCTCGCCATCGGCGCCGTAGACCTCCAGGTCGTCGTGCTCGACCTGGTTGGCCGGCCAGAAGCCGAACACCGCGCGGGCCTTGATCAGCTTCTCGTCGATCAGCTTCTTCAGCATCGCCTGGGCGTCGTTGAACAACGAGGTGGCGGCCTCGCCGACCACCTCGTCGGTGAGGATGCGCGGGTACTTGCCGGCCAGGTCCCAGGAAATGAAGAACGGCGTCCAGTCGATGTACTCGGCGAGCACCGCGAGGTCGATCTCGTCGAGCACCCTGACGCCGGTGAAGGAAGGCGTCGGCGCCTGGTAGCCGGCCCAGTCGAACGCCGGCTTGTTGGCGATCGCCTGTTCGTAGCTCAGCCGCTCGGTGCGGGCGCTGCGGTTGGCCGTGCGTTCGCGGACCACCGCGTAGTCGGCGCGGGTGCGGGCCACGTAGTCGGCCTTCAGCTCCTTGGACAGCAGGCTGGTACGCCTACCGCGCGCGAGGCGTCGGTGACGTAGACCACCGCGTCGTTGCTGTACTGCGGATCGATCTTCACCGCGGTATGCGCCTTCGAGGTAGTGGCGCCGCCGATCATCAGCGGCAACTGGAAATTCTGCCGCTGCATTTCCTTGGCGACGTGGACCATCTCGTCCAGCGACGGCGTGATCAGGCCAGACAGGCCGATGATGTCGCATTTCTCGGCGATGGCGGTCTGCAGGATCTTCTCCGCCGGCACCATCACGCCGAGGTCGACCACGTCATAGCCGTTGCAGCCGAGCACCACGCCGACGATGTTCTTGCCGATGTCGTGCACGTCGCCCTTCACCGTGGCCATCAGGATCTTGCCCTTGGCTTCCGGCTTGTCGCCTTTCTCCGCCTCGATGAAGGGAATCAGGTGGGCTACCGCCTGCTTCATCACTCGCGCGGACTTGACCACCTGCGGGAGGAACATCTTGCCGGCGCCGAACAGGTCGCCGACCACGTTCATCCCGGACATCAGCGGACCTTCGATGACCTCGATGGGGCGCGCGCACTGCTGGCGGCATTCCTCGGTGTCCTCGACGATCCAGGTGGTGATGCCCTTGACCAGCGCATGCTCGAGGCGCTTCTCGACGCTGTAGCTGCGCCATTCCTCGTCCTCTGCCTCCTTGACCGCGCCGCCGCCCTTGTAGTCGTCGGCGATCGCCAGCAGGGCCTCGGTGGCCTCGGGCGTGCGGTTGAGCACCACGTCCTCGACCCGGTCGCGCAGCGCTTTCGGAATCTCGTCGTAGATTTCCAGCTGGCCGGCGTTGACGATGCCCATGGTCAGGCCGTTGCGGATCGCGTAGTAGAGGAACACCGAGTGGATCGCCTCGCGTACCGGGTTGTTGCCGCGGAACGAGAAGGACACGTTGGACACCCCGCCCGAGCTGAGGGCGTAGGGCAGGTGGTCGCGGATGTAGGCGCAGGCGTTGATGAAATCGACCGCGTAGTTGTTGTGTTCCTCGATGCCGGTGGCGATGGCGAAGATGTTCGCGTCGAAGATGATGTCTTCCGGCGGGAAGCCGACTTCGTCGACCAGGATGTCGTAGGAGCGCTTGCAGATTTCTTCCTTGCGCGCCTGGGTGTCGGCCTGGCCGTCCTCGTCGAAGGCCATCACCACCACCGCGGCGCCGTAGCGCTTGCACAGGCGGGCGTGGTGCTTGAAGGCCTCGACGCCTTCCTTCATCGAGATCGAGTTGACGATGCCCTTGCCCTGGATGCACTTGAGGCCGGCCTCGATCACCTCCCACTTGGAGGAGTCGATCATGATCGGCACGCGCGAGATGTCGGGCTCGGAGGCGATCAGGTTGAGGAAGGTGACCATGGCCGCCTTCGAGTCCAGCATGCCTTCGTCCATGTTGATGTCGATCACCTGGGCGCCGGCTTCCACCTGCTGCTGGGCGACCTCGAGAGCTTCCGCGTAGTTTTCCTCGCGGATCAGCCGGGCGAACTTGGCCGAGCCGGTGATGTTGGTGCGCTCGCCGACGTTGACGAACAGCGAGCTGCGGTCGATGGTGAACGGCTCCAGACCGGACAGGCGGCAGGCCCGGGGAATCTCCGGGATGGCCCGCGGCGGGTACTTGGCCACTGCCTTGGCGATCGCCTCGATGTGCGCCGGGGTGGTGCCGCAGCAGCCGCCGACGATATTGAGGAAGCCGGCGGCGGCGAATTCCTCGACCACCACGGCCATTTCCGCCGGCGATTCGTCGTATTCGCCGAAGGCGTTCGGCAGGCCGGCGTTGGGGTGGGCCGAGACATGGGTGTCGGCCTTGGTCGACAGTTCCTCGATGTACGGCCGCAATTCCTTGGCGCCGAGGGCGCAGTTCAGGCCTACCGAGATCGGCCGGGCATGCCGCACCGAGTTCCAGAAGGCCTCGGTGGTCTGGCCCGACAGGGTGCGGCCGGAGGCGTCGGTGATGGTCCCGGAGATCATGATCGGCAGCTCCACGCCGAGTTCCTCGAACACGCCCTGGACGGCGAATATCGCCGCCTTGGCATTGAGGGTGTCGAAGATGGTCTCGATCAGGATCAGGTCGGCGCCGCCCTCGATCAGGCCGCGGGTCGCCTCGACGTAGTTCTCCACCAGCTCGTCGAAGGTGACGTTGCGGTAGCCGGGGTTGTTCACGTCCGGGGAAATCGAGCAGGTGCGGCTGGTCGGGCCGAGCACGCCGGCGACGAAGCGCGGCTTGTCCGGGGTCTCGGCGGTCTTCGCGTCCGCCACCTGGCGAGCCAGGCGCGCCCCTTCGACGTTGAGTTCGTAGGCCAGCGACTGCATGCCGTAGTCGGCCTGGGACACCTGGGTGGCGTTGAAGGTATTGGTCTCGAGGATGTCGGCGCCGGCGTCGAGGTAGGCCTTCTCGATGGCCTGGATCACGTCCGGGCGGCTGAGCAGCAAGAGGTCGTTGTTGCCTTTCACGTCGCTCGGCCAGTCGGCGAAGCGCTCGCCGCGGTAGTCGGCCTCTTCCAGCTTGTAGCTCTGGATCATGGTGCCCATGCCGCCATCGAGGATCAGGATACGTTCCCTGAGGGCGTGCTGGAGGGCTTGCAGGCGGGCGCTGCGATCGGTGAGCGGGCTGGACATGGATGGACCTGACGTCAGTGGGCGGAAAGGTGAAAAGCATAACAAAGGCAGGGGCTTTCCGACCGGGGGTGGCTGGACCATGAATTTCATTCAAGTTGAAAGATGTTCATCCGCGGGCCGGAAAAGCCGCAGGCGCCGTTTTGTCGCAGCATACGGGCGGAATGCGGAGGTCGGAGTGCGCAGGCGGGTGGCGAAGGGGCGGGCGAGTGGAGTCGGGATGCTCGTGGGGAATCGTGCTGCGAATGAGTCTGGCTCATTCGCAGCACGGCCTGAATCAACTGGCCCTGGGCAGGCTGCAACTGGCCAGGGAGTAGACGTAGTAGTTGAGGCGGTCGCGGTCGGTGCGATTCCATACCTGGCCGACCGACTTCAGGCCCTGGCTCTGGCCGACCGCGCCGGCGATGCTGCCGCACCAGCACATCGGGTACTTCTGCCGATACAGCGGACCGCTGATGACCACCGCGACGTGCCCGTAGGTGCGGCCCTTCAGGCCGGCGATCACCAGGAAGCCCTGGGCCGCCTTCTGCGCGGCCTCGGCGCCGGAGGCGAGCTTGGTCCAGCTCTGCTCCAGGCCGTCGACCATGGCGTTGGCGTTGCCGCGGGGCATCGGTACGCCCAGCTCGGCGGCCACCGACTGGACGAAGCCGGAACAGTTGTCCTTGTTCGGGGTGCCGGCCAGGTAGCTCTTGTCCCAGCTGTTCTTGCAGGCGTTGACGATGCATTGATCGAGACTGTCCATGTATCACCTATGCGTGTCGATAAGGGGCGCTCCGGCCCGGATCATTTCTTTGCGGTCTGGCAGAACGGCGCGAGCGAACGCTTCACGATCTTCGCGCAGCTGTCGACGGATTCGCCCGAGCATTTCTCACCCAGGCGCAGCCCGTCCTTGTCCACCGCCCAGCGCTGGCCGGAGATGTCCTCGCGGTGCACCACCTTGCAGGTGGCGCTGTCGTAGGACACCAGCTCGGCGCTGGAGCCGCTGAATTCATGCATCAGCACGCGCCGGCCGTCCTGGCTCAGGAACACGCCGCCGCGCGACCAGATGCCGCCGTCCTCTATGCGGCAATCGTTGCCGCTGTCGCGGTCGGCCAGGTAGACCGGCGGTTCGGGAAAGGCATCGGGGTTGTCGTCGTTGGGATCCTCGTTGCTGAACATCACGCGGACGTGCTCGTCCTCGCCGCCGAACATGTTCGGCGAGCCGAACTGGGGCACGATTTCCAGCTGGGTGAAAGTACAGTCCGCCGCCTGGGCCGAAAGGCTCAGGAAGAGAGCGGCGAAGCTGCCGGCGAGCAGTTTCATGGGGCGGGTTCTCCGTTGGGCCGCCAGGGCGGCGAAAGGATGGACCAGGCCGCGCCGGGCGCGAACGGAAGCGCCGCCTGGCGACAGCAGGCGGAAAGCGGCGAAGAGGGGACGTGGGGCGCACGCGAACGGGCGCGGATGGGGCGCGGCGAGTCGAAACATATCCCTGTTTCCTCGAAGTCATCGTCCTTGATCGCCAGGGCGGGCCTGGGAGCCCGGCTAGCATACGTGGCGGCCGAAGCCGGTGGAATGCTGGCGAAATGGCGGCTCAGGCCCGGGGCGAGTTCGCCCGCCGTTGTGAAAGTGCGGCGCAGAGAGGCGGGTTTGCTAGAATCGCCCGTCGCCGAGTGAGGAGTGGTTCATGTTGCCAAGACCGTTGGTTGGGTTGGCCTTCGTTTTGTCGTCTTTTATCCAGTCTGTTTCCGCTGCTGAAATTTCCTATAGCCGTGACGTCCAGCCGATCTTTACCGCCAAATGCGTCGCCTGCCACGCCTGCTACGATTCGCCCTGCCAGCTCAACCTGAGCAGCGCCGAGGGCGCGCAGCGCGGCGCCAACCAGCTGCCGGTCTACGACGGCACTCGGACCAAGGCGCAGGAAACCACCCGCCTGTACCTCGATGCGCACGGTGCCGACGCCTGGCGGCGCAAGGACTTCTGGTCGGTGCTCGAATCGCAGGACGGCCAGGCCGCACTGATGGCGCGGATGCTCGAGCTTGGCCACAGCCAGCCGTTGCAGCCGAATGCGAAGATCCCCGAAGGCCTGGACATTTCGATCAACCGCGCCAACCAGTGCCCGACGCCGGCCAGCATCGATGCGTTCATCCGCAAGAACCCAGGTTCCGGCATGCCTTTCGCGGTGGCCGGGCTGAGCGACGACGAATACGCCACCTTGCAGAAGTGGCTGGCCGCGGGCGCCCCGGTCGACCAGCAGCCGTTGCGGCCGACCGCCGCCGAGGCGCGCCAGGTGGCCAGCTGGGAGCGTTTCCTCAACCAGCCTGGGGCCAAGCAGAGCCTGGTCTCGCGCTGGCTCTACGAGCACCTGTTCCTGGCGCACCTGTATTTCCCGGAGCAGGGCGCGCCCGGCCACTTCTTCCAGCTGGTGCGTTCGCGCACGCCCAGCGGCCAGCCGATCGACCCGATCCCGACCCGGCGTCCCAACGACGATCCGGGCAACAGCTTCTATTACCGCCTCTGGCCGATCCAGGGCGTGATCGTACACAAGACGCACATCACCTATCCGCTGACGGCGAAGAAGCTGGAACGCGTCCAGGAGCTGTTCTTCGGCACCCAGTGGAACACCGACAAGGTTCCCGGCTACGGCGTGCAGAGCCGCGCCAACCCGTTCGCCACCTTCGCCGCGATCCCGCCACGGGCGCGCTACCAGTTCATGCTGGATAACGCCGAATACTTCACCCGTACCTTCATCCGCGGGCCGGTGTGCCGTGGACAGATCGCCACCGACGTGATCCGCGACAACTTCTGGGTGGTATTCCAGGACCCCGATCAGGACCTGTTCGTCACCGACGCCAACTTCCGCGCGCAGAGCGAGCCGCTGCTGGCCTTGCCGGGGCAGATCGACGAGCTGAAGAACCTGCTCGGCCTGTGGAGCGCCTACCGGGACAAGCGCAACGAGTACGAAGACCTGCGCCAGGACGTCTACGCCGACGCGCCGCCGCCGACCTGGAACACGCTCTGGCACGGCAACGACAACGCCCTGCTGAGCATCTTCCGCCAGTTCGACAGCGCCTCGGTGCGCAAGGGCCTGCTTGGCGAGGTACCGCAGACCCTGTGGCTGATGGACTATCCGCTGTTCGAGCGAACCTACTACGGGCTGGTGGTGAACTTCGATGTCTTCGGCAACGTCTCGCACCAGGCGCAGACGCGGCTGTACTTCGACCTGATCCGCAACGGCGCCGAGCAGAACTTCCTCCGCCTGATGCCGGTCGACGCGCGCCAGCCGTTGCTCGACGACTGGTACCAGAACAGCGGCAAGCTGAAGATGTGGATGGACTACCAGGCCTTCGACGACGACACGCCGAGCGCGCTGGGATTGCCGGAGAAGCAGCCGAAGAAGGCCTTCGCCGAAGAACTGCTGCGTCGCTACGGCGACCTCAATGCGCGTCCCGACCCGATCAACCGCTGCCTGGACGGCAACTGCTATCGACCGGGCATCGACCGCGAACTGCAGGACGCCGAGCAGGCCTTCAGTCGCCTGGTGAGCCGGCCGGCGGCCGGCCTCAAGGTCATCGAGCGCTTCCCCGAGGCGACCATGCTGCGGATACGTACGTCCAGCGGCAAGCGCGAGGTCTATACCGTGCTGCGCAACCGCGCGCACAGCAATGTCGCCTTCATGCTCGGCGAGTCGCTGCGCTACCAGCCGGGCCTGGACACCCTGACGATCTACCCGGTCGTGCTGTCCAGCTACCCGAACTTCATGTTCGATCTGCCGGCGACGGATGCCGAGTCCTTCGTCGGCGCCCTGGAGGCGGCGAAGAGCGGCGAGGACTTCGACAAGGTGGTCGAACGCTGGGGCGTGCGCCGCAGCAATCCGCAGTTCTGGAGCTACTTCCACGATCTCGAGGCGTACATCCGCGAAACCGAGCCGGTCGAGGCGGGCGCACTGGACATGAACCGCTACGAGAACCTCTGAGTCTCGCGACCCGCTCCACAAGGGGCGGGTCGGTTATCGCGAATTATTCCTACTAATTTACTAGGGCTTTATCCGCAAGTACCGATTGGCGTAAACTGTCGGCATATTTGCGAGGAGTTGCCATGAGCGCCATCACCATTACCGAAGCTGCCCAAGCGTATCTGGCCGAGTTGCTGGAGAAGCAGAGCACCCCGGGTATCGGCATTCGTATCTTCATCACCCAGCCGGGTACCCAGTACGCGGAAACCTGCATCGCCTACTGCAAGCCGGGCGAGGAAAAGGTCGAGGACACCGCCATCGCCCTGAAGGACTTCACTGCCTGGATCGATGCGGTCAGCGAGCCCTTCCTCGAAGATGCGGTGGTGGACTACGCCACCGACCGCATGGGCGGCCAGTTGACCATCAAGGCGCCGAACGCCAAGGTGCCGATGGTCAACGAGGACAGCCCGATCACCGAACGCATCAACTACTACCTGCAGACCGAGATCAATCCCGGGCTGGCCAGCCACGGCGGACAGGTGAGCCTGGTCGACGTGGTCGAGGACAACATCGCCGTGTTGCGTTTCGGCGGCGGTTGCCAGGGCTGCGGGATGGTCGACATGACCCTCAAGGATGGCGTCGAGAAGACCCTGATCGAGCGTATTCCCGAACTGAAGGGCGTGCGTGACGTGACCGACCACAGCAACAAGGAGAACGCCTACTACTGAGGCGTTTCCGTAAGGCAGAAGAGGCGACCGCAAGGTCGCCTTTCTCGTTGCCGGCGTTTCAGCGCGACAGCGTCCGCGTTCGTCGTACCGGCCAGAGCAGTGCCAGCGCAACCAGCAGCGCCGGCCAGACCAGCAGGTTCACCGCGTTCCAGCCAAGGCTGGTGATCAGGGCGCCGGAGCCGAACGACATCAGCGCCGCCACCAGGCTGTTGCCTTGCTCCATCAATCCTTGCGCGGCGCCGCGCTCGCTTTCGGCGTGGCCCTCGCCGAGCAGGGTAGTGCCGGCGATGAGCATCAGGTTCCAGCCGCTGCCCAGGGCCAGCGAACTGAGCAGGAAATGCGTGACCGACTGCCCGTCCAGGGCGATGCCGGCACTTGCGGCGAGCAGGAACGCGCCGAGCAGGGCGACGCGACGGTTGCCGATGCGGTCGACCAGCGGTCCGGCGAAGAACGCCGGAAGGAACATTCCCAGCACGTGCCACTGGATGACCCGACTCGACTGTTCCAGCGGCAGGCCGCAGAAGCTCATGGCCAGCGGCGTGGCGTTCATGATCAGGATCATCAATCCGTGTCCGGTCGCGGTGCAGGCGATGGCCGCGCGGACCACCGGCCGCCGCAACAGGCCGCCTATGTCGCGCCAGGCGAGTCGTGCCGGGCGTGGCGCCTGGCCTTCGCGGAGCAGGGCCATCAGCAGCAGGCCGGCGAGGGCCAGCACGGCGATCAGCAGATAGGCGCCGACGAAGGGCTGGGCCAGCGCGTTGCGCGACCACAGCGCCAGGCTCGGCGCCAGCAGCGCGGCGAGTACTCCGCCGGCGAGCACGTAGGCGCTGGCGCGGCCTTTCCGCCCGGCATCCACCGCCTCCAGCGCGGCGAACCGGTAGTACATGGCCGAGGCCTGGTAGACCCCGATGCCCAGCGCGCCGAGACAGAACCAGAGGAAATCGCCAGTCCAGACACCGGCGGCGCAGACCAGGCCGCCGAGCACGCCGCCGCCGGCGCCGAGCATCAGCCCGGGACGTCGGCTGTGGCGCTGCATGAAGTGCGACAACGGCTGCACCGCCAGCAGGTTGCCCAGCACCAGCAGGGCCAGGGGCAGGGTGGCCAGGCTGTTCAACGGCGCCAGCTGGACGCCGACCAGGGCGGTCAGGGTTATGCCGATCAGCGAGCAGGACCAGTACAGGGCCTGGCCGCAGAACAGCAGGAGCAGGGTCGGGTTGCGTAGCAGCATGGCGTCACTCCGGACAACCGCCGGGCCTGACGACGCGTCGGCTGGAGGCCGGCTGACGGACCAGCGCATCCCGCGGACGCCTTGGCCGGGCCAGCAGTTCGCCGCCGCAGTTCGGGCACTGGCCGCCCAGGCGGGTCGTCGCGCAATCGCGGCAGAAGGTGCACTCGAAGGTGCAGATCAGCGCGTCGCCGCTGTCGCCGGGCAGGTCGCGGTCGCAGCACTCGCAGTTGGGGCGCAGTTCCAGCATGGGAAGGTCCTCGGTGGGAGCGTCAGGCCAGCATGCCGAAGCGTTCGGCGTATTCCTGGGGGCTGACCGAAAGATGCTTGTGGAACGTCCGCCGGAGGTTTTCCGGATGGCCGAAGCCGCACAGCCGGGACACCGTGGCGATCGACGCCTGGGCGTCCTGCAGCAGGGCGCGCGCGGCCTCCAGGCGAACCCGCTCGACGTAGCGACCGGGCGCCACGCCCAGTTCCTGGAGAAATACCCGGGACAACGTACGCGGGCTCATGCAGGCCTGGTCGGCGAGGGCTTCCAGGGACAGGTCGCCGGCGAGGTTGGCGGGAATCCACTCCAGCAGCGCGGCCAGGCGCGGGGTGCGGCTCGGTTCCGGGGTCAGCCAGGCGCTGAACTGGGCCTGGCCGCCAGGACGCTTGAGGAACATCACCAGGCGTCGCGCGACGCTGAGCGCCAGGCTGCGGCCGAGGTCGGCCTCGACCAGCGCCAGGGCCAGGTCGATTCCCGCCGTGACGCCGGCCGAGGTGAAGATGTGGGCGTCGCCGTCGCGGCACCGCGGGTCGTAGGTGTGCAGGCGGTCGCCTTGCACATGGACGCCGGGAAACCCCTGGCGCAGCGTCGCCACGTCGGCCCAGTGGGTGGTCGCCGGGCGCCCGTCGAGAACCCCGGCGGCGGCCAGGATCAGCGCTCCCGAACACACCGAGCCGAGCCGCCGTATGCACGGTTCGGCGGCTTTCAGCCAGGCGAGCAGGTCGGCGTTGCGGGTCTGCGCCTCGACACCGAGGCCGCCGGGCACCAACAGGGTGTCCAGGCTTTCCGGCGGACAGTCGCGCCAGGCGAGGTCGGCGCAGATGCGGATGCCCGCGGAACTGGGCACCGCTTCGCTACGCTCGCCGAGCACCTGTATCCGGTAGAAAGGCGGCAGGCCCTGGCGCTGGCGTTCGACGTTGGCCGAGGCGAATACCTGCAGCGGTCCGGTCACGTCCAGGCTCATCACGTCGGGATAGATCAGGCAGGCAATCAGGCGCGGTTCGGGCATGGCACAACCTCATGGCGATGGCGGCAGTCTGGCGTCCTTCGGGCCTGGCCGCAATGCCAGTCGGCCCACGGATCTTGCCATTCGCTCGCCGGGGCGTCCCGCTGCGCCGATGGTTGGTATCGCCTCGGCACGCCGCATGCCCTATTGTCTGGTAACGGGTGATGGCTTTTTGACTCATCGCTGCAGAGGCGCCAGGGTATTGTCGTCCAGGCCTGTTTCAGCGTTCGGTCCGAGGTAGGGGAGTCAGCATGCTTGCACGCGACAGCCTGGTACAGGCTGGTCTGCCGGATAATCCGTATGCGCGCCAGTTGCGCAACGGCTTTCGTTGGTTGCGGTTCGAAAAGGAGCTGGAAAACGAGTTTCGCGAGTTTCTCAGCTGGAACTCGCTGATGCAGCGGCGCGCTGCCATCGGGGTGGCGTTCCTGATCTGGGCGCTGTTCATCGTGGCCGACTGGATGATGGTGGACATCCGCCTGCACCCCAGCCTGTTCGAGCAACTGCTGGGCGTGCGCCTGGGAATGATCGGCCTGCTGCTGGTGGTCTGGCCGGCGGCCTTCCTGCCCAGCCTGCGCAAGGTCGGCGATGCCATCGCGCCCTACTGCCTGCTGCTGATCAACCTGGCGGTGCTGGCCTGCGACGTGCTGTTCGAGTGGCATGGGGTGCCGCGCTTCACCCAACTGGGCGCGACCCTGGGCATCCTCGCGGTGTTCTTCCCGCTCGGCCTGGCGTTCTGGGCCTGCGTGCGCCTGGCGTTGCTGTGCCTGGCCCTGAACCTGGCGGTATTCCTGCTTTTCGGCGGCGAAGAGAACCTGCGTACCAACCTGCTGAATACGCTCTACAACGGCCTGGTGGTGCTGATCTGTTCGTTCGCCCTGTACCTGCAGGACTACGCCCAGCGCGAGCAGTTCCTCGGCCGGCGGCTGCTGGGCATGATGGCCGAACAGGACAGCCTCACCGGCCTGGTCAACCGACGCTACTACGAGCTGCTCGCCCAGCGGGCCCTGGAGCAGGGCGCCCGCGAAGAAAAGGGAGTGGCGCTGATCCTGGTGGATGTCGACGACTTCAAGGCCTACAACGACCACTACGGGCATCCGGCCGGCGATGCCGCCCTGCGCCAGCTTGGCGTCGTGCTCCGGCAGGGCGCGCGGCGGCCGCTGGATATCGCCGCGCGCCTGGGCGGGGAGGAGTTCGCCGTGTTGCTCTACGACAGCGAGGAGGGCAACACCCTGGCCATCGCCGAGCGCCTGCGGCAGGCGGTGGAGGCGCTGGGCATCGAGCACCTGGGCTCCAGCGCCGGCCCCTGCCTGACCATCAGCCTGGGCGTGGCCTATTCGACCTCCGGCATGGGCCTGGACGCGCTCTATCGCGAGGCCGACCGCGCGCTCTACGAGGCCAAGGATGCAGGGCGCAACGCGGTGCGCGTGGCGTTCCGGCAGCACGACCGCCTCGAATAGAGGAAACGAAAAAGGCGCCCATGGGCGCCTTTCGTCGTATGGAGCGGCTCAGCCTTGGCTGGGCATACTCCAGTCCTGCAGGTTGTAGCCGTTGTGGCTGAGTTCTTCGCGTGCCTGTTGCAGCAGGCCGGCAAGCTGCTCCGGATCGGAGTAGGCGGAGCTCGGAATGCGCGCACGGCCCAGCAGGCGGGTGCCGGTGCGATCGACTACGGACAGGCTCAGGCCGCCGTCACTGCCTAGCTCGGACCAGGCAACGCACTGGTATGGCTGGAAGGCGCGCCCGGTGATCAGCAAAGCCTCGTTGAAACGGAGCGTAGCGTTCATGGGAGTCGGTCTCTCTCGTTCATGTCTGTGTGGAACATGGGTGGCGCTTCCCGGCTCCACCGTGTTCGGTCACGCTAACTGATGCTTTCGAAAGCGAAAAAGTCACGGCGTGGCGCGTTTGTGCAACAGGTTGTCGCTTTTTCGAAGGGTTTTAGCGTGCCGAAGCGGCTAGGCGCGGTGTTTTGTCGCAGAACTCCAGGAGGGCGGCCAGGCCGCCTTGCGCTCGCCGCCCGCGCCTGCACAGCCTAGAATGGCGGCCCACCTGTGGCAGCGGACCGCTTCGCATGGATATCGACCTCGCCCGTACCTTCCTGGAGATCGCCCGCAGCGGTAGCTTCGTCGCTGCCGCGGAACGCCTGCACCTGACCCAGACCGCCGTCACCGCGCGCATCCAGAACCTCGAAGGGCAACTCGGCTGCCGGCTGTTCGTGCGCAACCGCGCGGGCGCGCGCCTGACCGCCGACGGCGAGCACTTCCTCGGCTACGCCAGCCAACTGGTGCAGACCTGGGATGCGGCGCGACGCGACCTGCCGCTGCCGGACGGCTTCCGCAACCTGCTCAACCTCGGCGGCGAGGTCAGCCTGTGCAATCCGCTGCTGCTTAACTGGATGCGGCGCCTGCGCGAGGCGATTCCCGGCCACGCCGTGCGGGTCGAGATCGGCCAGGGTGCCGACCTGCTCAAGCAACTGGAGCAGGGCGCGCTGGACGCCGCGCTGGTCTACCAGCCGGAATACTGGCCGGGGCTGCAGGTCGAGCAGTTGCTGGAGGAAAAGCTGGTGATGGTGCGTTCCGTGCTATCCGCGGAGCCTTATCTGTATGTCGACTGGGGCCCGGATTTCCGCAGCCAGCACGATGCCGCGCTGCCGGACCGGGCCAAGGCCGCGCTAGCCTGCAACCTCGGTCCGCTGGCCCTGCAGTACATCATGCAGAACGGCGGCAGCGGTTATTTCCGTACCCGGGTGGTGAGCAGCTACCTGGATGGCGGCACCCTGCAACGGGTCGAGCAGGCGCCGGAGTTCGCCTACCCGACCTACCTGGTGTACTCCCGCGAGCGCCTGTCGCCGACCCTGCACCATGCGTTCCAGTTGCTGCGCGAAGTGGTCCGCGAGGACAGCGACTGGTCGCAGCGCTGGGACTACGTGATCTGATCGGCCTGGCCCAGGTGCTGCAGCCAGTTGCGGTAGAGCGCGGCGATCAGGTCGGTCTGGCTGACGATGCCGACCAGGTAGCCGGCCTCGTTGAGCACCGGCAGGCAGTGCAGGCCTTCGTCGGATAGCAGCGAGACCAGTTCGACGGCGTGGGTGTCGGCCTGTACGCAGACCACCGGGGTGGTCATGATCGTCTTCAGCTTGGTCCCGCGCAGGAAGCGCAGGCGCTTGAACGGGCTGCCGTCGGGGCGGAAGTGCTTGAGCAGGTCGCTCTGGGTGACGATGCCGGCCAGCCGCCGATGCTCGTCGAGCACCGGCAGGGCCTTCAGACGGTGTTCCTGCAACTGCTTCCAGGCGTCGTCGATGAAGGTCTCGGTGCTGGCGGTCTGCACGTCGCGGGACATGATCCGTGCCGCGGTCAGCTCGCCCATGCGCCGGCGCAAGGCGTAGCGCTCGGTATGGTGGATCAGTCGCTCGAGGTCGTCGCGGGTGATGTCGACGTATTCGCCGAAGTCCTGCAGCGCCTGGTCCAGGTCCCGGGCGGAGAAGTCCGTACGCGCGCTCGGCGCCAGGTCGCGGGTGCCATGGAGATTGGCCCGCGGCGACTGGTAGGGGCGCGGGTAGGGAGAGCGCATCAGGTTGTTGTAGAGCAGCGCGCAGCCGATCAGCACCAGGGTGGAGAGCAGGATCGGCCAGACCACGTCGATGCCGAGTTCGCTCAGGGACGGGTTGAGGGCCACGCTCAGGGCCAGCGCGCAGCTCGGCGGATGCAGGCAGCGCAGGGCGAACATCAGCAGCATGCCGAGGGCCATGCCGACCAGGGCCGGGGCCAGATCGTGTCCGAACCAATAGGCGCTGAGGCCGCCGGCCAGGGCGGCGACCAGGTTGCCGCCGAGCATCGACCAGGGTTGCGCCAGGGGGCTGGAGGCGAGGGCGAACAGTAGTACGGCGGATGCGCCGAGCGGCGCTGCCAGGCGCAGCGCCAGTTCGCTGCCGAACAACGCCTGGCAGGCGAATACCGCGGCGAGCGCGCCGATGCAGGCACCGAGTCCGGCGCGCAGGCAGTCGCGCGGTCGAGCGTTCAGGGTCAGGGGGCGGAAGCCTTTCAGCCAGGTGCGTACGGCGGTGCTGGGGGAGTCGTTCATGGAACTCTTCGAAGCGAAAGAAAGGGGCCGTTGCCGGCCCCGTAAGGCACTTTCGTGCTGGAGGCATCCATCCCTGGATGATGGAGTCGGTTCAGGCGAGGAACGGCGGGCCGGCGGCCTCGCGGGATTCCTCGAGGGGGCGGACCACCTGCCGGCAGATCTTGCCGGTATCCCGGGCGACCCGGCGGGCGGCCTCGGGATCGTCGGCGAACGGCAGCAGGGCGGCCTGCTCGCGTTCCTCGCGGGTACTGCCGGCGAGGCTGAGGGCGAGGCCGAGCGCCAGGGTGGAGAGGCACAGCAGGGACAACAGCATGTTCAGGCCCCCTGGCCGGCCGCCAGGACCGGCTGCCGCTGGTCCTGCGCGCTGCGCAGGGTCCGCCAGGTGTTGTAGGCCATCAGCAGCATGCCGCTGGCGAAGGTGGCGCCGCCGAGCAGGCGCACCACGTAGCCCGGATGGCTGGCCACCAGTGCCTCGACGAACGAGTAGGTGAGCGTGCCGTCCTCGTTGATCGCCCGCCACATCAGGCCCTGGGTGATGCCGTTGACCCACATCGAGGCGATGTAAAGCACGGTACCGATGGTGGCCAGCCAGAAGTGCGCGTTGATCAGGCCGACGCTGTGCATCCGCTCGCGGCCCCAGAGTTTCGGGATCATGTGGTAGAGCGTGCCGATGGAGATCATCGCCACCCAGCCGAGGGCGCCGGCGTG
>NZ_KV819858.1:0-106210 GCF_001815235.1 Pseudomonas sp. HMSC065H01 | reverse complement strand
ATCAGGCCCTGCTTGGTGCCGGTGATGGACATATAGGCGGGGGTTGCCATGGATGCATTCCTTGTCAGTGGTAGCCGGGACGACATGTCCTGGTGCGGCAGCTACCCAACAAGCTTCGTGCCAATAAAATATTTACCTTTTAAATCAAATTCTTGAAGAATCTCCCGGCCCGCACGAACACTTTCCCCTGGGTTTACCCCGAAAAAGTGAGCAAGTTGTTGCACAGTGCTATGCAAGAACTTGCTCAGTTCATCGAAGACCCCGTCAGGCCTTGGCCCCAGCGTGGTATCCACAGCTTTTCCCGAAGTTATCCAGCAAAAAGTTGCACACCTGCCGAGTGCCTCAGAGCCAGTTCTTGAACTTGAACCAGAGGTACGGAAGGATCGCCGATACCACCATCATCCCCAGCGCCATCGGATAGCCGATGGACCAGTCCAGCTCGGGCATGTCCTTGAAGTTCATGCCGTAGACGGTGCCCACCAGGGTCGGCGGCAGGAACAGTACGGCGGCGATGGAGAACACCTTGATGATGCTGTTCTGCTCGATGTTGATCAGGCCAAGGGTCGCGTCGAGGAGGAAGTTGATCTCGGTGGACATCTTCGCCAGGTACTCGTCCAGCGAGCGCACATCGCGCTCCACGGTCTTCGCCAGCACCTTGGCCGGCTCGGAAAGCCAGCCGTTGCAACCCTGGCGGAAATAGCTGTTCATCCGATTGATGCTGAGCAGGCTGTCGTTGAGCTTGGACAGCAGCGAGCTGCTGCGCCCGAGGTGCTTGATGATCTGCTGCAGGTCGGTCTTCGGCTTGCGGGTCTGGGCGGTGGACTCGGCGAAGATCTCCCGCGACATGCTGCTCAGTTGCCCCTGTACGGCCTCCAACACGTCGGCGATGCGGTCCACCAGGCTGTCCATCATCAGGGCGAACAACTGGGTGCTGCTGCGGTTGGCGTCGAGCTGGCGGATGCAGCGGTTCTCGAACTCGCGGAACGAACGCAGGTCGGCGTAGCGCACGGTAATCAGCCATTTCTCGCTGAGGACGAAGGTCACTTCCTCTGTGCTCGGCCGGTGCTCGGTGATCCCGCCGACCACCGAAGTGGTCATGTAGAGGACGTTGCCGTCCTCGTAGAAGCGCGACGAATCCTCGATCTCGGCCATCTCCTCGCGGGTCGGGATGTTCACCTGCAGGTGGGATTCGAGCAGGCGCTCCTCTTCGGGGGTCGGGTGATGCAGGTCGATCCACAGGGTGCCCGGCGGCAACCCCCGCTGGGCATCGTCGTGCTGGCGTCGCTCCAGGCGGTCGCCGGAAAGGATGTAATAGGTGATCATGTCGGGTATCGCTACCTTCGCGGCCATCCGTTGGCCAAGCAGGGTGGACAACTTCCCGCCGCCGCACAAGCGGTACTTTGCGCCAGAACGAGGAACGCCCGATGAGCGAACAGGACGACAACCAGGAAGACGGCTTCGCCGAGGAAAAACTGATCCAGGCCATCGAGAACCAGATCGAAAGCGAGAATCCGCCGGCGGCGCGCGCCGTGTTCAACAAGCTGACCCTGGTCGGCTACGAGCGCGACGAGGCGCTGGGCATGATGGCCTACGTGCTGGCCCACGAGATCAACGCCATGCTCGCCGCCGACCGCGCTTTCGACAGCGCCGGCTACGAGCATGCGCTGCGTGCCCTGCCGACGTTGCCGGACGACGAATGAGCGGAGCCGGGCCGACTGGTGCCGGCGAATGCCCCTCGTATCCATGCGGTTTTGTTTCGCCAAACGCCTGCCGCTCTGGTAGAAAGGTGGCGCCCACTCTCCGTGCCACCTGCTTTCGCGGAGCGATACCGGATGCGATCCTGGTTCCACTTCCTGCCCATCTGCCTGCTGCTGGCCCTTTCCGGCCCGGCAGCGGCCGTCCCGACAGAACCCCTGGTGCTCGGCGCCGAAGACGACTGGTATCCCTATACCGCCTACAAGGACGGCCGCATCCAGGGCATGAGCGCGGACATCGTGCGGGCCGCCTTCAGGGCTGCGGACACGCCGGTCCAGCTCAATCCCTACCCCTACTCCCGCTGCATGAAGCTGGCCCTGAAAGGCTTGATCGCCGGCTGCTTCAACACCTCGCCGAACCCGCACATCCTCGCCGACTACCGTCTGCCCCGGCATCCGTTGTTCCGCGCGGAGATCCAGCTCTGGGCGCGACGCGACGAAGCGCGGCCGGTGAATGCGGAGCAGGCGCTGAGCGGACGGAAAGTCGCGGTGACCCTCGGTTATGAATACGGCGACGGCTTCGATCGCCGCCACGACCTGGTGCGCATCCCGGTGCGCAAGGACTACTACGGTTTCCTCATGCTCCAGCGCGGCCGCGTCGACTACGCCCTGGCCTACCGCAATACGGCTCGCCAGTTGTTCAGCGAACATCCCGAACTGGAAGGCCAGTTCCAGCCGGTGGCCACGGTCCACCGCCCGGAGCTGTACCTGTCGTTCTCGCGCCGCCACCCGCAGGCCGAGCATCTGCTCGAACGCTTCGACCTCGGCATGCAGCGCATCCTCGCCAGCGGCGAGTACCAGAAGATCCTCGACGGCTGGAGCCAGGCCGCCGACGCTACGCCCTAGTCCAACTACACTCACCGGTGCTCAACACCGCAAGGAGCCGACATGGCCTTCACTCCCGAGCTGATCGACGAACTGGAACTGCTGGCGCTCTTCAACCTGAACAACACCCAGGAAGGACTTAAGGTCCATCACACCGCCGACGGCAAGGCCGTCGCCGCCGCCCGACGCCTGCACGACAAGGGGCTGATCGACCAGCCCGACGGCGGCTACCTGACCAGTCTGGGGCTGGACGCCGCGGAGCAGGCACAGGGCCTGCTGACCATCCTCAAGGGTTGACGGAAGCGGCCATCGCGACCTGCTCCCGACAGGCCGCGACGGTTGCCCCGGTTCGCGGTGCGGCGCTCAAGCCGCCGCGCTTCCGGGCGATACAATGGCATGACCGGAGCCAGGCACGGCGCCTGGCCTTGCCTGTGCCCGGACGCCCATGAACCGACACCCCGCACTCAGCCTCGATCTCGACGATGGCATCGACCGCAAGGTCCTCGGCCAGTTGCGCCAACGCTTCCTGGCGGTCAATGCCGGTCGCCTGCAACGCGCCCGGCAGGCGTTGTCCAGCCGCCAGGAGCGGGTCCTGCGCCTGCTACCGCTGCTGTTCCACATCAACCATCCGCTGCTGCCGGGCTACCTGTCGGCCAGCACGCCAGCGGGCCTGAGCGGTTTCGAGGCGGACGACGAAGTACTCGCCGAAGCCCAGCGCCTGGCCCGCTCGTTTGTCTACAAGCCACGCAGGCAAGAACCCGCACAGCAGCCAATCCACGGCCTGTTCCTGATGGGCAGCCTGGGGAGCCTGGCCCAGGAGGAACAGAGCGATCTCGACCTCTGGGTCTGCCATGCCCCAGAACTGGAGCCCGGCGCGCGCCAGGAGCTGCGCCGCAAGTGCGCGTTGATCGAGGACTGGGCGCGCAGCCAGGGCAGCGAGGTGCACTGTTTCCTGATCGACGTCGCCCGTTTCGGCCAGGACGAACGCAAAGACTGGAAAGAGTCCGGCGGCGACGGCAATACCCAGCACTTCCTGCTGCTCGACGAGTTCTACCGTAGCGCGATCTGGCTCGGCGGACGCACCCCTCTATGGTGGCTGGTGCCGCCGGCCCATGAACGGCGCTACGACGAATACTGCCGGACCCTGCTCGGCAAACGCTTCATCCGCGCCGAAGAGGTGCTCGACCTCGGCCACCTGGCGCACATCCCCGCCCGGGAGTTCATCGGCGCCGGCCTCTGGCAGTTGTCCAAGGCCATCGATTCGCCCTACAAGTCGCTGCTCAAGCTGCTGCTCACCGAAGCCTACGCCAGCGAGCACCCGCGGGTCCGCTGCGTCGCCCTGCGCTTCAAGGAGCAGGTATTCGCCGGCCAGCTCGATCTCGACGAACTGGACCCCTACGTCCTGGTCTATCGCCATCTCGAACGCTACCTGCGGGAACAGCAGGCGCCGGAACGCCTGGAACTCGTGCGGCGCTGCCTGTACCTCAAGGTCGGGCGCAAGCTCGGCGGTCGCCAGCGCCAGGCGCAGAAGGGCTGGCAGCACCTGTCGATGGAGCGGCTCGTCGCGGAATGGCAATGGGAGCCTCGCCGCTTGGCCCTGCTCGACAGCCGCAGCCAGTGGAAGATGCGCCAGGTGATGGAAGAGCGTCGCACGGTGGTCAACGAACTGACCTACAGCTACCGCCTGCTGTTCCAGATCGCCCGCCAGCAAGGCGCTGACAGCGGCATCGACAGCCGCGACCTGGGCCTGCTCGGCCGCCGCCTGTATGCCGCCTTCGAGCGCAAGGCAGGCAAGGTGGAGAACATCAACCCGGGGATCGCCCCGGATCTCGGCGAAGACGTCCTGACCCTGGTCCAGCTGCCCGCCGACGACGACCGCGAGCAGGCGCAGTGGGCGATCTTCCCCGGTGCCCTGGGCGCTCACCAGTGGCCTGACTACGCGCCGCTGAAACGCAGCCTCAGGCTGGTCGAGCTGCTCGCCTGGTGCCATCGCAACGGCGTCATCGACAGCGCCACCCGGCTGTCCCTGCATCCCGGCCAGAGCGACCTCGGCGATGCCGAACTGGACAATCTCCTGGGCAGCCTGCGGCAGTTCCTGCCGGTCCCCCTGGCGACCGTGGACGACGCCGACCTGCTGCAACCGCGTCGGCTCAAGAGCGTCCTGCTGCTGGTCAACGTCGGTGTCGACCCGCTGCGCCACCACAGCCAGATGAACCTGCACATGGCTACCGGGCGTACCGACGTGCTCGGTTATGCCGGGGTGCGCGACAACCTGGTGCTGACCCTCGACCAGCTCAGCCTCAACAGCTGGAACGAACTGACGGTGCGCCATTACGCAGGCCCCCAGGCGCTGCCCGAGTGCCTTGCCGAGTTCCTCGACGCCGTCCGCGAAAAGCCCGGAAGCCCGCCGCAGCCACCCGAACTGATGGTGCGCTGCTTCTGTCGCAACCGGGCCGCCGCCATCGCCGTGCGGGTCGAAGAGCTGTTCCGCGAAACCTACGGGCAACTGCTTGGCGGCCAGCCGAGCCGCTACCTGCTGCAGATCCGCCAGCAGTACCACCTGCTGGAAATGTCGCCGGAGGCGGTCAGCCACGAGAGCCTGCCCGACCTGCCGAGCCTGCTCCAGCACCTGGGCCGCGAGCGCGATGGCTACAGCGCCCTGAAGCTGGATCGCCACGCCTTGGAAGGCGAGGACCTCGGGCTGATCCTGTCCATGGGGCGGCCGGACTGCATCCAGGTGTTCTACCGGCGCGACTTCGACAGCGCCGAGATCAGCCTGCTCGACGAACGCAACGCGCTCTGGCGCCAGCGCCAGGCGTTGCGTGACGAACGCAGCCTGCTCGCACCGCTGCAGCGCTTCCTGCAATCGCTGCTGTACCGGCGCAACGCCCTGTCGCTGGCGGAACAGGTGCCGGCCTCGCTGGATATCCGCTACTACGAGTTGCTCTCCAACGACGGCAGATTGCACGTCGAGCCTCGCGAAGCGCCGGAGGCCCTGGCCGGACCCGCGTTGTACGAGCTACAGGCGCTACTCGAACGCGGCGAACGCAGGCGCGTGCAGGTCACCCTGTACTGCGACCACCAGGAGTTTTCCGAACTGGAGTACGGCGCCGGCCTGTTCAAGGCGGTCGCCCGGCATATCCTGGCGCATCGCGCGGAAAGCGAACCCTACCCCTGCTACCTGACCGACCTCGACCTGTCGCGGCTGTTCGCCGACGAACAGCCGCAAACGCTGCACTATCTGCGTTATAAAAGCGTCCTGGAAACGGCGCTGAACCAGGCGCTGCTGGAACAATGACCCAGCGCCGCACCGCGCGGGGCTCGACAAGGACGTACGGATGGCACTCCTCGGTATTACCCTGCTCGCTGGCGCCGCATTCGTGGGCGGCTATCTCTACCGCCGCGGCCTGGATCGCCGGCGCTACCGCTTCATCCAGCAATTCCGCCTGCCGCCGCGGGTCGCCCAGGCGGTCCGCGAGCGCTATCCGCAGCTCAGCGAGGAACAGGTCCAACGAGTGCTCGGCGGCCTGCGCGAATACTTGCTGCTATGCCGCGCCGCCGGCAAGCGGATGGTCGCGATGCCGTCCCAGGTGGTGGATGTCGCCTGGCACGAGTTGATCCTGCATACCCGGCTCTACCAGCACGTCTGCCGCAAGGGACTCGGGCGCTTCCTCCACCATACGCCGGCGCAGGCGATGCGCAGCCCCCGACAGGCCCAGGAAGGCATTCGGCGCGCCTGGAAGCTGGCTTGTCGCCGCGAAGGCATCGACCCCCAGAACCCCACGCGCCTACCGCTGCTGTTCGCTCTCGACACGGAACTGGCGATCGCCGACGGCTTCCGCTACACCCTGAACTGCGCGCAGCGGCAAGACGGCGGCGCAGCGGTGTATTGCGCCAGCCATATCGGTTGCAGCAGCGGCTGCGCCAGCGATAGCGGCAGTACCTTCGGTTCGGACGGACAGGATTCGCGCCACGGCTGCGGCGGCGATAGCGGTGGGGACGGCGGCAGCGGTTGCGGGGGCGGTGGGGGCGACTGAGGGTCGCGAAGCCCGTCGCCGGGAGGCGACGGGCGAAAACCGATCAGCGCGCGTAGTCGCCGGCGGCTTCCGGCTGGTATTCGATTTCCAGCAGGGTCAGCTTCAGCGTCTTGCCGCTCGGCGCCGGCCAGTCGATGGTCTGGCCGATGGTCAGGCCCAGCAGCGCGGTGCCCACCGGCGCGAGGATCGAGACCTTGCCTTCGCCGGCCACGTCTTCGGGATAGACCAGGGTCAGGGTGTACTCCTTGCCGCTGCTTTCCTCGCGGCAACGCACGGTGGAGTTCATGGTCACGACGCCCGGCGGAATCTCGTCATGCCCCACCACCTGGGCGCGCGACAGTTCGGCCTCCAGCGCCTCGGCGGCGGGTCCGAATTCGTCCAGGCCATCCAGCAGGCGCTCCAGGCGCTGCAGGTCCAGACGAGTGATGGTGATCGGCGGCGTGCTCATGATCGCAGGCGTGCTCCTTGGTCCGGTTCGGTTGATCGATGAAAAGCAGGAATCGCAAAAAAGCAAAAACCCCGCCCGAAGGCGGGGTTTTCCCGGACACTAACACAGTCGCAGGAATTAGCAACATCCCCCCTATCAGGAGAGACGGCCAGCCAGCGACTGGCGTCGAGCGGCCTGTGACCTGATCTGCAAGCGGCGGGAATCGTCGGCCTTGCCCCACTCGCGGATTTCCGCCAGGGAACGTCCGCAGCCGACGCAAACGTCCGCATCGTCGAGGCAGCACAGGCGCCGGCAAGGCGAGGCCACCGCCGGCGGCGAAGCCTCAGAGGCCGGGGAACTCGACATCCTCGCCCCCCTGCTCCAGGGTCGCCCGGTTGAGCAGCGCGCCCAGCGGTTCCTGGCTGCCATCGTGGCGCCAGAGACCGCTGGCCTCGTCGTAATCGAAGTGGAAGCCGCCCGACTTCGCCGCCACCCACAGCTGGCGCAACGGCGCCTGGCGGCTGAGGATCAGCTGCGAGCCGTTCTCGAAGCGTACGGTGAGCACGCCGCCGGCGCTCTCCAGGTCGAGATCCAGGTCGCTGTCATCGAAGGCGTCTTCCACCTGCTGCTGGAGCGCATCGACCAGGTCGTGGAAACGCGCTTCATTCATCGTACTCATGCATTGCCTCGGCATTCGCTAACGGGAAAAAAGGCGGGCGACTACCTTCGTCTTGCCCTATTCCGACAATTCTACGCTGGTATTGCCGTAGTCCGCGCTGTTTTGCCGCGACGCTCGCGGAAAACGCCGGCATCCCCTCTGCCGCAGGCCATTCCTCTGCAAGCCCCGGCACACCTGATCCGGCTCGCATAGGCAAGGCGCCGGGGGGTCGGTATACTCCGGAACAATTCACGTTTTCTACAAGGATTCCGTCATGAAGCGGCTGTTCCTGTCCTTCGTCGCGCTCGCCCTCCTCGCCGGCTCCATCGCCGCCTGCGGCCAGAAAGGCCCGCTGTACCTGCCGGACGACGAAAAAGCCAAGAAAGAACACAGCAAAGACCGCTACGGTTTCTGAGAGAGCGCCCATGGACACATTCAGTTACCGCGACGGTGAGCTGTTCGCGGAAGGGGTGGCGCTTTCCCGCATCGCCGAGCGTTTCGGCACGCCCACCTACGTCTATTCCCGCGCACACATCGAGGCCCAGTACCGCGCCTATGCCGATGCCCTCGCCGGCATGCCGCATCTGGTCTGCTTCGCGGTCAAGGCCAACTCCAACCTCGGGGTGCTGAATGTGCTGGCGCGCCTCGGCGCCGGTTTCGACATCGTTTCCCGCGGTGAGCTGGAGCGTGTCCTGGCCGCCGGCGGCGATCCGGCCAAGGTGGTGTTCTCCGGCGTCGGCAAGACCCGCGACGACATGCGCCGCGCCCTGGAAGTCGGCGTGCACTGCTTCAACGTCGAGTCCGGCGAAGAGCTGGAGCGCCTGCAACGGGTAGCTGCGGAACTCGGCGTGAAAGCGCCGGTATCGCTGCGGGTCAACCCGGACGTCGACGCCCAGACCCACCCCTATATCTCCACCGGCCTGAAAGAGAACAAGTTCGGCATCGCCATCGACGAGGCCGAGGCGGTCTACGCCCGCGCCGCCGAGCTTGACCACCTGGAGGTGATCGGCGTCGACTGCCACATCGGCTCGCAGTTGACCCAGCTGGAGCCCTTCCTCGACGCCCTCGAGCGCCTGCTCGGGCTGGTCGACCGCCTGGCCGGCAAAGGCATCGGCATTCGCCACCTGGACCTCGGTGGTGGCCTCGGGGTGCGCTACCGCGACGAACAGCCGCCGCTGGCCGGCGACTACATCCGCGCCATCCGCGAGCGCCTGCACGGCCGCGACCTGACCCTGGTGTTCGAGCCGGGCCGGTCCATCGTCGCCAACGCCGGCGTGCTGCTGACCCGTGTCGAGTACCTCAAGCACACCGAGCACAAGGATTTCGCCATCGTCGACGCGGCGATGAACGACCTGATCCGCCCGGCTCTCTACCAGGCCTGGATGGACGTGCAGGCGGTACGCCCGCGCGACGCCGCGCCGCGCCGCTACGACCTGGTCGGGCCGATCTGCGAGACCGGTGACTTCCTCGCCAAGGATCGCGACCTGGCGCTCGCCGAAGGCGACCTCCTGGCGGTGCGCTCGGCCGGCGCCTACGGCTTCGTCATGAGCTCGAACTACAACACCCGCGGCCGCGCCGCCGAGGTGCTGGTGGATGGCGAGCAGACCCACGAGGTCCGTCGCCGCGAGACCGTCCAAGAGCTCTACGCCGGCGAAAGCCTGCTGCCGCAGTGAGGCCCAGACCATGCTTTTGCGCTTCACCAAGATGCATGGCCTGGGCAACGACTTCATGGTCCTCGACCTGGTCAGCCAGCACGCCCATGTGCAGCCCAAGCACGTCAAGCTCTGGGGCGACCGCAACACCGGAATCGGCTTCGACCAGTTGCTGATCGTCGAAGCCCCGAGCAGCCCCGACGTCGACTTCCGCTACCGGATCTTCAACGCCGACGGCTCCGAGGTCGAGCAGTGCGGCAACGGCGCTCGCTGCTTCGCCCGCTTCGTTCAGGACAAGCGCCTGACGGTGAAGAAGAGCATCCGCGTAGAAACCAAGGGCGGCATCATCGAGCTGAATATCCGCCCGGACGGCCAGGTCACGGTGGACATGGGTCCGCCGCGCCTGGCCCCGGCCGAGATACCGTTCCAGGCCGAGCGCGAAGCCTTGTCCTATGAGATAGAGGTGAATGGCCAGCGCGTCGAACTGGCCGCGGTATCCATGGGCAATCCCCATGGCGTGCTGCGCGTCGAGAACGTCGACAGCGCACCGGTACACAGCCTCGGTCCGCAACTGGAAGTCCATCCGCGCTTCCCGAAGAAGGCCAACATCGGCTTCCTCCAGGTGCTCGATCCGCACCATGCGCGCCTGCGCGTCTGGGAGCGCGGCGTCGGCGAGACCCAAGCCTGCGGCACCGGCGCCTGCGCCGCGGCGGTTGCCGGGATTCGCCAGGGCTGGCTGCAATCGCCGGTGCAGATCGACCTCCCCGGCGGCCGCCTGCACATCGAGTGGGCAGGTCCCGGCCAGCCCGTTATGATGACCGGGCCTGCCGTCCGCGTGTATGAAGGCCAGGTCCGCCTGTAAGGGCCGTCGCCCGCGAGAACCGAGACGCTTATGACCGAGAAAAGCCAGGAACCGACAGCAGCGCTGGACGCCGAGCAGGTGGCCGCCTATCTGAGCCAGCACCCGGAGTTCTTCGTCGAGCATGACGAGCTGATCCCCGAGTTGCGCATCCCACACCAGCCCGGCGACGCAGTGTCGCTGGTGGAGCGCCAGGTACGCCTGCTGCGCGAGCGCAACATCGAGATGCGCCACCGGCTCTCGCAACTGATGGACGTGGCCCGCGAGAACGACCGCCTGTTCGACAAGACCCGCCGCCTGGTCCTCGACCTGCTCGACGCCACCAGCCTGGAAGACGTGGTCAGTACCGTCGAAGACAGCCTGCGCCACGAGTTCCAGGTGCCCTACGTGAGCCTGATCCTGTTCAGCGACAGTAGCGTCTCGGTGGGCCGCTCGGTGAGCAGCGCGGAGGCGCACCAGGCCATCGGCGGCCTGCTCTCCGGCGGCAAGACCGTCTGCGGCGTGCTGCGTCCGCACGAACTGGCGTTTCTCTTCGGCGAGAGCGACCGCGACGAGATCGGCTCCGCAGCGGTGGTCTCCCTGAGTTTCCAGGGCCTGCACGGCGTGCTCGCCATCGGCAGTCCCGATCCGCAGCATTACAAGAGTTCCCTCGGCACCCTGTTCCTCGGCTACGTCGCCGAGGTCCTGGCCCGCGTGCTGCCGCGTTTCTCCTCGCCGCTGCGCTCGGTCCGCTGAGCGCGGCGGGCGGTCCGAGATGCGCGCCGACCTGGATGCCTTCCTCGAACATCTGCGCAGCGAGCGCCAGGTCTCCGCGCACACCCTCGACGGCTACCGCCGCGACCTGCTGAAGATCCTCGCCCTCGCCGAAAAGGCCGGGCTCTCCGACTGGAACGCCCTCGACACCCGCAGCCTGCGCACCTTCGTCGCCCGCCTGCACCAGCAGGGCCAATCCAGCCGCAGCCTGGCACGGCTGCTCTCGGCGACGCGCGGCCTCTACCAGTACCTGCTACGCGAAGGGCGCTGCCGGCACGACCCTGCCAACGGCCTGAGCGCGCCAAAGAGTCCGCGCAAGCTGCCCAGGACCCTCGACGCCGACCGCGCCCTGCAATTGCTCGACGGTGCCGTGGAGGATGACTTCATCGCCCGCCGCGACCAGGCCCTGCTGGAGCTGTTCTATTCCTCCGGGCTGCGCCTCTCGGAACTGGTCGGCCTCGATCTCGAATGGCTGGACCTCAAGGAAGGCCTGGTGCGAGTGCGCGGCAAGGGCAACAAGGTCCGCGAGCTGCCGGTCGGCAAGGCCGCGCGCCAGGCGCTCGAAGCCTGGCTGCCGCTGCGCGCCCAGGCCGCTCCGGAAGACGGAGCGGTGTTCATCGGCCGCGGCGGCAAGCGCCTGACGCCACGGGCGATCCAACTGCGAGTGCGCCAGGCCGGCGTCCGCGAGCTGGGCCAGCACCTGCACCCGCACATGCTGCGGCACTCCTTCGCCAGCCATCTGCTGGAGTCGTCCGGCGACCTGCGCGCCGTGCAGGAACTGCTCGGCCACGCCGACATCGCCACGACCCAGATCTATACCCACCTGGACTTCCAGCACCTGGCCTCGGTCTACGACCGCGCCCATCCCCGCGCCAAGCGCAAGGGCAACGCCGATGGAGGCAACGACCCATGAGCAGCCTGCGACTGATCACCTTCGACCTCGACGACACCCTGTGGGACGTCGCCCCGGTGATGAACAACGCCGAGGCCCTGCTCCGCGAATGGCTGGCGAGCAACGCGGCGCGCCTGGGTCCGGTGCCCATCGAGCACCTGTGGGCGATCCGCACCCGCCTGCTGGATCGCGAACCGATGCTGCGCCACCGTCTCAGCGAGCTGCGCCGGCGCATCCTGTTCCATGCCCTGCTCGACGCCGGTTATCCACAGGCGGAGGCGGAAAGCCTGGCTGAGGCCGGTTTCCAGGTATTCCTCGAAGCGCGCCACCGGGTCACTCTGTTTCCCGAGGTCCACCCGACCCTGGAGATCCTCGCCGACCGCTTCACCCTCGGCGTGCTCACCAACGGCAACGCCGACGTGCGCCGCCTGGGCCTGGCCGACTACTTCCGGTTCGCCCTCTGCGCCGAGGAACTGGGCGTCGGCAAGCCCGACCCGACGCCATTCCGCGAAGCCCTGAAGCGCGCCGGCGTCGAGGCCTCGGCAGCGGTACACATCGGCGACCACCCCAGCGACGACATCGCCGGAGCGCGCCGCGCCGGCATGCGTGCCATCTGGTTCAACCCAAACGGCAAGCCCTGGGCCGGGGAGGAAGAGCCGAGCGCGGAGATCCGCAGCCTCGCCGAGCTGCCGGCCCTGCTCGCCCGCCTGCAATGACGGACCGGGCCCCCGGTCGCGGGTAGCGCCTAGGCACGCGAAGCGCTGGCCTTTAAGCGCCCGACCCCGCGCAAGATGGAAAACGCCACCGCAACGGCAGCCAACGTCAGCGACACGCCGAAAAGCAGCAACGCCGTCGACGCACCGAAGCGATCCGCGATCAACCCGGTGAAGATCACCGGCAGGCTGAAGCCGAGGTAGGCCAACAGGAAGTAGCCCGCGCTGGCCCGCGGCTTTTCCGCACCGGCCAGGACATTCACCGCCGACAGCCCGCCCAGGTAGGTGAAGCCGTAGCAGGAACTGCTCGCGCCCAGCGCACCGAACAGCACCGCAGCCAATGAGCCGTGGATCGCGCCCCAGGCCAGCAGGGCATAGCTCGGCGGCAGGATCACCAACCCCAGGCAGGTCGCCGAGGCCGGCGCCATCCGCCGCGCCAGCGGCTGGAACAGCAGGCCGCAGCTGATCACGGTGAAGGTCGAGAAGCCCGACCAGCGCGCCAGCCCGTGGGCCGCCAGCAGCGAAGGCAGGACCGCGATGACCAGACCCACAGTGGCCCATGCCAGCAGGATCGAGAGACCGTACGGCAGGCTGCCGGCGGGAAAGAACGGCAGCCGCAGCATCGGCGTATCGCGCCCGCGCGGCGCCTCGTCCGGCAGGCCCGCCACCGCCGCCAGGGCCACGCAGGCCAGTCCCAACTGGACCCAGAAGCTGCCGGGCACCAGGCTCTCCCGGAACAGCAGGAACAGACTGGTCAGTGCCGCGCCGAGGCCGAAGCCGAGCGAGGTGCTGGCGGTCACCCAGTTGGCCGAGGTGCGGGAATCCCCGCCCGCGATCAGTTCGCTCATGTAGGCCGTCCCGGTGGCCGATGCCAGGGCCGTGCCGACGCCGAGCAACAGGCGCGCCACGCCGAGCGCCTCCAGGCGCGGCCAGAGCGCCATCACCAGGGTGGCCACCATCGACAGCAGCAGCGCGACGACGATCGGCGGCTTGCGCCCGATCCGATCGGACAACCCGCCGAGTACCAGCAGCACCGGCAGTACGCCGAGCACATAGCCGGAGAAAGCGCTGGCGGTAGCTGCCGCGCCGTAGCCGGAAAGCTCCGCGTAGGCGGTGTACAGCGGCGCCTGGAGGTTCACCGCCAAGGTGATCAGGCACAGGCCGAAGGCCAGGCATGCGGCGTGGCGACGGGTATTGCTCATGCGTTTCTCCGTTCAAGGGCCTGCCGCGGCAGAGCGGTGGGCATTGGCTAGCCCGCGAGAAGAGGCGTCGACTATCCGGCGCGGCGGCGCTACGGAACAAGTAACAGCTGTTCGGATTTGTGCTTAACTGTTCGCCTGAAAAAACCGAACAGTGAGTCAGACATGCACCTCCGGATCGACCGCAATGCCAGCGAGCCGCTGGTGCAGCAGATCGTCGCAGGGGTCAGCGGCTGGATCCGCGGCAATCGCGTCCGCGCCGGCACGCGGATTCCGTCGATACGCCAGTTGGCCAGGGAAAACCAGCTCAGCCAGTCCAGCGTGATCGAGGCCTACGACCGCCTGGTCGCCCTGGGGATGCTGGAATCGCGGCACGGCTCGGGGTTCTTCGTCGCCGAGGCGCCCGCCGCCACTACCGACCTCGACAGCGAATGGCACGAAGGCGCGGAAAACGCATGGGGCCAGTTCAGCGGCAGCTCGACGAAACTCAAGCTCGGCTGCGGCTGGATTCCGGACAGTTGGCGGGAAGTCGAGGAACTCAGCTACGCGATCCGCCAGGTCGCCCGCAGCGAACTCGCCGGGCTGTTCGACTACAGCACTCCGCTGGGCCTGCCGGCGCTGCGCCAGCACATCCAGAAACGCCTGCGGCTGATCGATATCCATGTCGACCCGGAGCAGATCCTCACCACCACCGGCGCCAGCCATGCCCTCGACCTGTTGGTACGCACGCTGCTCAAGCCGGGCGACGTGGTGGTGGTGGAGAACCCCGGCTACTACAACCTGTTCAACCTGCTGAAGTTCCACGGGGTGAAGATGCTCGGCGTGCCGCGCACCCGCCACGGCCCGGACACCGCCGCGCTGGAGACGATCCTCCGCGCGCACAAGCCGAAGTTCCTTTTCACCAACAGCATGTACCACAACCCCACCGGCACCAGCCTCAGCCCCTCAGTGGCCCACCGCGTGCTGCAACTGGCCGAGCAGCATGATTTCCACATCGTCGAGGATGACATCTACGCCGACTTCCAGAACGGCCCCAGCACCCGCCTGGCAACCCTCGATTCGCTGCGCCGGGTGATCTACCTGGCGAGCTTTTCGAAGACCCTCAGTTGCTCGCTACGGGTCGGCTACCTGATCGCCGGCCCCGAGCTGATCCGGCGCCTGGCGGATGTGAAGATGTACACCAGCATCGGCAGCCAGCGCTTCGCCGAATGCGTGGTCTCGACCATGCTCGCCAACGGCAGTTACCGCAAGCTGGTGCAACGCCTGCGCCAGCGCCTGACCCGGCAGATGGCGGCGACCCTGCGGGTGCTTGGGGACAACGGCTGGGAGGTGTTCGCCGAACCGGTCGGCGGGATGTTCGTCTGGGCCCGTATCGGCGACTACCCGTTCGCCGAATTGCAGGCCGTGGCGACACGCCTGGACGTGCTGCTGTCGCCGGGCAGCGGCTTCAGCCCGGAAGGCGAGGAGAGCGACTGGCTGCGTATCAACATCGCCTATGCCAGCGACCCGCGGGCCCTGGCGTTCTTCGAGGCGTTCGGGTGAGGCGCGCTCTTGCCCTCCCCTGCCTCACTGGTAGTCGAGCAGGATCACCATCGCGGCCAGGACCGAGCCGGGCGTGATTTTCTCGGCGGTCTGCACATAGGACGCTTTCATCGGGATCCAGTACGCCCCGCCGGTGTTCTTGTCATACGCGGTCACCGGCAACGAGAGTCCCATCCGTAGCGGCACGCCGGCCTCGTCGGTGACCCGGATCGATACGCCGGTCGCGGTGCTGCCCGCCAGGCGCGGCAGCACACCCGAGCCTTCGGCCACCGCGCCCCCCACCGCTTGAAGGCTGTAGCCGACGCGGTTGTACCCGCGAGGACAGCCGGCCACTACGAGATTGAACGGGGTAACGGCCGCGTAGGTGCCGACGCCGTTCAGCCGGGCGGCAGCGATCGACTGCAGCTTCACGGTCTGGTCGGCGACCTGGCAGGTCGCATTGATCGTGGTGACGCTCCCGGTCAACCTGATGGAGGAGGTGCCAGACGCAATAAGCCCGTCCTTGTAGGTAATGAGGAAGTACGAGTTGAAGGCTCCGCTCGCGAACTGGCCGTCGGAGAGCGGCGTCGAGTTGCGGAACAACTGGATCTCCGCGATTTGCGAAAAAGTGCCCTTGAAACGGCTGCTCGCCGGTATGCCATCCAGCAGCAGGCGCACCGAGAGGCCCGGCACGTTGGTATTCAGGTCCGGACCATCGATCGGGTCCCAGACACTTCCCTTGTTGTACAGAGAGACGCCGATGAGATCGCAGCTGGGCTTGCCGCACAGTTGCATGGGAGTGAACGTGTAGCGCGACATGACACTTCCCTCGGGAAGGATCGAGGGCACGGCGATATCGCGGCCGCCGAAAGCGTACAGATTGGCAGCCATGCTGGTGCCGGCGGGAACGAACAGGACTGCCGCAAGCAGCAGGGTTCGACGGAACGTCTTGAACTCCATGGGATGACAACCGATGTGTCCGGCATGTCCGGGAAAATCCGCCGGAACCGGAGTGAACTTGATGGGTGGATAATCTTTTCAGAACACCTGGAAAGGAGCCATAAGACAGGACCTACACGGCTCCGCGAATCCGCCTAAGAATCGCTAGGAAAATTCTTAAGCAAGCTCTACAGCTCGCTCTCCGGCAACCCCGGACGCCGCTTGGAGCGCCTGGATGGCAAGCAGCTTCGGTTGACGATGTGGAACGGTAGCGCTGCCACCGGAAAGGAAAAGGCCTTGGCCCGTCGCCAGCCGTGCCTGAACAGGCGAAAGATCGGCTCGCCAACCGGGATGCGGCGGCCTGTCAAAGTGACCGGCGCCATAGCACAAGGCCCGCCATCCCTTGCGGGAGGCGGGCCTTGGGATGGCGCGAAATCAGATGGGGCGGCTGCCGTACTTGCTGTCCGGCTTCTTCGGCGGATCGGCCACCACGTTGGGTTCGATCTCCTGCACCTTTCCACCGCGGGAAAGGAACTCCTCCATCGCCTTGGCGAGGGCGTCACGCTCTTTCTGCTTGGCTTCGACCGAGGGCAGCTCCTCTTCCACCACGGCGGCTTTCGCCTTCTTCCCGGGGGCGGGGGCCTCGTCGCCGTCGCCGCTGTCCGCTTCGCCGTCGTCGGCCGCGGCCAGCTCTTCGCCGTCGTCCTCGTCAGCGCCGTCCAGCTCGTCCTGTTCCAGTTCTTCTTCGCTCATGGTCAACCTCTCGGTGCTGCAAAAGCAGGTTAGTTATAGCCCAGCCGCGCGTTTTGATGAGCGCCGCCGGAAAAAATTCATACTGACTCGCCCTGCCAGGTGGCGAGCACGCGCCGTGCCCCGCCCCTGTCCCGGTGTTCACCGAGATAGATCCCCTGCCAGGTGCCCAGTGCCAACCCTCCCGACTGTATCGGCAGGGTCAGTTGGCAGCCCAGCAGGCTGGCCTTGAAATGCGCCGGAAGGTCGTCCGGACCTTCGTCGTTGTGTTCATAGCCGACTTCGCCGCGTGGCGCCAGCCGCTCGAAAAAACGCTCGAAATCCCGGCGTACGGCAGGATCGGCATTTTCATTCAGGGTCAGTGAAGCCGACGTATGTTGCAAAAGCAGGTGCAGCAGGCCGACCCGGCACCGCCGAAGCTCCGGCAAGGCGTCGAGTATCTCCTCGGTGACGAGGTGAAAGCCCCGCGGACGCGGGCGCAAGGTGATCAGGGTCTGCTGCCACATGCTGCTGTTCCAAATCGGCTCCGATCCGTCGCGCCGCGCATTCTAGCGCGGCATTTGAAAAAGCAAAGAGCGTAAGAGGCAGACCTGTGAAAGCTGATGGTGGCGCAGTCCGCTGGCAGTCACTGAAAGACCGGTTGCGGAAAGGTGGTGGCAGTCGCGGGAAGCGCCCAGGACTTTCGACGCACAAGGGCATGGCGTTCGGCGAAGGCGAGCGCGGGAGGCAAACCGACGCCCGGCGGAAAGCCGGGCGCCGGCAGGTATTACAGGTTGTAGCCGCGCTCGTTGTGCAGCGCCAGGTCGAGGCCGACCGCTTCCTCTTCCTCGGTGACCCGCAGGCCCATGACCAGGTCCAGCACCTTGAGGATCACGAAGGTCACCACGGCGGTGTAGACCACGGTGAAGACCACGCCCTTGAATTGCACGAAGAACTGCGCGCCGATGTCCTCCACGCTGCCGAAGCCGCCCAGCGACGGCGCCGCGAAAATCCCGGTGAGCAGCGCGCCGACGATACCGCCGACCGCATGTACGCCGAAGGCGTCGAGGGAATCGTCGTATTTCAGCGCGCGCTTGAGACTGGTGGCGGCGAAGAAACAGATCACCCCGGAGGCCAGGCCGATCACCAGCGCGCCCATCGGACCGGCGGTGCCGGCGGCCGGGGTGATGGCCACCAGACCGGCGACCACACCGGACGCGATGCCCAGGGCGCTCGGCTTGCCGTGGGTGATCCACTCGGCGAACATCCAGGCCAGGGCCGCGGCGGCGGTGGCGATCTGGGTCACCAGCATGGCCATCCCGGCGGTGCCGTTGGCGGCGGCGGCGGAACCGGCGTTGAAACCGAACCAGCCGATCCACAGCATGGCCGCCCCGACCAAGGTGTAGCCGAGGTTGTGCGGCGCCATCGGCGTGGTCGGGTAGCCCTTGCGCTTGCCCAGCACCAGGCAGGCGACCAGGCCGGCGATACCGGCGTTGATGTGCACCACGGTGCCGCCGGCGAAGTCCAGCACGCCCCAGTCCCACATCAGGGCGCCGTCACCGCTCCAGACCATGTGCGCGATCGGCGCGTAGACCACGGTGAACCAGACCGCCATGAAGATCAGCATCGCCGAGAACTTCATGCGCTCGGCGAAGGCGCCGACGATCAGCGCCGGAGTGATGATCGCGAAGGTCATCTGGAAGGTGATGAACACGCTTTCCGGGAACAGCGCGGTGGCGGAAGTCAGCCCGTCGGCGGTGAGACCGCTGAGGAAGGCCTTGTCCAGTCCGCCGACGAAGGAATTGAAGTTGAGGACGCCCTTCTCCATCCCGGTGGTATCGAACGCCAGGCTGTAGCCATAGACCACCCAGAGAATGGTGATCAGGCCGGTGATGGCGAAGCACTGCATCATGATCGACAGCACGTTCTTCGCTCGCACCATGCCGCCGTAGAACAGCGCCAGGCCGGGGATGGTCATGAGCAGGACGAGCGCAGTGGAGATCAGCATCCAGGCGGTGTCGCCGCTGTTCAGGACGGGCTCCTCGGCGGCCAGGGCGACGCCCGGCAAAGCGAGGGACAATAGGGCTCCTAGCCCTGCGATCTTACGCAGAGTCATGTTGGTATTCTCCTGGGGCTTTTGGGGGTTCGGTTGGGCTTAGATCGCGTCGGTATCGGTTTCGCCGGTACGGATGCGGATGGCCTGTTCCAGGTTCACCACGAAGATCTTGCCGTCACCGATCTTGCCGGTATTGGCCGCCTTGGTGATCGCCTCGATGACGCGGTCCAGCTGGTCGTCGGCGATCGCCACGTCGATCTTCACCTTGGGCAGGAAGTCGACGACGTACTCGGCGCCGCGATACAGCTCGGTGTGGCCCTTTTGCCGGCCGAAACCCTTGACCTCGGTCACCGTGATGCCCTGCACACCGATCTCGGACAACGACTCGCGGACGTCGTCCAACTTGAACGGCTTGATGATGGCAGTGACTAGCTTCATGAAACTCTCTCCCGTGTTTGGTGGACTCGCCCCAGGAAAACGAACCCGAGGACAGTCTAAGCGCAGTGTCTGGCTTTGTAACGCGCCGGTCCCTCTGGGAAGCATGATCGGGACCCTCCGCCCCGACCTGGCCCTGCTGCGGCCGTTCGATGCCGCAACCTGCCGGCCTCCCGCAACCGCCTCATCTGCCGCACCGGTACTGCTTCAGTGCACGCCTCACCCCGGCCAAAGCAGAAAGCTTGCCAGCTCCGGCAAATCCGCCGGATTTCAAGCTCTTAGCCGCCAACCCGGGGATAGTGCGGAACGCCGGGCTCCGGGCGGCGCACCAAATAGGCGCAGACGCGCTCCGACAGTTGCGCAAAAAGTGTGCAATGGCCCTCCCGCGAGCGCCGCCGACATCGTGCTAGACTGCCGCCCACTCGTTACCGGAACCCTCGCCATGCTGCCGCCCAAAGCCGTCTTCGAAGCCCTCAGCCAACAAGCCAGCCGCCTGTTCGCCGGCGAATCGCCGTTGCCCAAGGCCGAGCTGGAGTCGCAGTTCCGCGCCCTGATGCAGAGCGCCTTCAGCAAGCTCGACCTGGTCAGCCGCGAGGAGTTCGACAGCCAGATGCTGGTCCTCGCCCGCACTCGCGCACGGCTGGAAGCCCTGGAGGCCAAGGTGGCGGAACTCGAAAGCAAGCTGACGCCGCCCGCCGACTGATCCTCCCCCCTGCGAGCGGCGTGAGATCAAGGAGCGATCCATGTCCCTGGCGATTGTCCACAGCCGAGCCCAGGTCGGCGTCGAAGCCCCCTGCGTCAGCGTCGAGGCGCACCTGGCCAACGGCCTGCCTTCGCTGACCCTGGTCGGCCTGCCGGAAACCGCGGTGCGCGAGAGCAAGGACCGCGTGCGCAGCGCCCTGCTCAATGCCGGTTTCGACTTCCCCGCGCGGCGCATCACCCTCAACCTCGCCCCCGCCGACCTACCCAAGGACGGCGGTCGCTTCGACCTGGCCATCGCACTCGGCATCCTCGCCGCCAGCGGCCAGTTGCCCGGCACCGCCCTCGACGGCCTGGAGTGCCTCGGCGAACTGGCCCTGTCCGGGGCGATCCGGCCAGTGCGAGGCGTATTGCCGGCCGCGCTGGCGGCGCGCGACGCAAGGCGCGTTCTGGTGGTACCGAAGGAAAATGCCGAAGAGGCCAGCCTGGCCAGCGGGCTGACGGTGTTCGCCGTGGACCACCTGCTGGAGATCGCCGGACACCTCTCCGGCCAGGCCCCGCTGCCGCCCTACCAGGCCCGCGGCCTGCTCCGCGCGCCCTTCCCTTATCCAGACCTGGCCGAGGTCCAGGGCCAGGCCGCCGCCAAGCGCGCCCTGCTGGTAGCCGCCGCCGGCGCGCACAACCTGTTGCTCAGCGGCCCGCCGGGCACCGGCAAGACCCTCCTGGCCAGCCGCCTGCCCGGCCTGCTGCCGGCGCTCGACGAGGACGAAGCCCTGGAGGTCGCGGCGATCCATTCGGTGGCCAGCCACGTCCCCCTCAGGCACTGGCCGCAGCGACCGTTCCGCCAGCCGCACCACTCCGCCTCCGCGCCGGCCCTGGTCGGCGGCGGCAGCCGCCCGCAGCCGGGCGAGATCACCCTGGCGCACCAGGGCGTGCTGTTCCTCGACGAACTGCCGGAGTTCGAGCGCAAGGTCCTGGAGGTCCTGCGCGAGCCGCTGGAAAGCGGCGAGATCGTCATTGCCCGGGCCAACGGCCGGGTACGTTTCCCGGCGCGCTTCCAACTGGTGGCGGCGATGAATCCCTGTCCCTGTGGCTACCTCGGCGATCCCAGTGGCCGCTGCCGCTGCACCCCGGAACAGGTCCAGCGCTACCGGGGCAAGCTGTCCGGACCGCTGCTCGATCGCATCGACCTGCACGTCAGCGTGCTCCGCGAAAGCACCAGCCTGCAGCCAGGACACGGCGAAACCGCTACCGCCGAGGTCAGCGAACGGGTGGGCGCCGCACGGCAACGGCAACTGGCCCGCCAGGGCTGCGCCAATGCCCATCTCGATCTCCAGGCGATGCACCGCAATTGTGCACTCGCCGAAGCGGACCGCCGCTGGCTGGAGGCTGCCGGAGAGCGCCTGGAACTTTCCTTGCGCGCCTTGCATCGCATACTCAAGGTGGCCCGGACGCTGGCCGACCTGGAGCGCATCGATGCCATCGAACGCCGGCACCTGGCGGAAGCCCTGCAGTATCGGGCAATGACCTCCACGTGAAGCGTAATAATTCAGCAAAGCTATCGATTAAGGCTTTTCGAATCAAATTAGCTATCACGATGTGTTAGGCTGTTTCGTCTTCCGCCTTCGGCGGGCAATCCGATCACAAGGAGAGCTAGCTTACATGGAGACACCCACTACCCCCCGGAGCACCCTGAATCCTCCGGTCTTCTATACCTCCGCCGCCCTGATCCTGGCCCTGGTGCTGTTTACCGTCCTCCTCCAGGAAGAAGCGCAATCGCTGTTCAACCACGTCCAGCAATGGATCATCACCAACGCCAGCTGGTTCTACGTACTGGCCGTGGCGCTGATCCTGATCAGCGTGGTGTTCCTCGCCGTCAGCCGCTACGGCGACATCAAGCTCGGCCCCGACCACAGTCGTCCCGACTACCGCAACACCACCTGGTTCGCCATGCTGTTCTCCGCCGGCATGGGCATCGGTCTGATGTTCTTCGGCGTTGCCGAACCGGTGATGCACTTCACCACCCCACCGGTAGGCGAGCCGAATACCGTGCAGGCGGCGAAGGAAGAGATGAAGCTGACCTTCTTCCACTGGGGCCTGCATGCCTGGGCGATCTACGCCATCGTCGCGCTGATCCTGGCCTTCTTCAGCTATCGCCACGGCCTGCCGCTGACCCTGCGCTCGGCGCTGTATCCGCTGATCGGCGAACGTATCTACGGCCCCATCGGCCACGCGGTGGATATCTTCGCGATCATCGGCACCGTGTTCGGCGTGGCGACTTCGCTCGGCTACGGCGTGCTGCAGATCAACAGCGGCCTGCACCACCTGTTCGGCTGGCCGGTGAACCAGACCGTGCAGATCGCCCTGATCGCCGCCACCTGCGGCCTCGCCACGCTCTCGGTGGCCAGCGGACTGGACCGCGGCATCCGCATCCTGTCCGAGCTGAACCTGAGCCTGGCGGTGATCCTGCTGCTCTTCGTGCTGGTCCTCGGGCCGACCGTGTTCCTCCTGCAGACCTACGTGCAGAACACCGGGGCCTACCTGTCCGACATCGTCAACAAGACCTTCAACCTGTACGCCTACGAGCCCACCGACTGGATCGGCGGCTGGACCCTGCTGTACTGGGGCTGGTGGCTGTCCTGGTCGCCCTTCGTCGGCCTGTTCATCGCCCGTATCTCGCGCGGCCGCACGATCCGCGAGTTCGTCTGCGGCGTGCTGTTCGTCCCGGCCGGCTTCACCCTGCTGTGGATGACGGTGTTCGGCGATACCGCCATCCACATGGTCCTGCAGGAGGGCTTCACCCAGTTGGCCGAAGTGGTCAACCAGGACAGTTCGGTGGCGCTGTTCGCCTTCCTCGAGCACTTCCCGCTGGGCAGCGTGATCTCGCTGGTGGCGGTGCTGATGGTGGTGGTGTTCTTCGTCACCTCGGCCGACTCCGGCGCGCTGGTGGTGGACATGCTAGCCTCCAGCGGCAAGGACCACTCGCCGCTCTGGCAGCGGATATTCTGGTCGGTGCTGATGGGCGTGGTGGCCATCGCCCTGCTCCTCGCCGATGGCCTCAAGGCGCTGCAAACCGCGACCATCGCCAGCGCGCTGCCATTCTCCATCGTGCTCCTGGCGTCGATCTGGGGCCTGTTCAAGGCGCTGCACCTGGATGCCACCAAGCGCGGCATCCGCTACCAGGCGCTGACCTTCTCCCGCCCCACCACGCGCAGCGGCGCAAGCGAGGGCGACGGTTGGCAGCGCCGCCTGCGCAACATCGCCATGTTCCCAAGGCGCAGCCACGTCAACCGCTTCATCACCGATGTGGCGCGACCGGCCTGCGAGGACGTCGCCGCCGAACTGCGCAAGCAGGGCTACGAAGTCCAGGTGCAGGACGGCGAGGACGGCCGGGTTCGGCTGGAAGTCAGCCACGGCGGCGAGGTCGATTTCATCTACGAGGTGCGTCCGCGCGCCTTCACCACGCCGAGCTTCGTGATGCGCGACACCGAGGACAGCAGCGAGTCGCGCAAGTATTTCCGCGCCGAGGTCCATCTCCAGGAAGGCGGCCAGGACTACGACATCATGGGCTGGAGCCGCGACGGCGTGATCGGCGACATCCTCGACCAGTACGAGCGGCACATGCACTTCCTGCACGTGGTGCGCTGAGGGATGCGGGGGCCGGCCAATGCCGGCCCCTCGCCGTTTCGCCTACTGGATCTGCTCCGGAGTGACGATCACCCAGTTCCTGTCCGCCGTCACCGGCAGGCCGGCCTTGGCCTGTGCGGCGGAATGCTGCTTGATCATGCCGTTGATCTGCTCCATGTACTTGGCCTTGCGGTTGACCCACAGGTGCACGCCGTTTTCCGCGGTGCCGTTGAACAGCATGTAACCGTCGCTGTCCGGGGTATCGCCGGCGACCAGGATCGGCCGCTTCCAACGGTCGATGTAGGTGAGGATCGCAGCCTGCTTGCCGGCCATCCAGGTCGCCGGGGTCCACAGGTAGGGGGTCACCTCCAGGTCGAGGTTGGCCTTGGGATCGTACTTGCCCTCGGCGATCTGCTTGCGCGCAGTGGTCAGCTCGCCGGTCTTGCGGTTCTTCAGCAGGGTGGTGACGCCGATGACGTTCTCCGGCTTGGCGTTGTAGCCATACCTGGGGTCCGCCGCGACCATCCGCACCAGTTCCTCATGGGCCGCGCTGATCACGTAGACCTCGATGCCGTTTTCCATCAGCTTGTTGTACAGCTCGCGCTGGCCGCTGAACACGCGCGGCGGCTCGACGTCGAGCGTGGCGAGCTTGTCGCCGTCGTAATAGGTGGCGGGGATCGGCTTGCCGTAGGCCATCAGTTCGTCGACATAGCCCTTCAGTTCCCTGAGGGTGAAGCCTGAGAACACCTGGGCGACCCAGGGATAGCAGACCATGTCGTCGATCTCGCAAAGCCGGTAGTAGTAGCTGAACAGGCTCTCCTTGTGCCCGGCCTGGTCCTTGAACGGGATCAGTTTCAGCGAAGGGTCGAGCCTGTCGCGGGTCAGCACGCCCTTCATTTCCAGATAGGGCAGCAGCGATTCTTCCAGGTCGTAGCGATAGCTGGTGTTGTCCATGTCGAACACGGCATAGGCGCCCTTGTTCGCGTTGGCCTCGATCAGTGCATTCAGTTGCCTGGCGGCGGGGGCCGGCCAGTGCTCGAGTTCGGTGGCGCTGGCCTGGCCGACTGCGGCGGCGAGCGCCAGCGCGGCGAGTATTCCTTTGGCGAAGGTCATGGCGGGTTCCTTTGGGCGGTTGGAAGGAAGCTCCGTCCCCTGCCGCTCCCGACAGGCAACGACCAACGACCCTAGCGCAAACCCTGCGCCCGGCCCAGCGACGGCAGCGACCTGTAACGTCGCGTCAGCGCCAGGAGTTGTCCGGCGGCGTCACGCCAGCCGCTCGACGACGGGCAGACGCATCGCCGCCACCTCCGCGAGGAGGAAGTCGCGCAATCGCTGGAAGCGTTCCTGTCCCCTGCGGGCACGAGGCCAGACCAGGTGATAGCTTTCGCCGCTGGCCACCGCCACCGGCCAGGGCAGGCCGATGCGGCCCTGGGCGACATCCTCGGCGACCATCACCAGGTCGCCGATGGACACGCCATAGCCTCGCGCGGCGGCGACGATGCCCAGTTCCAGCGTGTCGAACACCTGGCCGCCCTTGAGCGACACCTCCTCCCCCAGCCCGGTCCGTTGCAGCCAGCGTCGCCAGTCGCGACGATCCGGCGTGGGGTGCAGCAACTCGCTGTCACGCAGGCGTTGGAGGGTCCAGGGCTCCACGGCCTCGTCGGGATCGCAGACCGGCACCAGCCATTCGGCGAACAGCGCTGCCGTTTCCCATTCCGGGCTGAACTGGCCGCTGCCCAGCAACACCGCGCAGTCAAAAGGCTCGCGCTGGAAGTCCACCGAGTCCACATCCATCCAGGCACTGGTGAGCTGCACCTCGATATCCGGGTTCAGGTGGCGGAAGCGGCTCAGGCGCGGTAGCAGCCAGCGCAGGGTAAGGGTGGAAGGCGCCTTCAGGCGCAGGGTGGCGTCGTCCACACGCAGGGCGGTGCAGGCCCGTTCCAGCGCATCGAAGCCGTCGCGCAGCCCGGGCAGCAGCAGGCGTGCCGGCTCGGTCAGCTGCAACTGGCGGCCATGGCGCTCGAACAGACGACAACCGAAGTGCTCCTCCAGGGTACGGATGTGCCGGCTCACCGCGCTCTGGGTTATCGCCAGTTCCTCGCCGGCGCGGGTGAAAGAGGCGTGCCGGGCGGCAGCCTCGAAGGCGCGCAGGGCATACAGCGGGGGCAGGCGACGGGTCATTGGAGAATTACCTCTTTCATGACTTTTACTCATGCCTGGCATCTTGTTTTTCCTTTTGTGGAGCCATGCCAGTCGCACCGAGAATAGCCGCATTCTCAACGCCGACAGGCCATCGCGGCAACCATCTCCTCCTGAGCCTTACTCATCCATGTCCTCGCCATCCCTCGTCGAACTCAAAGCCATCCTGCGCCTGGCGGGCCCGTTGATCGCCGCCCAGCTGGCCTATGTCGCCATGGTCTTCACCGACACCGTGATGATGGGCAAGCTCGGCCCCGACGCGCTGGCCGCCGGCGGCCTGGGCGCGGTCAGCTACGCCTTCGTCTCGACGTTCTGTGTCGGCGTGGTGGCAGCGGTCGGCAACCTGGTGGCGATCCGTCACGGCTGCGACGACGCCGCTGGCGCCGCCGCGGCCGCTCGCTCCGGACTCTGGGTCGGCGCCGCGCTGGCCCTGGCCGCCGGCCTGCTGCTATGGAACCTGCGGCCGCTGCTCCTGGTCTTCGGCCAGGCGCCGCAGACGGTGGACGGCGCCATGCAGTTCCTCCACAGCCTGACATTCGCCCTGCCCGGCTACATGGCCTTCATGGTCCTGCGCGGCTTCACCAGCGCCATCGACCGCGCCGGCCCGGTGATGGCGATCAGCGTGCTCGGCGCGCTGGCCAACCTGGCTCTCAACTATTCCTTCATAGAAGGCCTGTTCGGCCTGCCGCGCCTGGGCCTGGCCGGTATCGGCCTGGTCACCGCCCTCGTCATGAACTGCATGCCGCTGCTGCTGGCCCTGTATATCCGCCTGCAGCCGGCCTATGCCGAGTACTCGCTGCTGCGCGGACTGGGACGGCCGCAGCGGGCGATGGTCGAGGAGATACTGCGCCTGGGGCTGCCCATCGGTGGCACCTACGCGGTGGAGTCGGGGATGTTCACGGTCGCCACCCTGTGCATGGGCATCATCGGCGATCACGCCCTGGCCGCGCACCAGATCGCCATCCAGGCGGTATACGTGGCGTTCATGGTGCCGGTGGGGTTGTCGTACGCCACCACCTACCGCATCGGCCAGCATTTCGGCGCCGGCCGCCTGCTCGAAGCACGCCGCGCCGGGCGTGTCGGCATCGGCTTCGGCGCGCTGTGCATGCTGCTCTTCGCCGGGCTCTTCTGGTGGATGCCGGAGGCCATCATCGGCCTGTTCCTCGACCGCGACGCCCCGGCCAACCGGGAGGTGGCCGCGATGGCCGTCTCGCTGCTGGCGATCGCCGCCTGGTTCGAGCTGTTCGACGGCACCCAGAACGTCGCCATGGGCGCGATCCGCGGTCTCAAGGACGCCCGCACCACCTTCCTGGTCGGCCTGGCCTGCTACTGGCTGGTCGGCGTGCCGCTGGCCTGCCTGCTGGCGTTCGCGGCCGGCTGGGGCGCCGCGGGCGTCTGGTGGGGGCTGGCCGGCGGCCTGGCCTGCGCGGCCATTGGCCTGACCCTGGCCTTCGAGTGGAAGACCGCGCGGTTGCTGCCGAAAGCCACGGCCAGCGAGGCGTCGGCGCTCAATTGCCGAGCGGCTGGCCGCGGTGCGCCGAGCGCTCGCCGATGCCCAGGAAACGCGCCAGTTCCGCCAACGGCAGCGGCGGACTGATCCAGTAGCCCTGCACCTGGTCGCAACCGAAATCGCGCAACTGCTCCTGCTGGCGCAGGGTCTCCACGCCTTCGGCAACCACTTCCAGGTTGAGGTTGTGCGCCAGGTTGATCATCGCCCGCACCAGTTGGAAGTTTTCCGCCCGCTGGTCCATGCCGCCGACGAAGCTGCGGTCGATCTTCAACAGGGTGATCGGCAGGCTATTGAGGTGGACGAAGGACGAGAAACCGGTGCCGAAGTCGTCCAGCGAAAAGCGCACGCCCAGTTGGCCGAGCGCCTGCATGGTCTGCAGCACCTGGTCGCTGCGCCGCATCACGGCGGTCTCGGTCAGTTCGAACTCGAGCCAGCGCGCGTCGACGCCGTGCTCTTCGATCAACCGTTGCAGGGTCGGCAGCAACTGGCTGTCCTGGAACTGGCGGAACGACAGGTTCACCGCCATGTGCAACGGCTCCAGGCCGCGCCCGTTGAGCCACTGCATGTCGCGCAGGGCGCGGGCGATGACCCAGTAGCCGAGCGGCACGATCAGCCCGCTCTCCTCGGCCAGCGGGACGAACTCGCTGGGCGTGAGCAGGCCCCGCTCGCCGTGGCGCCAGCGCACCAGCGCCTCCAGGCCGACGATGCGCCCGCTGTCCAGGCACAGTCGCGGCTGGTAGTGCAGCTCCAGCTCGTCGCGACGCAGCGCCCGGCGCAGTTCGGCTTCGAGGTCGGCGAGGCTGCGCACGCCACGGTTGATGCGTTCGTCGAAGACATGGAAGGTGCAACCCTGGCGGCTCTTGGCCTGCTGCATGGCGATGTGCGCATGCCACATCAGCGGGTCGGCGCCTTCGTCGGCACGGGCGTGGGCGAGTCCCAGGCTGCAACCCAGCAACAGGCTCTCGCCATCGATCCAGTAGGGCTCGCCGAGGCATTCGACGATGCGTTCGGCGACCCGCTCGGCGCGTTGCGGATCGCGACGGGTGTCCAGCAGCAGGGCGAACTCGTCGCTGCCCAGGCGCGCCAGGCTGTCGCCGTTCTCCATGAAGCCGCGCAGGCGGTTGACCACCTGCAGGATCAGGCGGTCGCCGCCCTGGTGGCCGAGGGAATCGTTGACGTGACGGAAGTTGTCCAGGTCGAGGTGGCCGAGCACCAGGCCACGCCCGTCGAATTCGCTGAGGCGCGCCGCGAGCAGGGTCTGGAAGCCCTGGCGGTTGGCGATGCCGGTCAGCGGATCCTGCTCGGCGAGCAGTTGCAGGGTCGCCTGCAAACCCAGGCGCTCGCGCGCGTAGCGCAGGCAGCGGCGCAGGCTGTCCTCGGAGAGCTGTTCGGCGGCCAGCCAGTCGACCACCCCAACCGGCGCCTGCGCCGGCTCCTGCTGCAACAGCAGGATCACCGGCCAGGGACAGGGAGTCCCCAGCGGCAGGCAGGCCGGCGTGGCCAGGAGCAGCCCCCGGGGCTCGGCGGCGAACAGGGTGGCCGCGCCCTCCCAGGTGGTGACGATGCTCAGCGAAAAGGCAGGCCCCAACGCTCTCAGGCGTTCACCTAGCAGTGGCGCCCAGTCCGGCGTATCCGCCAGAAGGAGCAGGCGCAAGGGTTCTGCGGGCGCTGACAAGCAACCTCCAAAGTTTTAAGAATCTTCGTAAAGAACGAACGGCATCATCCTAATGCGGTAGGGAATCTACAGCAAAATGGCGTGAACGATCTCGGGATCGGTCACAGCTTGCACGCTAATTCTCGCGGATGCCAGCCAGCCTGTTAGAATACGCCCCCGCTTCAACCCTCTCTTCCGGCCTGTTCCTATGTCCCGACTCAATCCCCGGCAGCAAGAAGCCGTGAACTACGTCGGCGGTCCCCTGCTGGTCCTGGCTGGCGCCGGCTCCGGCAAGACCAGCGTGATCACCCGCAAGATCGCCTATCTCGTCCAGCAGTGCGGTATCCGCGCCCAGTACATCGTCGCCGTGACCTTCACCAACAAGGCCGCGCGGGAGATGAAGGAGCGCGTCGGCACCCTGCTGCGCGGCGGCGAGGGCAAGGGCCTGACCGTCTCGACCTTCCACAACCTCGGCCTGAACATCATCCGCAAGGAACACGAACGGCTCGGCTACAAGCCCGGTTTCTCGATCTTCGACGAGTCGGACATCAAGGCGCTGCTGACCGACATCATGCAGAAGGAGTATTCCGGGGACGACGGCGTCGACGAGATCAAGAACTACATCGGTGCCTGGAAGAACGACCTGATCCTTCCGGAGGAGGCGCTGGAAAAGGCCCGCAATCCCAAGGAGCAGACCGCCGCGATCGTCTACCTGCATTACCAGCGCACCCTGCGCGCCTACAACGCGGTGGACTTCGACGACCTGATCCTGCAACCGGTGAAGCTGTTCCAGGAACATCCGGACGTCCTCCAGAAGTGGCAGAACAAGGTGCGCTACATGCTGGTGGACGAGTACCAGGACACCAACGCCAGCCAGTACCTGCTGGTCAAGCTGCTGGTGAAGGACCGCGCCCAGTTCACCGTGGTCGGCGACGACGACCAGTCGATCTACGCCTGGCGCGGCGCGCGCCCGGAAAACCTCATGCAGCTGAAGGAAGACTTCCCTTCGCTGAAGGTGGTGATGCTGGAGCAGAACTACCGCTCCACCAGCCGCATCCTCAAGTGCGCGAACGTCCTCATCGCCAACAACCCGCACGTATTCGAGAAGCAGTTGTGGAGCGAGATGGGCCACGGCGATCCGATCCGGGTGATCCGCTGCCGCAACGAGGACGCCGAAGCCGAGCGCATCGCCATGGAGATCCTCACCCTGCACCTGCGCACCGAGCGGCCGTACAGCGAGTTCGCCATCCTCTACCGTGGCAACCACCAGGCCAAGCTGATGGAGCTGAAGCTCCAGCACCACCAGATTCCCTATCGGCTCTCTGGCGGCACCAGCTTCTTCGGGCGCCAGGAAGTGAAGGACCTGATGTCCTACTTCCGCCTGCTGGTGAACCCCGACGACGACAACGCCTTCCTCAGGGTGATCAACGTGCCGCGCCGGGAAATCGGTTCGGCGACCCTGGAGAAGCTCGGCAACTACGCCACCCAGCGCAAGATCTCGATGTACGCCGCCTGCGACGAGATGGGCCTGGCCGAGCACCTCGACAGCCGTTTCCACGAACGCCTGCAACGCTTCAAGCGCTGGATGGACGGTATCCGCCGACAGTGCGCGGAGAACGAGCCGATCGCCGTGCTACGCAGCATGGTGATGGACATCGACTACGAGAACTGGCTGCGGCAGAACGCCTCCAGCGACAAGGTCGCCGAATTCCGCATGAGCAACGTCTGGTTCCTCATCGAGGCACTGAAGAACACCCTCGAGCGCGACGAGGAAGGCGACATGACCATCGAGCAGGCCATCGCCAAGCTGGTCCTGCGCGACATGCTGGAGCGCCAGCAGGAAGAAGAGGAAGGCGCCGAAGGCGTGCAGATGATGACCCTGCACGCGTCGAAGGGGCTGGAGTTCCCCTACGTGTTCATCATGGGCATGGAGGAAGAGATCCTGCCCCACCGTTCCAGCATCGAGGCCGACACGGTGGAAGAGGAGCGCCGCCTGGCCTACGTCGGCATCACCCGCGCGCGGCAGAACCTGGCGATGACCTTCGCCGCCAAGCGCAAGCAATACGGCGAGATCATCGACTGCTCACCGAGCCGCTTCCTCGACGAACTGCCCCCCGAAGACCTCGAATGGGAAGGCATGGAAGACGCCCCGCAAGAGGTCAAGGCGGCCAAGGGCAACGCCGCCCTCGCCGACATCCGCGCCATGCTCAAGCGCTGAGCCCGCCGCGCCTCGACTGTCTCGATTTTCACAAAAGTGTCTTGCCCGATGCCTAGCCTCGGGCGAGGAACTTTTGCCGCTCCACGCGCGACCAAAATTAGCTAGCTAACGAATTCCATTCGAGGACAGCTTCATGTCGAGCAAGAAAGTCGCCGAGATCGTCGTGGAAACCCTGGAAGCCGCCGGCGTCCGCCATTGCTATGGCATCGTCGGCGACACCCTCAACCATGTCACCGACGCCATCCATCGCAGCCAGATCCAGTGGGTCCACGTGCGCCACGAAGAAGCGGCGGCCTTCGCCGCGGGCGCCGAGTCCTACATCAGCGGACGCCTGACCGCCTGCGCCGGCTCCTGCGGACCGGGCAGCCTGCACTTCATCAACGGCGTCTACGAGGCCCAGCGCAACCGCGCGCCGATGGTGCTGATCGCCAGCCAGATCGTCACCCCGCAACTGGGCATGGAGTTTCCCCAGGAGGTCGACTTCAAGGCGGTCTACGCCAGCTGCTCGGTGTTCTGCGAGCAGGTGCACAGCCCGGAACAGGCGCGCCGGGTGGTGGCCCTGGCCTGCCAGGCGGCGCTCAACCGGCGCGGCGTAGCGGTGGTGATCCTGCCGGCCGACATCAGCCAGGCCACGGTGAAGGACGACCTGCCGTTCTCGGTGCATTTCCCGCAACCGGTGCTGCGCCCCAGCGACGCCGAACTGCAGGACGTCGCCCGCCTGCTGGCCCACGGCAAGAAGATCGGCATCTACGCCGGCTCCGGCTGCCAGGGCGCCCACGACCTGCTGGTGGCCCTCGCCGACCGCCTCAAGGCGCCCATCGCGCACACGTCGCGGGCCAAGGACTTCGTCGAGTACGACAACCCCTTCAACATGGGCATGACCGGTATGCTCGGGATCGAGTCCGGCTTCCACATGATGACCGAGTGCGACACCCTCCTGCTGCTCGGCGCCGACTTCGCCTGGGCGCAGTTCTATCCGCAGAAGGCCACCCTGATCCAGGTCGACCGCGATGGCAGCCACCTGGGCCGCCGCCACCCCATCGATCTCGGCGTGGTCGGCGACGTGATCCCCACCCTCGAGGCGCTCTTGCCGTTGCTCGAAGCCCGCGAGGAGCGCAGCTTCCTCGACGAATGCCTGGAGCACCGCGAGCGCTCGCTGCGGACGCTGGAAAAAGAGGAGCAAGCCGGCAAGGGCGAGCTGATCCATCCGCAGCACCTGGTCAGCCTGCTCGACCAGCACGCCAGCGAGGACGCCCTGTTCACCGCCGACGGCGGCTCGGCGATGGTCTGGCTGTTGCGTCACATCCACAGCAACGGCAAGCGCCGCACCCTCACCAGCCTGGTCCACGGCACCATGGCCAACGCCATGCCCCAGGCGCTGGGACTGAAGAAGGCCTACCCCGAGCGCCAGGTGATCTCGATCTCCGGCGACGGCGGCCTGGCCATGCTGCTCGGCGACCTGCTGACGGCCATCCAGGAAAAACTGCCGATCAAGGTAGTGGTGCTGAACAATGCCTCGCTGAACTTCGTCGAGCTGGAACAGAAGGTCGAGGGCCTGCTGGACAACTACACCGACCTGCTCAACCCGGACTTCGCCCGTCTCGCCGAAGTGATCGGCTTCCACGGACGCAAGGTGACGCGCTCCGAGGAGCTCGAGGCGGCGGTGCAGGAGTTCCTCGCCCAGCCCGGTCCGGCGCTGCTGGACGTGCATACCAACCCTGCGGAGCTGGTGATGCCGCCGAAGATCGAGTTCGGCCAGGTCGCCGACACCGCGCTCTACGCCGCCAAGGCCGTGCTCAGCGGGCGCTTCAAGGACGTCGAGACGCTACTGGTGAACAACCTGCTGAAATGAGCCGGCAGCGGCGCGGCCCGCCTGCCACGGGGCCGCGCCGGGCAGGCGCGGATTCCTGACCGCTCGATCATGTTCGCTCGTCCGAGAGAACGTCGCGCGCGGCGCCGGCTGGCGGTACAATGCCGCGCTTCATCAGCGACAGCCGCTTCGCAGGAAGCCACCCGTGGACATTCTCAAAGACAAAATCCGCTCGGAAGGCATCGTCCTTTCCGAGCACGTACTCAAGGTCGACGCCTTTCTCAACCACCAGATCGACCCGCAGCTGATGCAGCAGGTCGGTCACGCGTTCGCCATGCGCTTCCGCGACCAGGGCATCACCAAGATCGTCACCATCGAGGCTTCCGGCATCGCCCCGGCGGTCATGGCCGGCCTGGAGCTGGGCGTCCCGGTGATCTTCGCCCGCAAGTACCAGTCGCTGACCCTGAAGGACAACCTGTACATCTCCAAGGTGTTCTCCTTCACCAAGCAGACCGAGAGCACCATCGCCATCTCGGCCAAGCACCTGAACGCCCACGACCACGTGCTGGTGATCGACGACTTCCTCGCCAACGGCCATGCCGCCAAGGCGCTGATCGACCTGATCGGCCAGGCCGGCGCGAGCATCGCCGGGCTCGGCATCGTCATCGAGAAATCCTTCCAGGATGGCCGCGCCCTGCTGGAAAGCGAAGGCTACCGGGTCGAGTCCCTGGCCCGGGTGAAATCGCTGGCCGGCGGTCAGGTCGAGTTCCTCGACTGAGCGCCACTCAGCCCCGCTCTTCCTGGCTGGCTCGCAGGCCGGCCAGCAGCAAGCGCTGGTAGAGTTCCTCGCGAAGCCCCTGCGGATCGTCCAGGTCCATGCGCCGCAGATGCGCCGGGTAGGCTTCTGGCTCCGGCGCATCCAGGGTCGCCTTGCCCAGTTCGAGGATCTCGCTCAGCTTCAGCTTGCGCTTGAGCCAACCCAGCGCCCGCAGCAGGTCCTGCTCGACCTCGTCGAAATCGCTGCCCAGGGGAAACTCCGGCAGCGCCGCTGCGTGGGCCTGGTGCAAGGCCTGCAGGCGCTCCGGGGTATTGTTGCGATAGCGTTCGGGCAGGACGAAATCCTTCGGCAGCTTGCCGGCCGACTGGGCCTGCTCGGCCAGCGCCTGCTGGAAGCGCGAGTCGGCGATGGCCAGCAGCGCGGCGATCACTTCCGCGTCATTCTTGCCGCGCAGGTCGGCGATCCCGTACTCGGTCACCACCATGTCACGCAAGTGCCGGGGAATGGTGGTGTGGGCGTACTGCCAGACGATGTTCGAACTGACTTCCCCGCCGGATTCGCGCCAGCTACGCAGCATCAGGATCGAACGTGCGCCCTCCAGCTCGTGGGCCTGGGCGACGAAGTTGTACTGCCCGCCGACGCCACTGAGCACCCGGCCGTCCTCCAGCTGGTCGGCGACCCCGGCGCCGAGCAGGGTCACGGTGAAGGCGCTGTTGATGAAGCGCGCGTCGCGCCGCTGCAGACGCTTCAGCTCTTCCTGGCGGTACAGGTTGTTGACGAAGCCGATGCCGGTCATGCCGATCCCGGCGCGCTCTTCCAGCGACATCTCGCGCAGGCGCCGGTAGAACGCCAACGGACCGAGGAAAAAGCCGCCGTGCAGCCACACCCCGCCCTCCACCGGCGCCTCACCGCGCTCGGCGGCACGCTGCCGCGCTTCGTCGGGGTAGACCCGGCGGCTCAGCACGCCGGCCTCGGCCAGCGCCAGCAGACCCGGCACGAACATCTCGCTGCAACCGTAAAGCCCCCGGCGGAACGGCTCCAGGCCACCGTCGCGCTCGATCGTCTCGGCCCAGCGCGCACGCACACCCAGCTCGTCGATCAACGCCCGGTAGGTGGCGTTGTCGCGCTGGCGCAGCAGCAGGGCGGCGGTCAGCGCGTCGCCCATCGAGCCGATGCCGATCTGCAGGGTGCCGCCGTCGCGCACCAGCGCGCTGGCGTGGAGACCGATACAGTGATCCTGCAGGTTGACCGGCATGTTCGGCGTGGAGAACAGCCGGCTGCTTTCCGCCGGCGCGTCGATCAGCAGGTCGAATACCGACTCCTCGACCTCGGCGTCGCCCGGCAGGTAGGGCAGGTCATCGTGGACCACGCCGATGGCGACGATGGTCTCGTCAGCGGCGCGACGCTTCTCCAGCATCGGCAGGAGGTCCAGGGTGATATCCGGGTTGCAGGCCAGGCTCAGCTTGCCCGGCCGCTCGGGATGCCGCGCCACCAGCTGGGCCACCGCGTTGACGCCCTTGGCATTGATGTCGCGGGCGACGTGGCTGTAGTTGCAACTGATGTAGTGCTGCTGCGCCGGCGCGCTGTCCAGCAGGCTGCCGGGCTGCAGGTAGAACTCCTCGACGCGGATGTTCGCCGGCAGTTCGTCGCGGCGCAGGGCGTGCAGGTAATCCAGCTCCGGGTAGTCGGCGAAGACCCGTTCGGCGAAAGGCTCGAGGAAACGCCGTTGCAGGTCGCCGCCAGCGGCGGGACGCCCCAGGGAAAGCGCGGTATACAGCGTCAGTTGGCGCTCCGGCAGGGTCCGCAGGCGCTGGTACAACGCATTGACCAGTCGGTTGGGCTTGCCCAGCCCGAGGGGCAGGCCCATGCGAATCGGGCCCTCGATGGTCTGCAGCAAGTGATCGACTGCGGCGTCGATGGAACAGGTTCGGCTCAAGACGATGCCCTCCGGCGAATGGGTAGCCGGAAGTTTGGACCCTGTTTGCCGGCGGGACGATCCGCCAGCGGGAAAAACCCGCACCGCGGATACGAAAAAGCCGCCAGGAGGCGGCTTTTCGCGACACGGTTCCGGCGTTGTTACAGACCGGACATATGCTTGATCGCGGCTTTCAGCTCGTCGTCCGAGCAATCGGCGCAGGTGCCTTTCGGCGGCATGGCGTTGATACCGGAAATCGCCTTGGCCAGCAGGCCATCGAGGCCGCCCTGCTCCTTGGCGCGCTTGCCCCACTCGGCCTTGTCGCCAACCTTCGGCGCGCCCAGCAGGCCGGTGCCGTGGCAGGTGTTGCAGGTCTTGCCGACGATGTCTTCGCCGGAACGCGCACCGCCGCCACCGGCGGCTGCCGCGACGGCGCCGACGCCTTCGCATTCCTTGCCTTGTACGCAGACCTTGCCTACCGGCTCGAGGCGCTTGGCGATCGCATCGTCAGTGGTCGTAGCCTGAGCGCTTACAGCCCACAGGGCCAACACGGCAGCTTGGGCCGCCAGCATTTTTTTAATCAGGTTCACCCTTACACCCTCATCGTGGCTTATCACACCCGGGCACGATACCGATCACTGCGGGCCGCGCGGGCGGGCGCAAGTATAACGGCAAAGAAAGCCCGGCAGAAACAATTGCACACCCTCGCAAAGCCTTGCGGCATTAGGTCGCAGCCCCGCATGCCCCTTGTCGGCCGGCGCCCTTCGGGCCCGGCGGGGTCTTGTGCTTCAGGTCAGAAATTTGCGGGCGTGGTGGCACTGATCAAGCGTGCCGGCACATCGTAGGGATTGCGAAAACGGTGCGGCTTGTTGCTCTCGAAATAGTAGCTGTCGCCGCGCTCGAGCACATAGGTCTCGCTGCCGACGGTCAGTTCCAGGCGCCCGTCGACCAGCACGCCGGCCTCCTCGCCTTCGTGGTTGAGCATTTCCTCGCCGGTGTCGGAGCCCGGCGGGTAGGTTTCGTCGAGGAAGGCGATCGCCCGGCTCGGGTGCGCCTTGCCCACCAGGCGCATGGACACCGCGCCGCTGGAAATGTCGATCAGTTCGTCTGCCTTGTAGACAACCTGGGTATGGCTGTCCTGCTCCAGGTCCAGGGAGAAGAACTCCACCAGGGACATGGGGATACCGCCCAGCACCTTCTTCAGCGAACTGATGGAAGGGCTCACGCTGTTTTTCTCGATCATCGAGATAGTGCTGTTGGTGACACCCGCCCGTTTGGCGAGTTCGCGCTGGGAAAGACCTTTGAGCTTTCGGATGGTTTGCAGACGAGCACCGACGTCCAAGGGTGGAGTCCTCCTTATTCTTCTGGCAGGCAAGGCAAAACGAGGCCGCACACGGCTGGCGACCCCAAGTCGGCCGTATCATGGCAACACTGTTCAGTATTTACAACAGATCGGTCGACATGCCTGCGCAAAGAATTCGGAAAGTTTTTCTCAAGCCCCGGAATAGACGCGCGGCACCCTTTTCAGGTTGCACAGCAGCTGGTAGGGAATGCTGCCGAACTGCGCCGCCAGGGCGCCGACCGGCACGTTCGGGCCCCATAGTTCGACCCGGCTGCCCAGCCCGGCCTGGGGATGGTCGGTAAGGTCGACGGTGAGCATGTCCATCGATACCCGGCCAACCAGGCGCCCCGGCTTGCCGTCGATGAACACAAGGGTGCCGTCGGCGGCGTGGCGCGGATAGCCATCGGCGTAGCCCATGGCGACCACGCCGATGCGCTGGCTACGCTCGGTGCTGTAGCGCGCGCCGTAGCCGACCGGTTCGCCGGCCGGCAGGTCGCGGACGCTGATCACCTTCGATTCCAGGGTCATCACCGGGCGCAAGCGGTCGGCCAGCGGATGTGCGCGCTCGAACGGCGTGGCTCCGTAGAGCAGGATGCCCGGACGTACCCAATCGCTGGGCACCTTCGGCCAGCCGAGCACGGCTGGCGAATTGCGCAGGCTGATCTCGCCTTCCAGGCCCTGGCTAGCGGCCGCGAAGGCGGCGAGCTGTTCCTCGGTGCGCGGGCAATCCAGTTCGTCGGCGCGGGAGAAGTGACTCATCATCACGATCTTCGCCACCTTGCCGCTGGCCCGCAGGCGCTCGTGGGCGGCGCGGAAGTCCTCGGGGAAGAAGCCGACGCGGTGCATGCCCGAATCCATCTTCAGCCAGACGTTCAGCGGGCGGGCCAGGCTGGCGCGTTCGATCGCCTCCAATTGCCAGGCGCAATGCACCACGCACCAGAAGTCGTGGGCGACGATCAGCTCCAGCTCGGACGCCTCGAAGAAGCCCTCCAGCAGCAGGATCGGCTGGCGGATACCGGCCTCGCGCAGCTCCAGGCCCTCCTCGATGCAGGCCACGGCGAAGCCATCGGCCTCGGCCGCCAGCGCTTCGGCACAGCGCACCGCGCCGTGGCCGTATGCGTCCGCCTTGATCACCGCGAGCGCACGGGCGCCGGTGGCCTCGCGGGCCAGCCGATAGTTGTGACGAAGGGCTTGCAGGTCGATCAGGGCACGGGCGGGGCGCATGGCGACGGGTCTCTCTTCAGCGAGGTGCGGCATCGCGCACCTTTCATCAGGCGAAAAAAAGCCCGGCTCTCCGGCCGGGCCAGACAAAACTCAGGGCAGCGCAGCGACCACCGACATCTCTACCAGGATCTCCGGCTCGCAGAGCTTGGCTTCGACGGTGGCGCGCGCCGGCGCGACGCCGCGCGGCAGCCACTGGTCCCAGACGCGGTTCATGCCTTCGAAGTCGGCGTCGATGTCCTTCAGGTAGATGGTCACCGAGAGGATCCGAGTCTTGTCGGTGCCGGCCTCTTCCAGCAGACGCTCGATGGCCGCCAGGGTCTCGCGGGTCTGCTGCTCGACGCCCGCGGACATGTCCTCGCCCACCTGGCCCGCCAGGTAGACGGTGCCGTTGTGGACGACGATCTGGCTCATACGCTCGTTAGTGTGCTGGCGCTGGATGGGCATTCTTGGCGTTCTCCGGGGAATTGCTGTAGCGGGAAATATCCAGGCCTTCGGTACTGATCTGCGGGCGCTTCTTCGCCATCAGGTCGGCCAGGTAGCGACCCGACCCGCAGGCCATGGTCCAACCCAGGGTGCCGTGGCCGGTATTGAGGAACAGGTTGCGGTAGCGGGTGGCGCCGACGATCGGGGTGCCATCCGGGGTCGCCGGGCGCAGGCCGGTCCAGAAGGTCGCCTGGCTGATATCGCCGCCCTCGGGATAGAGGTCGGTGGTGATCATTTCCAGGGTCTCGCGGCGGCGCGGGTTCAGCGACAGGTCGAAGCCGGCGATTTCCGCCATGCCGCCGACGCGGATGCGCTGGTCGAAGCGGGTGATCGCCACCTTGTAGGTCTCGTCGAGGATGGTCGAGGTCGGCGCCATCTCCGGGTTGGTGATCGGCACGGTCAGCGAATAACCCTTCAGCGGATAGACCGGAGCCTTGATACCCAGCGGCTTGAGCAGTTGCGGCGAGTAGCTGCCCAGGGCCAGCACGTAGTGGTCGGCGGTGAGCAATTCGCCGTTGACCAGCACGCCGTTGATGCGGTCGCCGGCGAAGTCCAGGCGCTCGATGTTCTGGCCGAAGCGGAACTCCACGCCCAGGCCCTTGGCCATTTCCGCCAGGCGGGTGGTGAACAGCTGGCAGTCGCCGGTCTGGTCGTTGGGCAGGCGCAAGGCGCCGACCAGCTTGTCGGCGACCTTGGCCAAGGCCGGCTCTACGCGGGCGATGCCATCGCGGTCGAGAACCTCGTAGGGCACGCCGGAGCGCTCGAGCACGGCGATGTCCTTGCCGGCGGCGTCCAGCTGCGCCTGGGTGCGGAACAGTTGGGTGGTGCCGAGGGTGCGGCCCTCGTAGGCGATGCCGGTCTCGGCGCGCAGTTCGTCGAGGCAATCGCGGCTGTACTCGGACAGGCGGACCATGCGCTCCTTGTTCACGGCGTAGCGCTCGGCGGTGCAGTTGCGCAGCATCTGCAGCATCCAGGCGTACTGGCTGGGATCGGAGGTGAGCTTGATGGCCAGCGGCGCGTGCTTTTCCAGCAGCCACTTCATGGCCTTCAGGGGAATGCCCGGGGCTGCCCAGGGCGAAGCGTAGCCGGGAGACACCTGGCCGGCGTTGGCGAAGCTGGTTTCCAGCGCGGGACCGTCCTGACGGTCGACCACCACCACCTCGAACCCGGCACGGGCCAGGTAATACGCACTGGCGGTACCGATGACACCGCTGCCAAGGACCAGAACTCGCATTGTCGCCTCCCACGTCGCGGAGGAACCGCGGACGTTTGTTATTTTGAGCGTGTAGATGCGCGCAGTATAGGAAGAGGCAGGCAGAAATAATCACCAATTTTAGGCGGTTACTCAGGTAAAAAACCGGACAATTAGGGGTTTTACCGAGGCGCATCCACCATAAAACTGGAAAAATACCGCATATTTAAATGATCGAACTCAGGCCGGGAGTCGCTTTTTCGGGAAAGCCTGTCGCAGAAGCCATGGAAAACGGCAGGAGTCCCTGAAGGAACCGCTCGCGACAGGAAAAATTCCGCGGACACTGCCCGTCCCTTGCGACCGGAGCAGCGTCCCAGAGCGCTCGCGGAGCCTTCGCGCTATTTCTTCACCCACTTGCCGCCGACCTGGACGTACTGCCCGGCAGGGGTTCTCTCCATCGCCTTCTTGCCGGCCATGGCCTCCACGTCGGCCAGCGAAGCGCCGCTGCTGTTGGCCACCTTCTGGTATTCGGCACGCCGCGCGGCATTGATCTGCGCGGCGATGTCCGCCGCCTGGCCGCTGTTGCTGACCACGCCAAGGTAGCCGTCCGCCTGCTCGCCGACCAGGCCCTGGGCCTTGGCGCCGCCAAGGGCCGACATGGCCTGGCCGAGGTCCATCGCCATGGCGGAAAGGCTGATGCCGAGGGCCAGCAGGGCGATACCGAGTTTGCTACGGGTTGTCATGGATCCGCTCCTTTAGAACAGGCCGCTGTTCTCGTTGATGATGCCGTCCAGAGCCTTGTCGACCTTGATGTAGATCTCGTGCTCGATTTTCACGTTGAGATTGATGTTGATCGGCTCGCTGGGAGCCGCCAGCTGCACGGTGGGCGTGCAGGCCATCGTCAGGCTGCCCAGCAGCAGGACAGCGAATAGAGCGCAGAGGCGCATCGGGGGTTCTCCTGTATGGCTCATGGCGCCGAAGCCTTGCGTTTCTGCATGCGCTCCTGCACACGTTGGCGAATGGTTTCGCTGACCCGGTCGCTCAGTTGCAGGCTGGTCAGCAGTGCCGGGATATCCTCCTCCAGATTGACGTTGAGGTTGACCGGGCGCCCCTTCTCCAGGTCCGGGTTGCTGCCCTGCAAGCGCAGGCCGAGCAACAGCTTGCCGTTCTCATGATAATCGACGCTGCTTTGCAGGACGTCGTAGTGGAAATCGTCGAGGGCATCGGCGACCAGCTTCATCCCCGGGTTGCTGCGCCCCAGCGCCTCGATCTTCGCCGAGCGGAAGCGCAGGTAACCGGGCTCGCGGGCCTTGACCTGGCCGCCGGAGACGCTGGGCTTCCAGCGGTTCAGCATCAGCGGCAGCTCGCCGTCCAGGGCGCCTTCGCCGGCCAGGCCCTCCGCCGGATAGACCCGGAAAATCTCGCCGAGTTGTATGCCCTGGATACGCAAGGCGAACTTCTGCTCAGCCTGACCCAGGCGGATGCTCCCCGCGGGGACCGAGGCCTGCCCGCCGAACAGGCCGCTCTGCAACGTCTGCCAGCTCAAACGGCCGCTGCCCGGCGCGGAAAGCGGGGCCTCATAGCGCCCGCGGAAACTCACCGGCCCCAGCGGCAGGCCGGGATTGGCCTCGGCCAGGCTCAGGCCGGGGCTGTCCAGGCTCAACTGACCGCCACGCAGGCGCAAGGCCAGGCTGCCGCCCAGCCCCTTCAGCTCGCTGCGGTCGTAGATACCGTCGAGGCCTTTCAGGGTCAGGTCCAGGTCGAGGGACGAGGCGCCCGCCGCATCGAGCTTCCAGCCGGCCGCGGCGGTCGCTCGCCCATTGCCCAGTTCGAGCAGCCCCGGCCAGTCGGCGAGGGTCGCGGCCAGCGGATTGCCGGTACGGAAGAACACCTCGGCCAGCCTGGCGGAGAGCGCCAGGGGCGTCTTCGCGTCGCGCTGCAGCTGGATGTCCGCCGCCAACCCCGCGCCGTTGCTCAGCCGTCCCTTCAGGCTGGTGCGCTCGAGGGTGGTGTCGAGCGGCCCCTCGAAGGTCCAGGCCAACGGTTTGAGGTTGGCCTGGCGGAGTTGTCCGACCTGCGCCTGCAGCGGCCCGGCGAAATGCAGCGCCAGCGGCTGGTAGGCCAGTTCGAGAGCGGCCCCGGCGAGGTCGAGGCGGGGCTGGCCAAGGTGCAGCGTCGACGGCTCGGCCAGGGACGCCGCCTGCAACCGCGCGCCCCTGCCGAAGGAGAGGTTGGCGCGCTGCCCGTCCAGCCGGCCCTCCAGGGGAATCTCCGCGACCAGTCGCTCGGCTTTCCAGCCCAGGTATTGCAGGCGCGGCGCGTCCACCTGCAAGCGACCCTCCACCAGCCTGGCGGCCCACGGCGAGATGCCCAGCAGGTCGAGCCGCGTCTCCAGCTTCAGCGTACTCGCGCCCTCGCTGGTGAACGCCAGGCGCAACGCGGTGACGCTATCGGCATCGCGCTCCAGCGGCTCGCTGCGCAAGCCCAGCGCGCTCGGCCGCAACTCGGCCGGCAGCGCCTGCAACCACTCGCCGTGCAACTGGCTCAGGCGCAAGTCGCTGCGCAGCTGGCGTGGCAACCAGGCGCCCTCGTCTCCATCCAGTTGGACTTGCAGTTCGCCCTGTACATTACCCAGACCGGGCAGCGGCCAGGCTTGCGGAGCCTGCACCAGCAGCGCCGCCGAGCCACCGCCGTCGAGCACCCGGCGCGGCTCCAGCCAGTCGCTGCCAGGCGCCAGGCGGATCGTCCAGTCCGCTTGCAGACGCAGGGCTTGCGGTGCGTCGGGCAGGCGCTGGGCTTCCGGCAACCAGCGATTGAGCCAGACCACCAGGCCACGGGTGTCCGGCAGGCCGGGCGCCTCCAGGCGCCCCTGCCAGAGGCCGTCGCCATCGGACGGCGCGAGCTGGCTGTCCAGCGTCAGCAGCGCCTGCCGGTCGAGTTGCGCGCGCGCCCGCAGGCGCCAACCGGTAGGCTCCTCGAAGAGCTGGGCGTCGAGCTGGGCCTGCTGCGCCTCTTGTTGCAGGCGCAGTTGCGCAGCCAGCGGAAACAGCGCTCCCGACGGGCGGCCGATGTCCAGCCCGCCGTCCTGCTCGCAGCGGCCGGCGGGACAAGGCAGGTCGAGATGGAAGCGTTCGAGGTGGATCTGTTCCGGCAGCCAGGCGAGGGTCTCGCGCAGGGACGTCCAGTCCAGCGCAGCGGAGTCGTCGTCGGAACTCGCGGCAGCCGGTTGCCAGGCGAGCGCCACTTGCTCCACGCGCAGGCCGGGTAGACGCGGACGCCAACCCGACAGCCCGGGCCAGCGCAGCAGCGCGTGTTCCACGTCCAGTCGCAAGCTGGCGCCATCCGCGCCGCGCCGCTCCAGCGCCAGCCGTCGCAGCCCGATGCCTTCGGCGGACAGGCCCAGGCCTTGCCACTCCAGGCGCTCGACACCCTGCTCGCGCAACAGGCTGCGCCAGGCATGCCAGCCGTAGCCGAACGCCAGCAGCAACAGCACTGCAAATACCAGCAGCAACGTCGTCCTTCTGCGCAAACGCATGTCCTACCTCTGTCCGTTGCCGACCCGGCCAAGGGTGGCGGGGCCCTCGTGCAAGATCAAGGCGTTTTCCCTGGCCAGTGTTTTTCCCTGCTTTCGACGTTATATTGGCGGAAAATTTCCGGATTTTCCGAGCCAGACGGGGAGCCTCCATCCATGCGTACCCAGCATCAGAGCAAGCGCGAGCTGGACAAGATCGACCGCAACATCCTCCGCATCCTGCAGGAGGAAGGTCGCATTTCCTTCACCGAGCTGGGCGAACGCGTCGGCCTCTCGACCACACCCTGCACCGAACGCGTGCGCCGCCTGGAGCGCGAAGGCCTGATCATGGGCTATCACGCCCGGCTCAATCCGCAGCATCTGAAGGCCAGCCTGCTGGTGTTCGTCGAGATCAGCCTGGACTACAAGTCCGGCGATACCTTCGAAGAGTTTCGCCGGGCGGTGCTCAAGCTGCCCCATGTGCTGGAATGCCACCTGGTGTCCGGCCACTTCGACTACCTGGTGAAGGCTCGCATCTCGGAAATGGCGTCCTACCGCAAGCTGCTCGGCGACATCCTGCTGAAACTGCCGCACGTACGCGAGTCGAAGAGCTATATCGTCATGGAAGAGGTCAAGGAATCGCTCGACCTACCGGTTCCGGATTGACCCAAGGCACTTTCCGGGAGTCCGCCAGGACTCCCGGCATAGACGGGAAACACCGTCTTTTCTGTACACGATCCCCGCAACACCTCGCAGTTTTTTCCTTTTTCGCCCTTGGCGAGCGCCTCGACTGACGTTTATGCTCCGTCAAATTTTCCACACATAATAATCAGGATTTCACACATGAACGCCCGCGTTCACCAGCCGGTGCATACCGCCCAACACGCCCCCTCCTACTACGCCGCCACGCTCAACCGACGCATCGAGTGCCCTCCCCTGGCCGGCGAAGAACAGGCCGACGTGTGCGTCGTCGGTGGCGGCTTCTCGGGAGTGAACACGGCGTTGGAACTGGCCCAGCGCGGCTTCTCCGTGGTCCTGCTGGAAGCGCACCGGATCGGCTGGGGCGCCAGTGGACGCAATGGCGGCCAGTTGATCCGCGGCGTCGGCCATGACGTCGAGCAGTTCCTCCCGGTGATCGGCGCCGACGGCGTGAAGGCACTCAAGCTGATGGGCCTGGAGGCGGTGGAGATCGTCCGTCGCCGGGTCGAGCAGTACGCCATCGACTGCGATCTGCGCTGGGGCTACTGCGACCTGGCGAACAAGCCCGGCGACTACCAGGGCTTCCGCGAGGACATGGAGGAACTCCAGGCCCTCGGCTATCGCCACGAGATGCGCCTGGTGCCGGCCGCGGAGATGCGCAGCGTGGTCGGCTCCGATCGCTACGTCGGCGGCCTGGTGGACATGGGCTCTGGCCACCTGCACCCGCTCAACCTGGTCCTCGGCGAAGCCGCCGCTGCCCAGTCGCTGGGCGTCCGCCTGTTCGAGCGCTCGCCGGTGACGCGGATCGACTACGGCACGGAAGTCCAGGTGCATACCGCCACCGGCAAAGTGCGGGCGAAGACCCTGGTGCTGGGCTGCAACGCCTACATGAACGACCTCAACCCGCTGCTCGGCGGCAAGGTACTGCCGGCCGGCAGCTACGTGATCGCCACCGAACCGCTGGACGAGAAACTGGCCCGCCAACTGCTGCCGCAGAACATGGCGGTGTGCGACCAGCGCGTGGCCCTCGACTACTACCGGCTCTCCGCCGACAACCGCCTGCTGTTCGGTGGCGCCTGCCATTATTCCGGCCGCGACCCCAGCGACATCGCCGCCTACATGCGGCCGAAGATGCTGGAGGTATTCCCGCAACTGGCGAACGTCCGCATCGACTACCAATGGGGCGGCATGATCGGCATCGGCGCCAATCGCCTGCCACAGATCGGCCGCCTGCCGGGGCAGCCCAACGTGTACTTCGCCCAGGCCTATTCCGGACACGGGGTGAACGCCACGCACCTCGCCGGGCAGTTGCTCGCCGAAGCCATCGGCGGCCAGCAGAGCGACGGCTTCGACCTGTTCGCCAAGGTGCCGCACATCACCTTCCCCGGCGGCAAGCTGCTGCGCTCGCCACTGCTGGCGCTGGGCATGGCCTGGTACCGGCTGAAGGAAAAACTCGGTAGCTGAGCCCATCCGAGGCTCGGTGGATTCTGAAAAAATCAGGCGGGGCATCGCTCTTCCGAGGAAAACTCCTAGAATTCGCACGACCGGGATGAGCCGGTCGTTCGAGTTTCCACGGGAGATATCCTTGCTTCGCCGATTCCTCCTGCTGGCCCTCCTGGCCCTCTCCGGCTGCGCCAGCACTCCTCCGCCGCAACCGTCGTCGGCACTGCCCGCCGAGGGTACCTGGCTGGCCAGGCAGGCCGAAATCCAGGGACGCGACCACCCCGGCCAGTCCGGCTTCCACCTCCTGGGCGCCAGCGAGGATGCCTTCGTCGCCCGCGCGGCGCTGATTCGCGCAGCCCAGCGCAGCCTCGACATCCAGTACTACATCGTCCACGACGGACTGACCACGCGCGCCCTCGCCTACGAGTTGCTCAAGGCAGCCGACCGTGGCGTGCGGGTACGCATCCTCATCGACGACACCGCCAGCGATGGCTGGGACTACGAGATCGGTGTGCTCTCCGCCCATCCGAACATCCAGGTGCGCCTGTTCAACCCGTTGCACCTGGGCCGCGCCACCGGCATCACGCGAGGCGTCGGCCGCCTGTTCAACCTGTCCCAGCAACACCGGCGCATGCACAACAAGCTGTGGCTGGCCGACGGCACGGCGGCCATCGTAGGCGGACGCAACCTCGGCGACGAGTATTTCAACGCCAAGCCGGAGATGAACTTCACCGACCTCGACCTGCTCGGCGTCGGCCCCATCGCCAACCAGCTCTCGCACAGCTTCGACCAGTACTGGAACAGCGCCATCAGCCGGCCGATCGAGGATTTCCTCTGGCGCGCGCCCTATCCCGGCGAACTGGAGTCGGCCCGACGCAAGTTGCAGCGCTACCTGCGCAAGGAGTCGGTGAAGGAGTCCGGCTACATCCGCCACCTGTTCGACCGCGGCGACCAGCCACGCCTGGGCAACTGGCTGGAGAATCTCACCTGGGCCCGCGCCGAGGCGATCTGGGATGCGCCGCTGAAGGTATTGAGCCGCGGCGAGCCCGACCCGCACCTATTGCTCAGTCCGCACCTGGCGGGCCTGTTCAAGGGCGTGCAGAAGGAACTGATCCTGGTCTCGGCGTATTTCGTTCCGGCCAAGGACGGTCTCAACTACCTCACCGGCAAGGCCGACAGCGGCGTCCGCGTGCGCCTGCTGACCAACTCCCTGGAAGCCACCGACGTGCCCGCCGTGCATGCCGGCTACGCGCCCTATCGGATGGCGCTGCTTGAGCATGGCGTTAAGCTCTACGAGCTGCGCGCCAATCCCGACCAGCCGCTGAGCGGCGCGCCCTGGCGCCTGCACGGATCGAGCAGCGCCAGCCTGCACAGCAAGGCGATGGTCTTCGACCGGCGCAAGGTATTCATCGGTTCGTTCAACTTCGATCCGCGCTCGATCCTGTGGAACACCGAAGTCGGGGTCATCGTCGACAGTCCGCTGCTGGCCGAGCAGGTCCGCCAACTGGCGCTGGAGGGCATGGCGCCGAGCGTCAGCTACCAGGTGCGCATCGACCGCAGCGGTAGCCGGCCGAAGCTGGTCTGGATCGACGAACGCGACGGCCGGCCCCAGGTCCTGCGCCACGAGCCGGGCAGCCTGTGGCGACGCCTGAACGCCTGGGTCGCGGGAATGATCGGACTGGAAAAGATGCTCTGAGGGTCACTCGGAGGCTTCCAGGCCTGTCGCCTCGTCGTCCGCCGGAATCGCCCCGCGCAGCCGCACCAGCACCACGAAGCCCGCCGCGCCGAGCGCCATCATCAACGGCAGGGCGTGACCGCTGATCCACTGGCTGGCGGCGCCGGTGGCCAGCGGGCCGAGCAGGCAGCCGATGCCCCATAGCTGCGCGACATGGGCATTGGCCCGGACCAGGGCATCGTCTCGGTAGCGCTCGCCGATCAGGATCAGCGCCAGGGTGAACAACCCGCCGGCGCTGGCCCCGAACAGCACCAGCAGCGGCCAGATCAACGGCGTCTGCAGCAGCAGGGGAATCGCCAGGCTGCTCAGCAGCAGCACCAGGCCGCAGCCGCCGAACAGGCCGCTGCGCGAGACCCGGTCGGCGAGCCAGCCGATCGGCAGCTGCAACAATGCATCGCCCACCACCACGGTACTGACCATGGCCAGCGCCACCGCTTGCGGAAAGCCCTGGCGCAACCCGTATACCGGCAGCAGGGTGAGGATCATCGCCTCGAAGGCAGCGAACAACACCACCGCCCAGGCGATCGCCGGCAGACCCCGGCAGAAGGCCCACAAACCGCGCCCGGAGGCACTGTGCGGATCGACCCTGGGCGCACCGCTGCGGCCCAGCAGCAGCAACGAGCCAGCAATCAGCAGGCAGACGCCGAACCAGAAGCCACGGTCGTCGGCGGTACCGATGAAGGTCAGCAGTACCGGCCCGGACAGTTGGCTGAGGGCGTAGCCGGTGCCGTACAGCGCGACCAGCCGGCCACGCCACTTCTCCACTGCCAACTGGTTGATCCAGCTTTCCCCGAGGATGAACACCACGGTGAGCTGCACGCCGATCAGCAGGCGCAGCAACAGCCATACCGGGTAGCTCTGCAGCAGCGCCAGCAGGCCGACGGAGGCTGCCCCGGTGAGCAGGCACAACTGCATCAGCCGCGGCGTGCCGACGCGCGCGGCGAGGCGCCCGGCGATCATCGCGCCGAGCAGCACGCCCACTGCCGGCGTGCTGGCCATCACGCCGATGGCGAAACTGCCGTAGCCCCAGCTCTCCAGGCGCAACGAGACCAGCGGCATGGTCAGGCCAAGGGCGAGGCCGATGCTGATGACTGCGGAACAGACGGCGAAATAGCTTCCCCAACGCATTGCGATTCTCCCGTTGGCACCCCGGAAGCCTTGCCGGGGCGAGCGGATATATCCGGCGCACGAAGCACAGCGGCCGGGCTTCCAGAAGGAAACCCGGCCGCGGGTGTGGCTCGAGAGAGCCGGCCCGGAAGGGCCGACCTAGGCGATCAGAGCTTGATCCAGGTCGCCTTCAGCTCGGTGTACTTGTCGAAGGCGTGCAGCGACTTGTCGCGACCGTTGCCCGACTGCTTGAAGCCGCCGAACGGAGCGGTCATGTCGCCGCCGTCGTACTGGTTGACCCAGACACTGCCGGCGCGCAGGGCCTTGGCAGTCAGGTGCGCCTTGGACAGGTTGCTGGTCCAGACCGCCGCCGCCAGCCCATAGGGCGTGTCGTTGGCGATGCGCACGGCCTCCTCGGCATCCTCGAACTCGATCACCGAGAGCACCGGGCCGAAGATTTCCTCGCGGGCGATCTTCATTGCATTGGTCACGCCGTCGAAGATGGTCGGCTCGACGTAGGTGCCGCCGGTTTCTTCCAGGGTCCGCTTGCCGCCGGCAACCAGCTTGGCACCGTCGTTGTGACCGGCCTCGATGTAGGACAGCACGGTGTTCATCTGCTGGGTGTCCACCAGCGCGCCGACGTTGGTTTCCGGATCCAGCGGGTTGCCCGGCTTCCAGCCCTTGAGGGCCTCGATCACCAGGGGCAGGAACTTGTCCTTGATGGAGCGCTCCACCAGCAGGCGCGAACCGGCGGTGCAGACTTCGCCCTGGTTGAAGGCGATGGCGCCGGCAGCGGCTTCGGCGGCGGCCTTCAGGTCCGGGGCGTCGGCGAAGACGATGTTCGGGCTCTTGCCGCCGGCCTCCAGCCAGACGCGTTTCATGTTCGACTCGCCGGCATAGACCATCAGTTGCTTGGCGATCTTGGTCGAACCGGTGAACACCAGGGTGTCGACATCCATGTGCAATGCCAGCGCCTTGCCTACCGTGTGGCCATAGCCCGGCAGCACGTTGAACACGCCTTTCGGAATACCGGCCTCGACGGCCAGCTGGGCGATGCGGATGGCGGTCAGCGGCGACTTCTCGGAGGGCTTGAGGATCACCGAGTTGCCGGTGGCCAGGGCCGGACCGAGTTTCCAGCAGGACATCAGCAGCGGGAAGTTCCACGGCACGATGGCGGCGACCACGCCGACCGGCTCGCGGGTCACCAGGCCCAGCTCGGCATGGGGAGTGGCGGCGACTTCGTCATAGATCTTGTCGATCGCCTCGGCGCTCCAGCGCAGGCTGTTGGCGGCGCTGGCGACGTCGATGTGCAGCGAGTCGCTGATCGGCTTGCCCATGTCCAGGGTTTCCAGCAGGGCCAGCTCCTCGGCGTTCTCCAGCAGCAGATCGGCGAAGCGGATCATCGTCTGCTTGCGCTTGGCCGGCGCCAGGCGCGACCAGGCGCCGGAATCGAAGGCATTGCGGGCGACCTTGACCGCCTGCTCGGCATCGGCCAGGTCGCAACTGGCGACCTTGGCCAGGAAGCGGCCATCCACCGGGCTCAGGCAATCGAAGGTCTCGCCGGAGGCGGCGTTGCTGTATTCGCCGTTGACGAAGGCACGGCCTTCGATCTTCAGGTCTTTGGCGCGGGCTTCCCAGTCGGCGCGGGTCAGGGTGGTCATGACAACGTGTCCTCTTATTGGTGTTCTGGGCGCCTGGGAGACAGGCGCGCTGTCAGATTCTGCAAGGCGGGCGCGCGGCCCGTGGTGTCCGCCACCCTAAACCAGAGCAGCGCCTGTTTTCAATATATTTGACAGGAACCCCTCTAACTCCCTTGTCACGTTCATTATTTTAAACATAGACTCGCCCGGACTAGCGTCTTCATCCCTCGCGTGCAACCTGGGTGGCCCTATGACAATGAATAACGAGCCGCAGTCGAGCAGCCTCGACAACTTCTGGATGCCCTTCACCGCCAACCGCCAGTTCAAGGCGCGGCCGCGCCTGCTGGAAAGCGCCGAAGACATCCACTATATCGCCCAGGGCGGGCGCCGCATCCTCGACGGCACCGCCGGCCTCTGGTGCTGCAATGCCGGCCACGGCCGGCGCGAGATCAGCGAAGCGGTGGCCCGGCAGATCGCCACCCTCGACTACGCCCCGCCGTTCCAGATGGGTCACCCGCTGCCGTTCGAACTCGCCGCGCGGCTGGCGGAAATCGCCCCGCCGAGCCTGAACAAAGTGTTCTTCACCAACTCCGGCTCGGAATCGGCGGACACCGCGCTGAAGATCGCCCTTGCCTACCAGCGCGCCATCGGCCAGGGCACCCGCACCCGCCTGATCGGCCGCGAACTGGGCTACCACGGGGTCGGCTTCGGCGGCCTGTCGGTAGGCGGTATGGTCAACAACCGCAAGGCCTTCTCCGCCAACCTGCTGCCGGGGGTCGACCACCTGCCGCACACCCTGGACGTCGCCCGCAACGCCTTCACCGTCGGCCTGCCCGAGCATGGCGTGGAAAAGGCCGAGGAGCTGGAACGCCTGGTGACCCTGCACGGCGCCGAGAATATCGCCGCGGTGATCGTCGAGCCGATGTCCGGCTCGGCCGGCGTGGTGCTGCCGCCCAAGGGCTACCTTCAGCGGCTGCGCGAGATAACCCGCAAGCATGGCATCCTGCTGATCTTCGACGAAGTGATCACCGGTTTCGGCCGCGTCGGCGAAGCCTTCGCCGCGCAGCGCTGGGGCGTCGTCCCGGACCTGCTGACCTGCGCCAAGGGGCTGACCAACGGCAGCATCCCGATGGGCGCCGTATTCGTCGACGAGAAGATCCATGCTGCCTTCATGCAAGGCCCGCAGGGCGCCATCGAGTTCTTCCACGGCTATACCTATTCCGGCCATCCGGTAGCCTGCGCCGCCGCCCTGGCGACCCTGGACATCTACCGTCGCGACGACCTGTTCCAGCGGGCCGTCGAACTGGAAGGCTACTGGCAGGACGCGCTGTTCAGCCTGCGCGACCTGCCCAACGTGGTCGACATCCGCGCCGTAGGCCTGGTCGGCGGCGTGCAACTGGCGCCGCACGCGGACGGCCCCGGCAAGCGCGGCTACGACGTCTTCGAGCGCTGCTTCTGGGAGCACGACCTGATGGTCCGGGTGACCGGCGACATCATCGCCATGTCGCCGCCGCTGATCATCGACAAGCCCCACATCGACCAGATCGTCGAGCGCCTGGCCCAGGCCATCCGCGCCAGCGTCTGATCCAGGCGGGCGGCTGGCGCCGCCCTGCCCCCAACTGGCCAGAACCACAAGAACCGAGAGTCAGCATGAACATCGAACAGATCGTCGACTTCGCCCAGGCCAACAGCGCCCCGGAGCACTACAGCCCGGCGCCGGAGAAAATCCTCAAGGGCGACCCGAAACAGAGCGTGCGCAACCACTATGGCAGCCCCTGCGGGCAGTTCAACGCCGGTATCTGGGAAGGCGCCGTGGGCCAGTGGACGGTGAACTACACCGAACACGAGTACTGCGAGATCATCCAGGGCGTCTCGGTGCTGCGCGACCGGCACGGCAACGCCAAGACCGTGCGCGCCGGCGACCGCTTCGTGATCCCTGCCGGCTTCCAGGGCACCTGGGAAGTGCTCGAAGCCTGTCGCAAGGTGTATGTGATCTTCGAAGCCAAGGCCTGAGCCCCGGCTGCATCCAGAATGCTTGTTACCCTTGCCCGCCACCTGGCGGGCTTTTTTGTGCGCGGCCCGGGGTTCGTACGCCGGAAATGAAAAAGCCCGCCAGGTGGCGGGCTTTTCGCAAGGTGCCGGATCAATTACTTGATCTTGGCTTCCTTGTAGATCACGTGCTGACGAACGACCGGATCGTACTTCTTGATCTCGATCTTCTCAGGCTTGGTACGCTTGTTCTTGTCGGTGGTGTAGAAGTGGCCGGTACCGGCGCTGGACACCAGACGAATCAATTCACGCATGATTCAGCTCCTTAGAATTTTTCGCCGCGGGCACGCAGGTCAGCCAGGACGGCCTCGATGCCACGCTTGTCGATGATACGCATGCCCTTGGCGGAAACGCGCAGACGTACGAAGCGCTTCTCGGACTCGACCCAGAAACGGTGGTGCTGCAGGTTCGGCAGGAAACGGCGGCGGGTTTTGTTGTGTGCGTGGGAAATGTTATTCCCGGTAACCGGACCCTTACCGGTTACTTGACAGACTCTAGACATGCCTCAGCCCTCTATAACCTCATGCCCAACCCGGCATGGGTTGGCTGCTTTAACTCAAGTTCGATACTCAGTTTCACCGGGGTCTTACCCGCTGCATCCCAACGAAGGAGAGCGTGGCCCCAGAAAAGAGCGCAGCTTTATATCAGAAAGGCGCCCCGCGCCGCAAGGGTGAAGACCATGGCGCAGCCGCGGCCCGCCTCACTGCGGGCTTCGCACCGCGGCCGTTCGTCGCCTTGCCTCGTTGTCGCTGCCCGCCGCATGGTCTAGGGTAGCGATTCAAGGTCGCCAACGGCCTTGCATGACTGCGCCCAACCGCTGCGGATGGGCATGTTAACCGTTCGAATGGAGCCCGTCATGCGCCTCGCCGCTTTCTCCCTGTTCCTCGCCCCCCTGCTGCTCGCCCAGCCCGCCGCCGCTGCCGCCTTGAGCGTGTGCACCGAAGCCAGCCCCGAGGGCTTCGACGTGGTCCAGTACAACTCGCTGACCACCACCAACGCCTCGGCCGATGTGCTGATGAATCGCCTGGTCGAGTTCGACGCCGGCAAGGGGACGGTGGTGCCATCGCTGGCCGAGCGCTGGTCGGTGTCCGACGACGGCCTGAGCTATCGCTTCGACCTGCGCCAGGGTGTGCACTTCCACAGCACCGCCTACTTCAAGCCGAGCCGTACGCTCGACGCCAACGACGTGGTGTTCAGCTTCCGGCGCATGCTCGATCCGGCCAATCCCTGGCACAAGGTGGCGCAGAACGGCTTCCCGCACGCCCAGTCGATGCAACTGCCGGAGCTGATCAAGCGGGTGGAGAAAAGCGGCGACCACCAGGTGCTGTTCGTTCTCGACCACCCCGACGCGACCTTCCTGCCGATGCTGAGCATGGGCTTCGCCTCCATCTATTCGGCGGAATACGCCGACCAGTTGATGAAGGCCGGAACCCCGGAAAAGCTCAACGCCGAGCCGATCGGCAGCGGCCCGTTCGTGTTCAAGCGCTTCCAGAAGGACGCGGTGGTGCGCTACGCCGCCAACCCCGAGTACTTCGCCGGCAAGCCGGCGGTCGACGCGCTGATCTTCGCCATCACCCCGGACGCCAACGTGCGCCTGCAGAAGTTGCGCCGCGGCGAATGCCAGATCGCCCTGTCGCCGAAGCCGCTGGACGTGGAGAGCGCGCGCAAGGACGCCAGCCTGAAGGTCGAGCAGACGCCGGCCTTCATGACCGCCTTCGTCGCCCTCAATACCCAGCATCCGCCGCTGGACGATCCCAAGGTGCGCCAGGCGATCAACCTGGCCTTCGACCGCACCAGCTACCTGCAGGCGGTATTCGAAGGCAGCGCCAGTGCCGCCACCGGCATCTATCCGCCGAACACCTGGAGCTATGCCAGGGATATTCCCGCCTACCCGCACGCCCCCGAACAGGCGCGCAAGCTGCTGGCCGGCAAGCAGCTTCCCGAGCTGAACATCTGGACCCGCCCGTCCGGCAGCCTGCTCAACCCCAACCCGAGCCTCGGCGCCCAACTGCTCCAGGCCGACCTGGCGGAGGCCGGGATCAAGGCCAACATCCGCGTCATCGAATGGGGCGAGTTGATCCGTCGCGCCAAGAACGGCGAACACGACCTGCTGTTCATGGGTTGGGCAGGCGACAACGGCGATCCGGACAACTTCCTCACTCCGCAATTCAGCTGCGCCAGCGTCAAGTCGGGGCTCAACTTCGCGCGCTATTGCGACCCCGGCCTGGACAAGCTGATTGCCGACGGCAAGGCCGCCAGCAGCCAGGAACAACGCACCGGCCTGTACCACCAGGCGCAGAAACTGATCCACGAACAGGCGCTCTGGCTGCCCCTGGCCCACCCGACCGCCTTCGCCCTTACCCGCCAGGAGGTGCAGGGCTACCAGGTCAATCCGTTCGGTCGCCAGGATTTCTCTCGGGTCGCCGTGAAACGCTGAAGGCCACGCCCGGGAGAACCCAGCGATGGATCTCGACCGTCTCTACCTGCCGCATTGGCAGTTCAGCGAACACCACCAGCGGCTGATCGACGCGCCGGCCGCAGCGGTACTCGACGCGGTGGAAGACCTGCTGCGCTTCGACGACCCGCTGGTGCGCGCCTTCCTCGTCCTGCGCGAAGCGCCGGGAAGGCTGGCCGGCCTGCTGGGCCGGCGCAACGACCTGGCCGGCCGCCCACGCTTCGGCCTGCATGAGTTCACCCGCCTGGAGCGCCGCGCCGACCAGGCCATCGCCTACGGCCTGGTCGGCCGCTTCTGGCGCGCCGACTTCGCCCTGGAACGCATCGCGGACGGCGAGCATTTCCGCTGCTACGACCAGCCCGGAGTGGCCAAGCTCGTGCTGTGTTTCCGTTGCACGCCCAGCGCCAGCGGTACCCTGCTGCACACGGAAACCCGGGTGTTCTGCCCCGATCGCGCCAGCCGCCTGCGCTTCACCCCCTACTGGTTGGCGATCCGCCCGGTCAGCGGGCTGATCCGCCGGCGCCTGCTGGCGGGCATCGAGCGGCGCCTGGGCTGAGCCCTTCGTCGAACGCTCACAGCCAACCGTATTCGGCCAGCGACAGCGGCTCGCCGTCGCCGATGATGAAGTGGTCGAGCACCCGCACGTCGATGAGCGCCAAGGCTTCCTTGAGGCGCGCAGTGAGCTGGCGGTCGGCGAGACTCGGACGGGCGTCGCCGGAGGGGTGGTTATGGGTCAGGATCAGCGCCGCCGCGTTGTGCGCCAGGGTGCGCTTGACCACCTGGCGCGGGTAGACGCTGGCGCCATCGATGCTGCCCTGGAACAGCACCTCGAACGCCAGGACCCGGTGCCTCGTGTCGAGGAACAGGCAGGCGAACACCTCGTGCTGCTCGTGGCGCAGGCGCGCCTTGAGATAGTCGCGCACCGCCTGCGGGCTCTCCAGTATCGAATCGCGACGCAGGCGCTCGGCCAGGTGGCGCCGGCCCATCTCCAGCACGGCCTGCAATTGCGCATACTTGGCCACGCCGAGCCCGAGATGGCCGCAGAACGAGGCGAGGTCCGCCTCGAGCAGGGCACGCAGCCCGCCGAACTCGCTCAACAGCCGCCGCGACAGCTCGACCGCACTGCAACCGGCCACTCCCGTGCGCAGGAAGATCGCCAACAGCTCGGCATCGGAAAGGGCCGCCGCGCCCTGCTCCAGAAGCTTCTCCCGAGGCCGTTCGGCTTCGGGCCAATCGCGGATGCTCATTCGCTTTCCCCATCGAGCCCGCCCGCTGTTCCCGTGCGGACGCTGTGCTATCTTAGCCCATCCTTTTTGCGCGGCAGACGACCTGGGGAGGCGCGTTTGCCGAAGCGCATGTCATCCATTTCCTTATTAAGGCAAGCCTATGCAGCGGCTCTATCGGAAACGCATCGTCCTCGGCGTGGGCGGCGGCATTGCCGCCTACAAGAGCGCCGAACTGGTCCGCCGCCTGCGCGACCAGGGCGCTGAAGTCCGAGTGGTGATGACCCAGGGCGGCCGCGAGTTCATCACGCCCCTGACCCTCCAGGCGTTGTCCGGCCATCCGGTGCATACCGATCTGCTGGACCCGGCGGCGGAAGCCGCGATGGGCCACATCGAACTGGCCCGCTGGGCCGATCTGGTGCTGATCGCACCGGCTACCGCCGACCTCATGGCGCGCCTGGTCCAGGGCGTGGCCAACGACCTGCTGACCACCCTGGTGCTGGCCACCGACGCGCAAATCGCCCTGGCACCGGCGATGAACCAGGCCATGTGGCGCGACACCGCGACCCAGGCCAACGCCGAGCTGCTGCGCCAGCGCGGCTTCCACCTGTTCGGTCCGGCAGCGGGCAGCCAGGCCTGCGGCGACGTCGGCCTCGGACGCATGCTCGAAGCCGAGGAACTGGCGCAGCGCGCCGCCGACTGCTTCCAGCGCCAGGCGCTGACCGGCGTGCATGTGCTGATCACCGCCGGCCCGACCCAGGAAAACATCGACCCGGTGCGCTACATCACCAACCACAGTTCCGGAAAGATGGGCTTCGCCCTCGCCGAGGCGGCGGTGGAAGCCGGCGCACGGGTGACCCTGGTCACCGGCCCGGTGCACCTGCCCACGCCCGACCGGGTGCAGCGCGTCGACGTGGTCAGCGCCCGCGACATGCTGGCCGCCTGCGAGGCGGCGATGCCCTGCGACCTGCTGATCGCCTCCGCGGCGGTCGCCGACTACCGCCCGGAAGTGGTCGCCGCGCACAAACTGAAGAAAGACCCTACCAGCGGCGAGGGCTTGCTCTTGCAGCTGGTGCGCAATCCCGACATTCTCGCCACCCTCGCACAGCGCGAGGATCGTCCCTTCAGCGTGGGCTTCGCCGCAGAAACCGAAAACCTGCTGGACTATGCTGCACGCAAGCTGAAGGACAAGAACCTCGACCTGATCGTCGCCAACGACGTGGCCAACCCCTCGATCGGCTTCAACAGCGACGAGAACGCGATCACGGTGATCGACCGCGACCTGCATCCGAGCACCTTCGCCCAGACCAGCAAGGGCAAGATCGCTCGCCAGCTGGTCGCCTTCATCGCCGACCGCCTCAACCAGCAATGAGTTACTGATGCACTCTCTCCAAGCCAAGATCCTCGACCCCCGCCTGGGCTCCGACTTCCCGCTCCCGCAGTACGCCACGCCGGGCTCGGCCGGCCTGGACCTGCGCGCCATGCTCAAGGAGGACAGCGTCCTCGGCCCGGGCCAGACCCTGCTGATTCCCACCGGCCTGTCCATCTACATCGCCGATCCCGGCCTCGCCGCCCTAGTCCTGCCGCGCTCCGGCCTGGGCCACAAGCACGGCATCGTGCTGGGCAACCTGGTCGGCCTGATCGACTCGGACTACCAGGGCGAGCTGATGGTGTCGTGCTGGAACCGCGGCGAGTCGCCGTTCACCATCGCCGTCGGCGAGCGCATCGCGCAGTTGGTACTGGTGCCGGTGGTGCAGGCGCATTTCGAGCTGGTCGAGGCGTTCGACGAAAGCCAGCGCGGCGCCGGCGGCTTCGGCCATTCCGGCAGCCACTGACCCCGAACACAGGACGAGACGCCGAGGAGACGCGGCATGAAGCTTTTCCAGCGCACCGCCAAGGATGGGAACGAGTTGGGCGACCTGCTCGAACCGGAAAAGAAGCCGCGCAAGGCAGCGTCCGAACGCGCTGACGGCAAGGACCTGCTGCCCGGCATAGGCGCCAGCCTGCTGGGCGTGGCGGCTGCCGGCGCCCTGCTCTGGTTCGGCGTCTTCGGCGGCGCCGGTGAGGCGCAGCAGCGCCAGTTGGACGCGGCCTGGGCCGAAGGCCAGGCCGGCGCCTTGCGCCAGGCCTTGCAGCAACTCGCCGCCGACACCCGCGCCGCCGCGGCCAGCCCCCTCGCCCTCGAAGCCCTGCAAAGCGGCGACGCCGCCCGCATCGAGGCCGCCCAGCTCAGCCTGCTGGCCTGGGACGGCGTGGTCGATGCCCACCTGAACGCGCCCGGCCAGGCCGCCCAGGACAACGACAGCCCCGGCCCGGTCAGCTTCGCCGCCCTGGATATCCTGCACCGGGTGGAAAGTGGCCAGAACGTCGCCGCCGAAGCCTACAAGGTCGGCCAGCGCTGGCTGCTGTACAGCGCAGCGCCGGTGCGCGGCGCCGACCAGAGCCTGCAAGGCACGCTGCTGCTGGCGGTCGACCTGCAACGGCTGCTGCGCGCCCTGCCGCCCTTGCCGGGCGATGCCGGCCAGGTACAACTGGTCCAGCAGTTCTCCGGCGCACCGGCCCAGGTGCTGCTGCAACGCGGTACGCCGGCGCCGGGCAAGGGTGCGCAAGCGCTGGACAGCGGCAATCCGAACTGGAAACTGAACTACACGCCCGGCAGCGTCGCTTCGACCCAGGCCTCGCCGCTGCTGCCGGCACTCGCGGCGCTGCTGGCGCTGCTCGGCGGCATCCTCGGCGCCTACCTCACCCGTTCGTCGCTGTTGCGCCGCCTGCATCAGGATGTCCTGACCCTCGGTCAGTATCTTCAGGAACTCGGCGGGCAACGCACTGCCAAACCCCCTGTGCCTAGCCTGCCGGGCTTCGCCCCGCTGATCCAGGCATTGGCCCGCCAGCCGCGGCGCAAGCCGGAGCCGACCAGCGTGCCCAGCCCTGCCAAGGCAGCGCCGGTGGCGCCGGTGGCGGTGGCGAAAGCGCCTCCTCGCGAGGAGCCGGCATTGGCAGATCCGTTGTTCCAGAACACCGACATTCTGGATATCGACATTCTCGATGAAGACCAGGACCTCCTGGGATTGGAGCAAACCCCCATCATGAGCACTGCAAAAGCACCGACGCTGCCCGCCAGCATCTTCCGCGCCTACGACATCCGTGGCGTGGTAGGCGATACCCTCACCGCCGAGACCGCCTACTGGATCGGTCGCGCCATCGGCTCGGAAAGCCTCGCCCGCGGCGAACCGTGCGTCGCTGTCGGCCGCGATGGCCGCCTGTCCGGTCCCGAGCTGGTCAAGCAGCTGATCCAGGGCCTGGTGGACTGCGGTTGCCAGGTCAGCGACGTGGGCATGGTGCCTACCCCGGTGCTGTACTACGCGGCCAACGTGCTCGAGGGCAAGTCCGGGGTGATGCTGACCGGCAGCCACAACCCGCCGGACTACAACGGCTTCAAGATCGTGGTCGCCGGCGAGACCCTGGCCAACGAGCAGATCCAGGCCCTGCGCGAGCGCATCGAGAAAAACGACCTGGCATCCGGCGTCGGCAGCGTAGAGCAGGTCGACATCCTGCCGCGCTACTTCAAGCAGATCCGCGACGACATCGCCATGGCCAAGCCGATGAAGGTGGTGGTCGACTGCGGCAACGGCGTGGCCGGGGTGATCGCCCCGCAGTTGATCGAGGCCCTGGGCTGCAGCGTGATCCCGCTGTACTGCGAGGTCGACGGCAACTTCCCGAACCACCATCCGGACCCGGGCAAGCCGGAGAACCTGAAGGACCTGATCGCCAAGGTCAAGGCCGAGAACGCCGACCTGGGCCTGGCCTTCGACGGCGACGGCGATCGCGTCGGCGTGGTCACCAATACCGGTACCATCATCTATCCGGACCGTCTGCTGATGCTGTTCGCCAAGGACGTGGTCTCGCGCAACCCGGGGGCCGACATCATCTTCGACGTCAAGTGCACCCGCCGTCTGATCGCCCTGATCAGCGGCTACGGCGGCCGTCCGGTGATGTGGAAGACCGGCCACTCGCTGATCAAGAAGAAGATGAAGGAAACCGGCGCCCTGCTGGCTGGCGAGATGAGCGGCCACGTGTTCTTCAAGGAGCGCTGGTTCGGCTTCGACGATGGCATCTACAGCGCCGCCCGCCTGCTGGAAATCCTCAGCCAGGATCAGCGTGACAGCGAGCACGTGTTCTCGGCCTTCCCGAGCGACATTTCCACCCCGGAAATCAACATCACCGTCACCGAGGACAGCAAGTTCGCCATCATCGAGGCGCTGCAACGCGACGCCCAATGGGGCGAAGGCAACATCACCACCCTCGACGGCGTGCGGGTCGACTACCCCAAAGGCTGGGGCCTGGTACGCGCCTCCAACACCACTCCCGTGCTGGTCCTGCGCTTCGAAGCGGACACCGAGGAAGAGCTGGAGCGCATCAAGACCGTCTTCCGTAACCAACTGAAGGCAGTGGATTCCTCGCTGCCCGTGCCCTTCTGACATGTCGGAGCTCCCCATGACCCTGAGTCGCGATGACGCCGCCCAGGTTGCCAAGGTCCTTTCCGAGGCCCTGCCCTACATTCGCCGCTTCGTCGGCAAGACGCTGGTGATCAAGTACGGCGGCAACGCCATGGAGAGCGAGGAGCTGAAGGCCGGCTTCGCCCGCGACGTGGTGCTGATGAAAGCGGTCGGCATCAACCCGGTGGTGGTGCATGGCGGCGGCCCGCAGATCGGAGACCTGCTCAAGCGCCTGTCGATCGAGAGCCACTTCATCGACGGCATGCGCGTCACCGACGCGGCGACCATGGACGTGGTGGAGATGGTCCTCGGCGGCCAGGTGAACAAGGACATCGTCAACCTGATCAACCGCCACGGCGGCAGCGCCATCGGCCTGACCGGCAAGGACGCCGAGCTGATCCGCGCGAAGAAGCTCACCGTGACCCGCCAGACCCCGGAGATGACCAAGCCGGAGATCATCGACATCGGCCACGTGGGCGAAGTCACCGGGGTCAACGTCGGGCTGCTGAACATGCTGGTCAAGGGCGACTTCATTCCGGTGATCGCGCCGATCGGCGTGGGCAGCAACGGCGAGTCCTACAACATCAATGCCGACCTGGTGGCCGGCAAGGTGGCGGAAGCGCTGAAGGCCGAGAAACTGATGCTGCTGACCAACATCGCCGGCCTGATGGACAAGCAGGGCCAGGTGCTGACCGGGCTGTCCACCGAACAGGTCAACGAGCTGATCGCCGACGGCACCATCTACGGCGGCATGCTGCCGAAGATCCGCTGCGCCCTGGAAGCGGTGCAGGGCGGCGTGACCAGCGCGCACATCATCGATGGCCGGGTGCCGAATGCCGTGCTGCTGGAAATCTTCACCGACAGCGGCGTCGGCACCCTGATCAGCAACCGCAAGCGTCACTGATCGCCCGCCACGGCGCGCTCCGGCGCGCCATGGCGGTTCCTCCATTAGCGTCGCGCGGCCAGCGTGAAGACCTGGTCCAACGGGCTCGTGCCCTCGCTACGGAAGGTCGCCGGGCTCACTCCCGTCCAGCGCTTGAACGCGCGCCTGAAACTGCGGATATCACGATATCCCACTTCCTCGGTGATACGTTCGATGGACATCCCGGGGTTGCCCAGCAGGCTCATCGCCCGCCCTCGCCGCACCTGCTCCAGCAACGCCTCGAAGGTCAGCCCGTGTTCGGCCAGCCGGCGCCGCAGGGTGCGGCTGCTCATGTTCAGTTCGGCGGAAATCCTTTCGATCTGGCTGCCCAGGCTTAGGTCGCGGGCGATGGCCCGTTCCACCGCCTGGACCAAGTCGAGTTTCCGGTGCACCTGGGTGCTTTCCTGCTCCAGCAGGGCCAGCGCCTGGCGCAACGCCGGCAGGTTGTGGTTGGGCAGGCGCATGTCCAGCCAGTGGCTGGCGATCGCCATGCGGTTGTGCAGGCAGCCGAAGCGTACCTGGGGCCCCAGCAGGCGCAGGTATTCGCCCGCGTAGGGCGGAGCGGCATGGATGAGTTCGATGCCCAGCGGTTCGAACGCCGGGCTGACCAGGGCACGCCCATACACCAGCAGGCTGGCGAAGAACTCCTCGATGGCGAACACCTGCACCTCACTGCTGGGCAGGTGGCATTCAACCTCGACGAAGAAGGTGTCGCCCTGCTGGTAGACGCTGGAGGTGACGATACCGCCCGAGCTGTGCTGGTAGCGCACGCCGATGTCGAACGCGTCGCGCAGGGTCCGGCACAGCGACAGCACATGGCCCAGCAGGCCAAGGGTACCGAGCACGTTCTGGTGTCCGACCCACAGCCCCAGTCCCCGCTCCGGCAGGGCCTGGAGGGCACGCTGGATCATGCTCACGGCCTGGCGGTAGGAGATGCGCTGGGTAGGGTCCTGCAGGTCTTCGACGGTGAAGCCCAGGCCCCGGCACAGCCGCGCGGGATCGACACCATGGCCTTCGACCACCTCGGCCAGCGTCTGCAGCAGGAAGGTGGATACCTGGGCGAGTTCGTAGCGCGCATCGGCGGCATTGTTGTGCATGGGCGAAATCCTGAGCCGGTCTCGGCTTCGTTCTTGTTCTGGCGGTGGATCGCGACATGGGATGAGCGTCCCATCATATAGCGTTCCGCACAGATGTAACAAAGCATTGCGCAGTGTCCGCAAATCCCCCCCTCGCTGACCGTCAATGCCCTGCCTCGGCCTGCCGTTAGGGCTTATTCCTATGCCGTGCCCCGAGCCACGCCAACAATAATAAGAGCCCGCCCATGAACCCGATCCGCCCCCACAGGCCCCTGCGCCTGGCCGCCTGCGTCACCCTCGCCGTCAGCTGCTGCACCCACGCCAGCGAAGGCGGCGTGGACAACATTGGTCCAGGAACCGACGGTTTCTTCACCCTGCCACTGGACGTCGACAACCTCCCCGACCACATGTTCGCCTTCAACGTCTACTACAACCACTACGAAGCCAGGAAGCTGAACATCAGCTCCTTCGGCGGCAAGGTGTCCGACGTGAAGATCAGCTCGGATGCGATCATCCCTCGCCTGGACTACCTGAGCCCGCTGCGGATCTTCGGCGGGCGCCTGGGCGGCTACATCGCCCAGCCCTATCTCCGCCAACGGGTGGCCGCGTTCGGCCTGAGCGACGAACGGGAAAGCATGGGCGACACCACCTTCGCGCCGATCATCCTCTGGGACATGGGCAAGGACCTGACCCTGGCCGCCGCCGTGGAGGTCACCGTGCCCACCGGCAAGTACGATGCCGAGCGGCTGGCCAACACCAGCAACAACTTCTACACCTACAAGCCGCTGTTCTCCTTCACCTGGCTGCCCACCGAACGCACCGAGCTGTCGCTGAAGGCCACCTACAGCTTCAACATGGAAAACCACGACACCGACTATCGCTCGGGGCAGATCTTCCATTTCGACTATTCCGCCAGCTACCGGGTGACCGACAACCTGCGCCTCGGCCTGAACGGCTACTACCTCAAGCAGACCACCGACGACAAACAGAACGGCGAGACCGTACGGGTGTTCGGTTTCGGCGAGGAAGTCGACGACGGCGTACGCGGCCAGGTCTTCGCCATCGGCCCGGCCGTGCACCTGACCTTCCTCAAGTACGCCAGCGCGGAGATCCGCTGGGCCAAGGAATTCGACGTGGAGAACCGCCCCGAGGGCGACATGCTCTGGGCCAAGCTGACCATTCCGTTCGAACTCTGAGGCATCGGAACGAAGCGGCAGCCCGGTATCCGCGGGCTGCCGCCATCGACGAGGAAAGCGCCAGGCGTCCTAGGCGTAAACCGGCCAGCGCTCGACGATCCGCCCGCCGCGCAGCGCCAGCAGGTCGCCGAATTGCAGCAGCACCGACTCGCTCTGGGTCGGCCGCAGGAAGACCTGGTCGTCCACCTCCAGGCCCACCGAAGGCGAGCCGTTGACCATTTCCTGGTTCGAGCTGCGCCCGTAGATGCCGTTGCTGCGCAGTCCCTCGGGCGAGGCGAAGTCGGCCATCCAGTTGCCGCCGTAGATGAAGAAGGTGCCGCGCTGGTTGGGGTCCCACCAGGAAAACAGCCGGGACTTGCCGTCCAGCGCCGGGATCTGCACCGCGCCGGTGCTCTTGAGTACCGGCGTGGCGATGTAGACGGCCGGCACATGCTCGGCCAGGGACGCCAGGTCGTAGTGGCTCGGCTTGAGCATGGCGGTGCCCACCGAGACCTCGCTGCTCAGCGTTTCCTTCTCGTGCATGCGATAGCTGGGGCTGCCGGCGGTATTCAGGGTCAGCTGTGGTGTCCACAGCGCGGCGAAGCGCTGGCGGGTGAAGTCGACATGTCCCTGGTAGAGCGCCATGACCTTGGCGAACAGCTCCTCGGGCGAACCGAGGATGCCCGGCACCCCCATTCCGACGAAGGGGTCGTAGCCCATGAAGCCAGCGAACTCCAGGTACTGCGGATGCGCCGCGATCAGCGCCAGCAATTCGCCCAGCGCGGCCTGGTCGGCCACCCCGCCGCGATGCAGGCCGACGTCCAGTTCGATGTTGACGCGCATCCGGGTACCCAGCCCCTGGGCCAGCGCCAGGTACTGACGCAAGCGCTGCGGCGTATCGATCAGCCATTGCAGCTGCCGCGCCGGGTCGAACGCACCCTTGTGCTCGCGGTAGAACAGTTCCGCCGAACGCACCGGCAACGGCTTGCCGAGGAGGATGTCGGCATCCGCAAAAGCGACCGCGTCGTGGTTGAGGAACGGTTGGTGGAAGGACATCAGCCGCCGGGTGCCGGCGCGCCTGGCGATGTACGCCAGCAGGCCGGGCGAAGGCAGCGATTTCTCCACCAGCCGCAGATGCTTGCCGCCGCGGCGGACCGAACGCATCACCACATCGATGTTGTGGTCCAGGCGATCGAGGTCGATGAGCAGCACCGGGCACATCGGGCCATTGGCCTTGAGTTCGCGGTTCAGCGCGCGGAAATAGTCGTCGTACGGCCAGCCACGGTCGGCGGGACGCATCCAGGCGGCAGTTCCCGCCAGCAGCGCGCCGGCCCCGAGGCCGGCGAACATGAACTTGCGTCGATTCACGGCGTCGCTCCTTTCAGGTCACGCCCAGGATGGAAGAGAGGTGCGCATTGAGGAACCGCCCGCGGGGATCCAGCGCCTGGCGCACCTCGGCGAATGCCTTCCAGCGCGGATAGAGCCCCTGCAACTGGTGCGCGTTGAGGCCATGCAGCTTGCCCCAGTGCGGCCGCCCGGCGTATTTCCAGAAGATCGGTTCCACCGCGGCGAAGAAGTTGTGGTGGTCCATGCTGTAGTGCTGATGCACGGAAATGGAACAACTGTCGCGGCCCTCGAACATGCTCAGGGGAATGTCGTCGGCCTTCACATAGCGGTACTCGATGGGAAACCAGGTGCGCAGGTCCTTGTCGCGGATCAGCGCGAGGATCTCCCGCAGGCAGGCGGGGCCATGCTCGGCGGGGACCGAGTACTCCATCTCGTTGAAGCGCACGTTGCGCACGTTGGCGTAGACCGCATAGGAATCGTCGACCCGCTCGTCGAAGCGGGCGAAATGGCGCAGGCTGTTGAGCAGGGTGCGGCGGGTCTCCGGGAAGTCGCTGAGGTACTTGTCGAGACCTTCGATCAGGCCGACGAACTCGTTGCCGCCTTCCTTCGCCGGGTCCAGGGGCGGGGTCTTCGGCTCGTCGGTCTCGTTGAGGGCGATCGACAGGGCGTAGTCGGAATGGGTCACCACCAGCATCTCCCAGTGCTGGTTCTCGCGCGTATTCTTCTCCACGTCTTCCAGCAATTCCTCGGTCCGGGCGATCCACTGCCGTTCACGCAGGCGGTAGGCCGCGCGGTTCTGCAGGCGCACCCGGGTCACGACGCCCAGCGCCCCCAGCGAGACCCGCGCGGCATCGAACACCTCCACGTTGCGCTTGGCGTCGCACTCGAGCACCTCGCCGCTCGCGGTGACCAGTTGCAGACCGCGAACCTGGGCGGAATAGGAACCGAAGCCGACCCCGGTGCCATGGGTGGAAGTAGCGATGGCGCCGGCCAGGGTCTGGTAATCGATATCAGCCATGTTCACCAGCGCCTGGCCGATCTCCTTGAGCGGAGCGCCCATCTGCGACATCGGCGTACCGCCGCCGAACTCGGCCTGGAGGGTCGCGCTGTCGTGGCTGAGCAAGCCGCTGAAGTAGGCGAGCGAGAGCAGGGTGCCGTCGGTCGGGACCAACGCGCTGAACGAATGCCCGGAGCCCACCGGGCGGATCCTGCCGGACGCCTGGCGGATGATCCGGACCAGTTCGTCGAGGTCTTTCGGTGCCTCCCGCGCCAGGGGCAGGCAGCTTTGCGCGCCGGACCAGTTGCGCCAGGGAATCAGGCGCGGTGCGCGGAGCAACTCCGCCAGCGCGGGGTTTCCCACCATGGCGGCGAACGCACCGAGCGCTCCCGCCCGTTGCAGGAGCTGGCGTCGCGACAGATGACTTGGCATGCCGGTATCCCCTATCGGTCCTGCGCTGCGGACATGAAATCGATCAAAGCCCGGAACTGTTCTTCCGAGCACTGCATGCACATGCCCATGGGTGGCATGCCCTTGTAGCCGTTGATGCTGTGGTCCAGCAGGGTGTCGATGCCCTGCGCCAGGCGTGGCGCCCAGGCAGCGGCATCGCCGGTCAGCGGCGCGCCGGAGGCGGGATTGGCGTGACAGAGCTTGCAACTGGCGGAATACACCTGCGCCAACGCAGGGTCCGCAGGGACACGCTGGGAATCGGCGGCCCGCGCCGGCGGCTCCGTGGATTCTCCGCAGGCCACCAGCATCAGGCCCAGGGCAAGCAGCAACCCCGGGCGGCAAAGGCGCGAGTTGCCCGGTCCGGGGCGGAGCGTGGACGACATGGTGTTCCTCTCTCGTTGCGCACGGCGTGCGTTCTCGTCGAACAACACTAAGGCCGCGACGCCCCGAGGATGAGGGCAATGCGGGCCAGCGACGGGGGGTTCTGCGGCCAGCCCTTTCGCACCGCGCGATGGCGGTCTAGAGTCGATGTCTGCAGCAGCGTCGAGGAGCCGGCATGAGCAGCGCAGCACAGCGCCAGAACTACACCTTCTTCCATTCCCTGCGGGTTCGCTGGGCGGAGGTCGATCCGCAGGGCATCGTCTTCAACGGCAACTACCTGACCTATCTCGACGTCGCCACCACCGAGTACTACCGCCAGCTCGGCATGTCCTACCCGGCCGACCTGCTGCGCGGCGGAGGCGACCTGTTCGCGGTGAAGAGCACCCTGGAATACCGCGCCCCGGCGCATTTCGACGACTGGCTGGACATCGGCACCCGCGTGGCGCGGCTGGGGCGCAGCAGCCTGGTTTTCGAGCTGGGCATCTGGCGCGACGAGCAGTTGCTCACCGTCGGCGAGCTGGTCTACGTCTATGCGGATGCGAACGAGCGACAGAGCCAGCCCCTGCCGGACTGGCTGCGCGAGAAGATCAGGGCGTTCGAGCGACAGTCGCCAGTGGAATCAGGGACTCACGCCGAGTAGCTGGGAGAGCCGCGCGCGGTCGGCGGCATAGGTTCTTTCCGCGTCTTCGCGGGCCTTCTGGAAACGCCCGATCTCGCCCTGCAGGCGCTTTTCCTCCTGCTTGAGATCGTCCAACTGGTCCACCAGCGCCTGCGCCACCGGACGTCCGGCACGCTCCTGGTTGGCCGCCTGGCCTTGCAGGTTGGCCTGTTGCAGCTTGAGCGACTGCAGGTTGCCGCGCGCCACGCTGCTCAGCCCGTCCAGTTCCGCCAGGCGCCGTTCGCGAGCGCGGTCGACGTCCTCGAGGCTGGAATACAGGCGCAGCAGCTGCGCATCGGAGCTGGCCTGGGCTTGGGCCGCCTTGCGCTGCCGCAGTTCCTCGGCGGTCGGCGCCGGCGGTACGGTGCGGATAACCCGGCCCTGGTCGTTGAGGACCTGGTAGCCCTTGCCGATGTACTGCGGCGGCACACCCTGGCGGTCGAGCACCACCACGCCCTTGTCGTTGACGTAGCGGTACAGCTCCACCGCTCCGCCCGGCGCCGCCTGGGCGCCGAAGGAAAGCCCCTGGAGCACCAGCCCCAGGGCCATCAGGCAACGCATTACATCCTGTCCGACCATGCCAGTCCCTTGTGAAAGGTTCAGATACCGTATTGGGCGCGATAGGCCTCTACCGCCGGCAGATGCTTCTTCAGTTCAGCATCTTCGGCAAGATATTCCAGCACCTGCTCCAGGGAAACGATGCTCACCACCGGCATGCCGAAGTCGCGCTCGACCTCCTGGATCGCCGACAGCTCGCCCTTGCCGCGCTCCTGGCGGTTCAGCGCGATCAGCACGCCCGCGGCCCTGGCGCCCTGGGCGTCGATGATCTGCATCACTTCGCGGATCGCGGTGCCGGCGGTGATCACGTCGTCGATGATCAGCACCCGGCCGCTCAGCGGCGCGCCGACCAGCGTGCCGCCTTCGCCGTGGTCCTTGGCTTCCTTGCGGTTGAAGCACCAGGGCAGGTCGCGTTGGTGCTGCTCGGCGAGGGCCACCGCGGTGGTGGCGGCCAGGGGAATGCCCTTGTAGGCCGGGCCGAACAGGACGTCGAAGTCGATTCCGCTGTCGATCACCGCCTCGGCGTAGAAGCGTCCCAGGCGGGCCAGCGCCAGGCCGCTGTCGAACAGGCCGGCATTGAAGAAATAGGGGCTGGTGCGCCCGGACTTGAGGGTGAACTCACCGAAGCGCAGAACCCCGCGCTCGATGGCGAAACGAATGAAATCGCGCTGATACGCCTGCATGAATGACACCAAGCCGCATGAATTTAGCTAAACCGTTTGAGCTCGGGTATCATACACGCACGTGATTTTGGGGGCCATTTATGCGGATCATCAGTGTGAACGTGAATGGTATTCAGGCTGCGGCCGAGCGCGGTTTGCTCAGTTGGCTGCAAGCACAGAATGCCGACGTGATCTGCTTGCAGGACACCCGAGCCTCCGCCTTCGATCTGGATGACCCGTCCTTCCAACTGGACGGCTACTTCCTTTATGCCTGCGATGCCGAGCTACCCGAACAGGGCGGTGTCGCACTCTACAGCCGTTTGCAGCCCAAAGCTGTGATCAGCGGCTTAGGTTTCGAAACGGCCGATCGTTACGGGCGCTACCTGCAAGCCGACTTCGACAAGGTGAGTATCGCCACCCTGCTGCTGCCTTCCGGGCAGAGCGGAGACGAGAGCTTGAACCAGAAATTCAAGTTCATGGACGACTTCACCCATTACTTGAGCAAGCAGCGTCGCAAGCGCCGCGAATACATCTACTGCGGCTCGCTGTACGTCGCCCATCAGAAGATGGATGTGAAGAACTGGCGCGAATGTCAGCAGATGCCGGGCTTCCTCGCGCCCGAACGGGCCTGGCTGGACGAAGTGTTCGGCAACCTCGGCTATGCCGACGCCCTGCGCGAAGTCAGCCGCGAAGGCGACCAGTTCAGTTGGTGGCCGGACAGCGAACAGGCCGAGATGCTCAACCTCGGCTGGCGCTTCGACTACCAGGTGCTGACCCCCGGCCTGCGCCGCTTCGTGCGCAACGCCAAGCTGCCGCGCCAGCCGCGCTTCTCCCAGCATGCGCCGCTGATCGTCGACTACGACTGGCAGTTGAGCATCTGAGCCCTGTCAGACACGAAAAAGCCGGCGCATGCGCCGGCTTTTCTATTTCCCGTGCGGCCTACTTGATCAGCCGCAGGCAGAACGGATAGCGATAGGCCTTGCCTTCGTTGGCCTTGATGCCGGCGATGATGGTCAACACCAGCGCCGCCAGGCAGACCAGGCCGAGCAGGAAGAAGCCGATCACCACCAGCATCAGCAGGAAGCTGACGAACATCGCCAGCGCCACGGTGATCTGGAAGTTCAGCGCTTCCTTGCCCTGGGCGTCGACGAACGGATCGCTCTCGCGCTTGAGTTGCCAGACGATCAGCGGCCCGAGCAGGCTGCCGAAGGGAAACACCAGGCCGATGAACGCCGCGAAATGGCAGAACATCGCCCATTGCCGGGCTTCCTGGCCGGGGGTCGCGGCGACCTCTTCGGATACATCGTTCATGTAGCGCTCCTTCTCCGGGGCCCGGCAGGCAGTGCCGGGCGTCTGCTCATTCGGCCAGCGCGGCGCGCTGAAGTTCGAACAGCTCCTGCATGCCCTGCTGGGCCAGTTCGAGCATGGCGTTCAGCTCGGCGGGACGGAACGGCGCGCCTTCGGCGGTTCCCTGCACCTCGATGAAGCCGCCGGCATCGGTCATCACTACGTTCAGGTCGGTTTCCGCGGCGGAATCCTCCAGGTAGTCCAGGTCGAGGACCGGCACGCCCTGGTAGATGCCCACGGAAACGGCGGCGACCATTTGCTTCAGCGGATTGCCCTTGAGCGCGCCACGCTTCTTCAGCACCGCCAGGGCGTCGATCAGCGCCACGGTGGCGCCGGTGATTGAGGCGGTGCGGGTGCCGCCGTCGGCCTGGATCACGTCGCAGTCGATGTACAGGGTGTTCTCGCCGAGCTTGCTGAGGTCCAGCGCCGCTCGCAGGGAGCGGCCGATCAGGCGCTGGATCTCCAGGGTACGACCGCCCTGCTTGCCGCGGCTGGCCTCGCGCTGGTTACGCTCGCCGGTGGAGCGCGGCAGCATGCCGTACTCGGCGGTCAACCAACCCTGGCCCTGGCCCTTGAGGAAGCGCGGCACCCCGGACTCGGCGCTGACGGTGCAGATCACCTTGGTATCGCCGAACTCGACCAGCACCGAACCTTCTGCGTGCTTGGTGTAATGGCGGGTGATGCGGATCGGGCGCAGCTGGTCGGCGGCACGGCCACTGGGACGATTCATCGTGGATATCCTGTACTGAGAAAGCGGAATTGGCCGCCATTATAGAGGCCAGCCTGGGCTCTCAACCACCGTCGGCGTGCGGGCCCCGCCGGACGTGGGTTACAATGCCCGGCTCGAATCACGGCAGCCGCGCGCGTCCGGCGCCGAACGCACTCCCCACACGACTATCGAGGTAGACCCATGGTGCACAGCATGACCGCCTTCGCCCGCGTCGAGCAGGCCGGTACCCACGGCACCCTGAGCTGGGAGCTGCGCTCGGTCAACCACCGTTACTTGGAGCCCCACCTGCGCCTGCCCGACGCCTTCCGCGACCTCGAAGGCGCGGTGCGCGAGGCGCTGCGCCAGGGCCTGTCGCGTGGCAAGGTGGAATGCACCCTGCGCTTCGCCGAGGAAACCGCCGGCAAGAGCCTGCAGGTCGACCAGGAGCGCGCCCGCCAACTGGTCGCCGCCGCCGAAGGCGTAGCCGCCCTGATCCGCCAGCCGGCGCCGCTCGATCCGCTCGCCGTGCTGGCCTGGCCCGGCGTACTGGTGGCCGACTCGGCCGATCCGCAGGCACTCAACGCCGCCGCCCTGGAAGCCTTCGGCCAGGCCCTGGAGCAACTCAAGGCCGGCCGCTCGCGCGAAGGCCAGGAGCTGGCGAAGCTGCTCAACGATCGGCTCGACGCGATGCTGGTGGAAGTCGGCAACCTGCGCGAACTGGTGCCGACCATGCTGGCCAACCAGCGGCAGAAGATCCTCGACCGCTTCGCCGAACTCAAGGCCGAACTCGATCCGCAGCGCCTGGAGCAGGAACTGGTCCTGCTGGCGCAGAAGAGCGATGTCGCCGAGGAGCTGGACCGCCTCGCCACCCACGTCGGCGAGGTCCGCCGGGTCCTCAAGGCCGGCGGCGCCGCCGGTCGGCGCCTGGACTTCCTGATGCAGGAACTCAACCGGGAAGCCAACACTCTAGGCTCCAAGGCGTTCGACCCGCGCTCGACCCAGGCGGCGGTCAACCTCAAGGTCCTGATCGAGCAGATGCGCGAGCAGGTCCAGAACATCGAATGACCGGCGGGCGCCTCCGCCCGATCTCTTTCCAACCCGTACGAAGCACCAGGAACACCTCATGTCCGGCACCCTGTACATCGTTTCCGCTCCCTCCGGCGCCGGCAAGACCAGCCTGGTGAAGGCCCTGCTCGACGCCGCCCCCGAGGTCCGCGTGTCCGTCTCCCATACCACCCGCGGCATGCGTCCGGGCGAGGTGGACGGGGTCAACTACCACTTCACCAGCCGCGAGGAATTCCTCGCCATGCTCGAACGCAACGAGTTCCTCGAGCACGCCGAAGTCTTCGGCAACCTCTACGGCACCTCGCAGCGCTGGGTCGAGAAAACCCTCGCCGAAGGCCTCGACCTGATCCTCGAGATCGACTGGCAGGGCGCCCAGCAGGTGCGCCGGCTGATGCCCGAGGCCCAATCGATCTTCATCCTCCCGCCGAGCCAGGAAGCCCTGCGCCAGCGCCTGACCAACCGCGGCCAGGACAGCGACGAGGTGATCGAGCGGCGCATGCGCGAAGCCGTCAGCGAAATGAGCCACTACGTGGAGTACGATCACCTGGTGATCAACGACGATTTCGCCCACGCCCTGGACGACCTCAAGGCGATCTTCCGCGCCCGCCAGTTGCGCCAGGACGCCCAGCAGCAACGCCACGCCGAACTGCTCGGTCGTCTGCTCGCCTAAATCGGCTCTTCCATAAAGATTGGCGATTTTTTAGACTATTCAGTCCGCCCGGCAAACGTCGGGCTCACTTTTCGTTACGAGGAACACCATGGCCCGCGTCACCGTTGAAGACTGCCTGGACAACGTCGATAACCGTTTCGAGCTGGTCATGCTCGCCACCAAGCGCGCCCGTCAGCTGGCTACCGGCGGCAAGGAGCCGAAAGTGGCCTGGGAAAACGACAAGCCGACCGTCGTCGCCCTGCGCGAGATCGCTTCCGGCCTGGTCGATGAGAACGTCGTCCAGCAGGAAGACATCGTCGAGGACGAACCGCTGTTCGCAGCGTTCGACGACGAGGCCAACACCGAGGCCCTGTAAGCCATGGCCTCGGCTCGACGTCGCCTGCGAGCGCCGCAACCCGCCTACGGGCAGGGGGTGAACCCTTGCCGGGCATAGACGCCTTCGCCGACAGACTGTCGAGCTACCTCGGGCCGGACCAGGTCAACCTGGTCCGCCGCGCCTACTACTACGCCGAGCAGGCCCACGACGGGCAACGCCGCCGCAGCGGCGAACCGTACGTGACCCACCCGCTGGCGGTCTCCAACATCCTCGCCGACATGCACATGGACCATCAGAGCCTGATGGCCGCGATGCTGCACGACGTGATCGAGGACACCGGCATCGCCAAGGAAGCGCTCACCGCGCAGTTCGGCGAGACGGTTTCGGAACTGGTCGACGGGGTCAGCAAGCTGACCCAGATGAACTTCGAGACCAAGGCCGAGGCCCAGGCCGAGAACTTCCAGAAGATGGCCATGGCCATGGCCCGCGATATCCGCGTGATCCTGGTCAAGCTGGCCGACCGCCTGCACAACATGCGCACCCTCGAGGTGCTGTCCGGCGAGAAGCGCCGGCGCATCGCCAAGGAAACCCTGGAAATCTACGCGCCCATCGCCAACCGCCTGGGCATGCACACCATGCGCGTGGAGTTCGAGGACCTCGGTTTCAAGGCCATGCACCCGATGCGCGCCGAGCGCATCCGCCAGGCGGTGAAGAAGGCCCGCGGCAACCGCCGCGAGATCGTCGGCAAGATCCAGGAGTCGCTGGTCAACTGCCTCGCCCGCGAAGGCATGGAAGGCCAGGTGATCGGCCGCGAGAAGCACCTCTACAGCATCTACCAGAAGATGCGCGGCAAGCGTAAGGCGTTCAACGAGATCATGGACGTCTACGCCTTCCGCATCATCGTCGACAAGGTCGATACCTGCTATCGCGTACTGGGCGCCGTGCACAGCCTGTACAAGCCGTTCCCCGGACGCTTCAAGGACTACATCGCGATTCCCAAGGCCAACGGCTACCAGTCGCTGCATACCACCCTGTTCGGCATGCACGGGGTGCCCATCGAGATCCAGATCCGTACCCGCGAGATGGAAGAGATGGCCAACCACGGGATCGCCGCGCACTGGCTGTACAAGTCCAACGACGAGACGCCCAAGGGCACCCATGCCCGCGCCCGGCAATGGGTGAAGGGCGTGCTGGAACTGCAGCAGCGCGCCGGCAACTCGCTGGAATTCATCGAGAACGTGAAGATCGACCTGTTCCCGGACGAGGTCTACGTGTTCACGCCCAAGGGCCGCATCATGGAACTGCCCAAGGGTTCCACCGCGGTCGACTTCGCCTACGCGGTGCACACCGACGTCGGCAACAGTTGCATCGCCTGCCGCATCAACCGTCGCCTGGCGCCGCTCTCCGAGCCGTTGCAGAGCGGCCAGACGGTGGAAATCGTCACCGCCCCGGGCGCCCGGCCGAACCCGGCCTGGCTGAGCTTCGTGGTCACCGGCAAGGCGCGCACCCATATCCGCCATGCGCTCAAGCTGCAACGCCGCTCCGAGTCGATCAACCTCGGCGAGCGCCTGCTGAACAAGACCCTTACCGGCTTCGACAGCCACCTCGAGAAGATTCCCCAGGAACGCATCCAGGCCGTGCTCGCCGAGTACCGCATGGAAGTCTTCGAGGACCTGCTGGAAGAGATCGGCCTGGGCAACCGCATGGCCTACGTGGTCGCCCGCCGCCTGCTGTCCAGCGAGGGCGAGGAAGCGCCAAGCGCCGAGGGTCCGCTGGCGATCCGCGGCACCGAAGGCCTGGTCCTGAGCTACGCCAAGTGCTGCACGCCGATTCCCGGCGACCCGATCGTTGGCCACCTGTCCGCCGGCAAGGGCATGGTGGTGCACCTGGAAAGCTGCAAGAACATCAGCGAAGTACGCCACAACCCGGAAAAATGCATCCAGCTCAGCTGGGCCAAGGATGTCACCGGCGAATTCAATGTCGAACTACGCGTCGAGCTGGAGCACCAGCGTGGCCTGATCGCCCTGCTCGCCACCAGCGTCAACGCGGCCGACGGCAACATCGAGAAGATCAGCATGGACGAGCGCGACGGTCGCATCAGCGTGGTCCAGCTGGTCGTCAGCGTGCACGATCGCGTCCACCTGGCCCGCGTCATCAAGAAGCTGCGCGCCCTCAAGGGAGTGATCCGGATCACCCGCCTGCGTAGCTGACCCGCTTTTTCCTGTGTCATCCGGCGCCCCCGCGCCCACTCGATTTCAGCAAGGAGTTCCCATGACCAAGACCGTTATCCACACCGACAACGCCCCGGCCGCCATCGGCACCTACTCCCAGGCCATCAAGGCCGGCAATACCGTCTACGTGTCCGGGCAGATCCCGCTGGACCCGAAGACCATGGAACTGGTGGAAGGCTTCGAGGAGCAGACCGTCCAGGTGTTCGAGAACCTCAAGGCGGTGATCGAGGCTTCCGGCGGCTACCTGCACGACGTCGCCAAGCTGAACATCTTCCTCACCGACCTGTCGCACTTCGCCAAGGTCAACGAGATCATGGGCCGCTACTTCACCCAGCCCTACCCGGCGCGCGCCGCTATCGGCGTAGCCGCCCTGCCGAAGGGCGCACAGGTGGAAATGGACGCCATCGTCGTCCTCGAATAAGCCGGATGTTCGCGACGGGGCCCAAGGCCCCGTCGCTCTGCATGGAGTAGCACGATGCGCCGCGTGATTTTCCTCGCCGCAGCCGCCACCCTGCTGGCCGGCTGCGCCGGCACGGCCGATCCGTCCGGCACCTGGATCAACCAGGCCGCGATCGACGCCGCGAGCAAGGACGGCAAGCTGCGCGAGGCCCTGCTCGCCTATGGCCCGAACCTGGAATGGAAGCTCGACAGCAAGGCAGGCGAAGCCACCTTCAGCAACGGCTTCGAACTGGGCGAAGGGACCCTGAGCAAGAGCGATGACGAGCACTGGAAGGTTGCCTTCTATGGCGACGACAACCAGGAGAGTCTCGAACTGGACGGCAAGGAGCTGATCCAGCAGGCCAGCGCCAACGGCCCGGAACAGCGTTTCCGCCGTCTCGACCCGCAACCCGCGGCCAACAGCCCTGCCGGCAGCGGTTTCGAGCGGGCCTTGTATGGCAGCTATCTGAAGGGCAGCTGGAAGATCCGCGAAGGCCAGGGCCAGGGCGGCAAGGTCGAGTTCCAGGCCAATGGCCTGGTCAGCGGTCTGCCCGGCGCCGAACGCTACGCGCTGTGCCTGGCCGGCGATTGCGCAGCGATGAGCGGCGACAACGACAGCATCTGGCTGCAACAAGGCAACCGCGGCCGCGAATTGCTGTTCAGCCTCGACGACGACGAGCTGCAACTGTTCGAAGCGGTCAATACCGCCGGCGCCAACGAGATGCCCAGCTACGTGCCCGGCAAGCGCGTCTGGCTGCTGGAGCGCTGAGGCCTCTCAGAGGGCGGCCAGCACCAGCCAGCCGCCCAGCGCCAGCAGCAGGACGCCGCACAGCCGGTCCAGCGCACCTACCCGCCGTTGCAACCAGCCGCGCCAGCGCGGCCTGTCCAGCAGGCGCACCAGCGCCATGTCCCAGCACAGCACCGCCAGGCTCATCCACGCCAGGCACAGGGCCAGCGCCCAGCCCGGCAGGCTGAAGCGCGCCAGCACGCCGAACAGCCCCGCATAGAAGATCGGCAGCTTGGGATTCAGGCTGCTCGCCAGCAGGCCGTCGCGCAGCCCGCGCAGATAGCCACCGCGGGACGGGACGTCGCGCTGCGCCGGCATTTCCAGTCGCCTCTGCGCAAGCAGCGCCTGGCCCGCCAACCAGAGGAAGTACAGTCCGCCGAGCGCCTGCAGCCAGCGCAAGGCGCTGTGCGCCGAGTCCGGCACGCTGGCCAGCAGGCCGAGCACCAGCAGCATGCTCAGGAGGTTGGCCAGGGCGATGCCGGCGGCCACCCCGTCGGCCTGGCGCCGGTCGCGCAGCAGGGCGGCGCGTACCAACAGGAAGAAGTCCGGCCCCGGCGACAGCAGGGCAGCGAAATGGGTACTGGCGACAAGGACGAACGCGGCGAACATGAAGGCCCCTCGAAACGCGAAGGCCTCCAGTCTGTGCAGCGCGGCGGGCGCCGTATTGGAAAAAACTCAGGTCTTGGCGCTGCGCCGGAACTGCCCCGGAGTGACCCCGGTGAAACGCCGGAAGGTCGTGGAGAAGTGCGCCTGGTCGTAGAAGCCGAGGTGCTGGGCGAGTTCCGCCAGCGGCCGCTCTTCCAGCAACAGGCGCTTGGCCTGGCGCACCCGGCATTGCAGTTGGTAGGTATGCGGCGGCACGCCGTAGGCACGCCGGAAAGCCTCGATCAGGTGGCGCGGGTGGCGCTGCAGCAACTGCGCCAGCTGGTCCAGACCGAGCGCCTCGGTGGCATGCGCTTCCAGGTAATCGCGCAGGCGTGCGGTGGTTCCGCCGTCGCGGGGCGCCGCGGCCGCCGGGCGCAAGCCGCCGTGGCGCACGAAGACCTGTTCGAGCAAGGCCAGCAGGCGGCTTTCCAACCCCAATGCGTCGCTGCGCTGGAAGTCCTCGGCCAGTCGCGCCAGGCCAACCGCCACGCTGCCGTCGTCGGCCGGGTTCAGTTCGCCGAAGCCGCGCGGCAACTGTTTGCGGCCGAGCAGGCCGAGCAGGCGCGTTTCCTCGACATAGAGCATCCGGTAGACCAGCCGCTCGGATTCGGCGTGCCCGGTATGTGGCTCTTCCGGGTTCATCAGCGACAGGGTGCCGGCCGGCAGCGCATGGCGCCGCCCGCGGCACTGGTAGCCGCCGACGCCGTGGAGGATCGAGCCGATGGCGAAGGCCGAATGGCTGTGGCGGCCGAACGCCTGGCCGGAGAAGTCCGCATGGAACAGCTCCACGCCAGGCAGCCAGGGACGCGCCAACAACCGGTTGGCAGCCATCAGGCGTCCCCGAGCACCGCCGCGTAGCCCTCGCGGTAGCTGGGATAGCGCGGCACCCAGCCGAGCGCCCGGGCGCGGCGATTGCTGCAACGCTTGCTGCCGGCGCGGCGTACCGAATGTTCGTCGGCCCATTGGCTGACGCCCAGGCGCTGGCGCAGGTAGTCGACCACCTCGTGCATCGCCACGGGCGCGTCGTCGACACCGATGTAGCAGTCCTCCAGCGCCTGGCCGCCGGCATCGGCGCGCAACAGAAAGGCCAGCAGCCCGGCCGCATCGTCGGCGTGGATCCGGTTGGCATACAGGGGCGGCTCGCTGACCACCCGGTACCCCTGGCGCACCTGGTTGAGCAGCCACTCCCGCCCCGGACCGTAGATGCCGGCCAGGCGCACGCGGGTAGCCGGTATCCCGCTGTCCAGCGCGACCTGCTCGGCGTCGAGCATGATCCGTCCGGAATAGGCCTGGGAAAGCGCCGGCGACTCCTCGTCGATCCAGCCGCCATCGGTCTGCGCGTAGACCCCGGTGCTGGAGACGAACAGCAGGCGCCTGGGCCGCTGGCCGCGGGCCTGCAACCAGCCCAGCACATGGCGCAGGCCGTCGACGTAGGCGGCACGGTAGCCAGCCTCGTCGTGCTGACTGGCGGCGGCGCTGTACACCAGGTAGTCGAGCGGCTCGCTCGGCCACTGCGCGGGACACTCCGGAGCCTGCAGATCGCCAGCCACCGGCAGGATCCCCTGCGGCAAGGCGTCCACCGAGCGACGCAGGCCATGGACCCGCCAGCCATCGGCCAGCAGCGCCTCGCCGAGGCGCCCGCCGACATCGCCGCAGCCGGCGATCATCACTGTTTGCGACATGAAGCCGTCTCCTTCCTACAACAAGGCGGGCAGTGTAGGCGTCGAATCGTCTGCAATGCACGCCCGATCATGCCCCCGGAGGTTGGTTCGCGGCGGTGCAGCCGCTATGCTTGGCCGATCTTAACGGATGAGCAGCCATGACCCTCACCGAACTGCGCTACATCGTCACCCTCGCCCAGGAACAACACTTCGGCCGCGCCGCCGAGCGTTGCCACGTCAGCCAACCGACCCTCTCGGTCGGCGTGAAGAAGCTCGAGGACGAGCTGGGGGTGCTGATCTTCGAGCGCAGCAAGAGCGCCGTGCGCCTGACGCCAGTGGGCGAAGGCATCGTCGCCCAGGCGCAGAAGGTCCTCGAACAGGCCCAGGGCATCCGCGAGCTGGCCCAGGCCGGCAAGAACCAGTTGGCCGCGCCGCTGAAGGTCGGCGCCATCTACACCATCGGTCCCTACCTGTTCCCGCACCTGATTCCCCAGCTGCACCGGGTCGCGCCGCAGATGCCGCTGTACATCGAGGAGAACTTCACCCATATCCTCCGCGACAAGCTGCGTACCGGCGAACTCGACGCGATCATCATCGCCCTGCCGTTCCAGGAAGCCGACGTCCTGACCAAGCCGCTGTTCGACGAGCCCTTCTATGTGCTGATGCCGGCCGACCATCCCTGGACCGCCAAGGCCAGCATCGATTCCGAGCTGCTCAACGACAAGAGCCTGCTCCTGCTCGGCGAAGGCCACTGCTTCCGCGACCAGGTGCTGGAAGCCTGCCCGACCGTGCGCAAGGGCGACGAGAACAAGCACACCACGGTGGAGTCCTCGTCGCTGGAGACCATCCGCCACATGGTCGCCTCCGGACTGGGCGTCTCGGTGCTGCCGTTCTCCGCGGTGGACAGCCACCACTACGCGCCGGGCGTCATCGAAGTGCGCCCGTTCAGCGCGCCGGTGCCGTTCCGTACCGTTGCCATCGCCTGGCGCGCCAGCTTCCCGCGTCCACGCGCCATCGAAGTGCTGGCCGACTCGATCCGCCTGTGCTCGGTGGCCCGTCCGCAAACCCAGGAACAACCGCAAATCGCATGACCGAGCTGTCCAGGGTCCCGGTCACCGCGCTAAAGGGCGTAGGCGCCGCGCTGGCGGAGAAGCTCGCTCGGGTAGGCCTGGAAACCCTGCAGGACATCCTGTTCCACCTGCCCCTGCGCTACCAGGACCGTACCCGCGTCACCGCCATCGGCGCCCTGCGGCCAGGGGCCGACGCGGTGGTCGAGGGCGTGGTGGCCGGCGCCGACGTGGTGATGGGGCGCCGCCGCAGCCTGCTGGTGCGCCTGCAGGACGGCAGCGGCACCCTGAGCCTGCGCTTCTACCATTTCAGCCAGGCGCAGAAGGACGGTCTCAAGCGCGGCACCCACCTGCGCTGCTACGGCGAAGTCCGGCCGGGTGCCTCGGGCCTGGAGATCTACCATCCGGAATACCGCGCGCTGAACGGCGACGAGCCGATTCCGGTGGAGCAGACCCTGACGCCGATCTACCCGACTACCGAGGGCCTCACCCAGCAGCGCCTGCGCCAGTTGAGCCAACAGGCCCTGGCCATGCTCGGCCCCAGCAGCCTGCCCGACTGGCTGCCGGCGGAACTGGCCCGCGATTACCAACTTGGCCCGCTCGACCAGGCGATCCGCTACCTGCACCGGCCGCCGCCGGATGCCGACATCGAGGAACTGGCCGAAGGCCGGCACTGGGCGCAGTTGCGCCTGGCCTTCGAAGAACTGCTGACCCACCAGTTATCCCTGCAGCGCCTGCGCGAAGCCGTGCGTTCGCAGGCAGCGCCGCGCTTGCCGGCGGCCAGCCGCTTGCCGAAACGCTTCCTTGCCAACCTCGGCTTCCAGCCGACCGGCGCGCAACGCCGGGTCGGCGCGGAGATCGCCTACGACCTGGCCCAGGACGAACCGATGCTGCGCCTGGTGCAAGGCGACGTCGGCGCCGGCAAGACCGTGGTCGCCGCCCTCGCCGCCCTGCAAGCCATAGAGGCCGGTTACCAGGTGGCGCTGATGGCGCCGACCGAGATCCTCGCCGAGCAGCATTTCCTCAACTTCAGCAAGTGGCTCCAGCCGCTGGACATCGAAGTCGCCTGGCTGGCCGGCAAGCTCAAGGGCAAGGCCCGCGCGGCGGCACTGGAACGCATCGGCGACGGCGCGCCGATGGTGGTCGGCACCCACGCGCTGTTCCAGGATGAAGTGAAATTCAAGCGCCTTGCACTGGCGATCATCGACGAACAGCACCGCTTCGGCGTGCAGCAGCGCCTGGCCCTGCGCCAGAAGGGCGTGGACGGCAGGCTCTGCCCACACCAGTTGATCATGACCGCCACGCCGATCCCGCGGACCCTGGCGATGAGCGCCTATGCCGACCTCGACACCTCGATCCTCGACGAGCTGCCGCCCGGGCGTACCCCGGTGAATACCGTGCTGGTGGCCGACAGCCGCCGTATCGAGGTGATCGAGCGAGTCCGCGCGGCTTGCCGCGAAGGGCGCCAGGCCTACTGGGTGTGTACCCTGATCGAAGAGTCCGAGGAGCTTACCTGCCAGGCCGCCGAGACCACCTACGAAGAGCTTTCCTCGGCGCTGGGCGAACTGCGTGTCGGCCTGATCCACGGGCGCATGAAGCCGGCGGACAAGGCCGTGGTGATGGAGGCCTTCAAGGAAGGCATGTTGCAACTGCTGGTGGCGACCACGGTGATCGAGGTCGGCGTCGACGTGCCCAACGCCAGCCTGATGATCATCGAGAACCCCGAGCGCCTTGGCCTGGCCCAACTGCACCAGCTACGCGGCCGGGTTGGCCGGGGCAGCGCCGCCAGCCACTGCGTGCTGCTCTACCACCCACCGCTGTCGCAGATCGGCCGCGAGCGGCTGGGCATCATGCGCGAAACCAGCGACGGCTTCGTCATCGCCGAGAAGGACCTGGAATTGCGCGGCCCCGGCGAAATGCTCGGCACCCGCCAGACCGGCCTGCTGCAATTCAAGGTCGCCGACCTGATGCGCGACGCAGACCTGCTGCCGGCGGTCCGCGGTGCCGCCCAATCCCTCCTGGCGCACTGGCCGCAGCATGTCAGCCCGCTGCTCGAACGGTGGTTGCGCCACGGCCAGCAATACGGTCAAGTGTGATCTATTTCGCTCTCGCTGACCGGCGTAGGTCTCAGTCTTGAAGCAGCTCTGGTTATACTGAGGGAAAATCCAGCTCGCATGGTCTCGTCATGACAGAAGCCGCCCTGGCCTCCGCCGATGCTCCGCACGCCCCCCAGGTCATCCTCCAGCTGCTCGCCAAGCTAGGCATCGCCTGCCGCGAGGTCAGCGACAGCGCGGAGCTGCCTGCCGCCCGCCGGGTCCAGGCGGTGCTGCTGGACGACGCCGTCGGCACCCTGCTGGTGCTGTTCCCGCAGAGCCAGTTGCTGGACCTCGCCCGGCTCACCGAACTGACCGGCCGCAAGCTGCTGGCGATCAAGCCCGAGCGCCTGGAACGAATGCTCGGCAAGCACGAGTTGCACCGCCTGCCGGCGTTGCCGCCCCTGACCAGTTCGCCCTGCCTGTACGACGAGCGCCTGTTGCAGGAACCGCGCCTGCTGATCGAGTCCGGCCAGCCCGGCATCCTCCTGGAGATCGCCAGCAACGACTTCCGCGGCCTGCTGGGCAAGGCCAGCGCCGCGCGCTTCGGCGAACCGCTGGAAAACATCAACCTGAACCTTGACCGCCCGGACGACGACCGCGCGGAAATCAGCCAGGCCGTGCAGGCCTTCACCGCCCGGCGCATCCAGCAGCGCCTGGAGCAGACCATCGAGATTCCACCGCTGCCGCAGACGGCGCAGAAGATCATCAAGCTGCGGGTCGACCCCAACGCCAGCGTCGACGACATCACCGGCCTGGTGGAAACCGATCCGGCGCTCGCCGCCCAGGTGGTCAGTTGGGCGGCCTCGCCCTACTACGCCGCGCCGGGCAAGATCCGCTCGGTGGAAGACGCGATCGTCCGCGTCCTCGGTTTCGACCTGGTGATCAACCTGGCCCTCGGCCTCGCCCTGGGCAAGAGCCTGAGCCTGCCCAAGGACCAGCCACAGCAGGCCACGCCCTACTGGCAGCAAGCGATCTACACCGCCGCGGTGATCGAGGGCCTGACCCGCGCCATGCCGCGCGAGCTGCGCCCGGAGTCCGGCCTGAGCTACCTGGGCGGCCTGCTGCACAATTTCGGCTACCTGGTCCTGGCGCATGTCTTCCCGCCGCATTTCTCGCTGATCTGCCGGCACCTGGAGGTCAACCCGCACCTCGGCCATGCCTATATCGAACAGCACCTGCTGGGGATCACCCGCGAGCAGATCGGCGCCTGGCTGATGCGCGTCTGGGACATGCCTGACGACCTCTATTGCGCCCTGCGCTTCCAGCAGGACCCCAGCTACACCGGGCCGAACGCGGTCTACGCCAACCTGATCTGCCTGACCAACCGGTTGCTGCGCAACAGCGGCATCGGCGATGGCCCGCAGCAAGCGATTCCGGCGGCATTGTACGAGCGCATGGGGATCACCCCGGAGAAGGCCGGGGACGCCGTGAAAAAGGTGCTGGAAGCGGAAGCGGCCCTGCGCGAACTGGCGGCCCAGTTCAATCGCTTGCCGGGGTGACCGGGTAGTCCGCTGCGAAACGCACTACCGAAAGGCTGCGGCCGCAGCCCGGATGAGATCGAAAGCCGCCCTCAGGCGGCTTTCTTCTCCGGAGCCTTCTTCTTCGGCTTGAGGTACTTCACCAGACCCTGGAACCAGATCACCAGCGCCGGATTGCCCTGTATCTGGATGTCCTTGTTCTGGATGCCCTGCATGAAGGCCAACTGCGGGTTCTTCGAAGTCATCGCGGCGAAACCGTAGGCTCCGTCCTTGAACCCCAGGGAAAATGCCGGTTGCGGATGGGTACCGCGCTTGCTGCTGACGCGCAGGTCCCTGACCAGGTAGTGGCGCGCCACCTTGCCGTCGAGGGTATGCAACTGGAACACCAGGTCCTTGCCCTCGAGCTGCTTCTGGAAAGCGGGATTGTCGCGGCTGACCTTGGCCATCAGGCGACCAAGCATCCACAGGAGAAGACGAAATTTCATGCACGCGCCTCGATATCCGGGGAGATGAGCGGCGCATTGTAGCTGTTCGCGAGGAGGACTACAGCTGTCCTTTCGATGAGCGCGGAAGCGTCTTCGACGAAGCCCGGAGCCGCTCTGACTCCGGGCTCTCGGCGGTCAGTTGACCGCGTCGCGCAGGGCCTTGCCCGGCTTGAAGGCGACGGTGTTGCTGGCCTTGATCTTCACCGGCTGGCCGGTCTGCGGGTTCTTCCCCGTGCGGGCTCCGCGATGGCGTTGCAGGAAGGTGCCGAAACCGACCAGGGTCACGCTGTCCTTGCGGTTCAGCGCGCCGGTGATTTCATCCAACAGGGCGTTGAGAACGCGATTGGCCTGTTCCTTGGTGAGATCGGCCTTTTCGGCGATAGCGGCGGCTAGTTCTGGTTTACGCATAGTTGCCTCTTTGACGGTTTGTTGTTTTTGTGTCCGTGCTGTCTTCCCAGCAGCGCTCAAAGGCACCGCAGTCCACCGGAACCATAGGCTCTAGACTGCGGTAGACGCGATGGAGGATGGCATGCTCCCGAGGACTGCGCCAGTATCGTCCGACAATTTTGCCGCAAGTCTCGACGGCATAACGGCCGGAACCAATGGCATTCAAGCCATGAGGCCGGGTAACTCTTTGTTCAGGGCCAATTTTTCGTTCACCGCCGCTCCGGTCAGGGCATAACCGATCACTCGACCAGCGGTATCCCGGCACAGGACCTTGAGGTCCGTTCCAGAGCCTTCCACTAGCCATTGGCCATCCATTCCGCGGGGCGGCGGCGACACCACCAGCGGGCAGGCCGGGGTCTTCACCGTCACCGGCATGGGACCGTAGGCCACCTGGCTGGGGTTGCCGGCGAGGGTCTGCGCCAGCGCGCGTGCGCAAGCCATCAGCGGCATCACATAGAGCAGGTTGAGGCCGTCCACTTCGGCGCAGTCGCCCAGCGCGTAGATGTTGGCGTGGGAGGTGCGCAGCGAGCGGTCGACGACGATCCCGCGGTTGACCGCCAGCCCGGCGGCGAAGGCCAGTTCGGTGCGCGGACGCAGGCCGACGGCGGAGACCACCAGGTCGCAGGGAATCACCTCGCCATCCGAAAGATGCGCTTCCAGCCCCTCGCCGGCCTTCTTCAGGCTGGCCAGCACCGGCCCCAGGTGGAAGCGCACGCCGAGGCCTTCCAGGCCTGCCTGCACGGCCTTCGCCGCGGCCGGGTGGAGCAGGCCCGGCATGACCTGCTCGCAAGGCGCCACCACGTCGAGCTGGTAGCCGCCGCTGGAGAGGTCGTTGGCGAATTCGCAACCGATCAGCCCCGCACCGAGCAGCAGTACCCGGTGCTTGCCGGCAGCCGCCTGGCGGAAGCGCGCGTAGTCTTCCAGGTCGTTGATCGGGTAGAGCGCGTCCTGGGCATCGCCCTCGACCGGCACCCGGATCGGCTCCGCGCCCCAGGCCAGGACCAGGTCGCGATAACGCACCTCTTCCTCGCCGATCCAGATCCGCTGATGGCCGGGATCGATACCGGTGACCCGGGTATGGGTCAGGATGCGTGCGTTCAGTTGCTCGGCCATGGCGCCCGGTTCGGCCATGGCCAGGCCGTCGGCGTCCTTGTTCTTCGAGAAGCCGGTGGAGAGCATCGGCTTGGAATAGGAACGGCCGTCGTCGGCGGTGATCATCAGCAGCGGCGTCTCGCTGTCCAGCTTGCGCCACTCGCGGGCCAGGTTGTAGCCCGCCAGGCCGGTTCCGATGATTACCAGGGGCGCACGCTCGCTCATTTCCGTTCCTCTGTGATTGCCGGCGCCGGGCGCCGCTTCTGTGGATTTCGCTCAGGCGATCTCGATCATCTCGAAATCGATCTTGCCGACACCGCAATCCGGGCAGACCCAGTCCGCCGGGATGTCTTCCCAACGGGTTCCCGCCGGAATGCCTTCTTCGGGCAGGCCCAGGGCTTCGTCGTAGATGAAGCCGCAGACCACGCATTGCCACTTGCGCATAGCCACCCTCCTCGTTCGTCGAACCTAGCTCAGCGTCGGTGGCCGGCCAACGGCAAGGCTGCCGGGCGTTCCCGGCAGGACAGTCAATGACCGGACCCAAGTCCCAAGGATAACTCCTGGACGGCCGCTGGCCAGGCATGAAAAAAGGCGGCCAGGGCCGCCTTCTTCGCCGGCGAGCGGGGCTCAGCCGATTTCGATCATCTCGAAGTCCAGCTTGCCGACGCCGCAGTCGGGGCACAGCCAGTCTTCAGGCACGTCTTCCCAGCGCGTTCCCGCCTCGATGCCTTCTTCCGGCCAGCCTTTGGCCTCGTCATAGATCAGTCCACACACCACGCATTGCCACTTCTTCATTGTTTACCTCGGGCGGGTTACCACGGTTCAGCGCCGGCAACCTATAACAAATCCACCCTGTCCGCCAACCTGCCCGAAAGGCAAGGTGGTGCCGAACGGGCCAACCAAAGATGGGTGGTGCCCACCGGTCGCCTCACAACCCCTCGGCTCCGATCCGCGCCACCCGGGCATCCTCTTCGGCGCGTACGCCGGAAACCCCGACCGCGCCGACCACCTGTCCGTCCACCAGGATCGGCACACCGCCCTCCAGGGTGGCCTGCAGCAGCGGCACCGAGAGGAAGGCGCTGCGTCCGCCGTTGATCATGTCCTCGTAGCGCTTCGTTTCCCGGCGTCCCAGGGCGGCGCTGCGGGCCTTTTCCGTCGCGATGTAGGCACCGATCGGCGCGCAGCCGTCGAGGCGCTCCAGCGCCAGCGGGTGGCCGCCGTCGTCGACCACCGCGATGCTCACCGCCCAGCCTTGGCGCTGTGCCTCCTCGCGGGCCGCGCCAAGGACGCGGGCGACCTCCTCGCGGCCGAGTACCGGCTTGCTGTGCATGGTTTCACTCTCCTCCGGGCAAGGCCTGGTCGAGCAGCTCGATCCAGTGGCGTACCGGGGTCCGTCCGGCCCCGTCGAGATGGGCCTGGCAACCGACGTTGGCCGTGGCGATGACATCCGGCGCGCCGCTTTCCAGGGCGTCCAGGCGGTTGTCGCGCAGACGCCGGGACAGCGCCGGCTGGGTCAGCGAGTAGGTGCCGGCGGACCCGCAGCAGAGATGACCGTCGGCCACCTCGGTGAGATGGAAGCCCAGTCGCCGCAGCACCGCCTCCACGGCCCCGCCCAGTCGTTGCGCGTGCTGCAGTGTGCATGGGCAGTGGAACGCCAGGCGCTGGTCGCAGCGCAGGCCGAGGGACTCCAGCGGCTCGTCGCGAAGCACTTCCACCAGGTCGCGGGCAGCGGCGGCGACCTCGCGCGCCTTGTCCGCGTACCGTGGGTCGTCGCGCAGCAGGTAGGCGTAGTCCTTGACGAAGGCGCCGCAGCCGCTGGCGGTCTGCACGATGGCCTCGGCACCCTCGCGCAGCAACGGCCACCAGGCGTCGATATTGCGCCGCGCGCGCTGGCGGCCGCGCTCCTGCGCATCCAGGTGGAAATCCAGCGCGCCGCAGCAGCCGGCCGCGGCCGCCGGCGTCACGCTGATTCCCAGGCGGTCCAGAACCCGCGCGGCGGCGGCGTTGGTGTTCGGCGACAGCGCCGGCTGCACGCAACCTTCGAGCAGCAGCACGCGCCGCGCATGCCGGGGCTGCGGCCGCCTGCCCGGCGCCGCGACCCGACGTGGCAGCTTGCCCTGCATCGCCTCAGGCAGCAGAGGCCTCAGCCGCCCGGCAGCGCCGGCCAGCGCGCCGAACAACCCCGGGCGCGGGGCCAGCAGGCGCAGCCCGTCGCGCAGCAGGCGTTGCCGGAAGCCGCGCGGCAGGCGTTCGGCGAGTAGGTCGCGGCCGATATCCAGCAGCTTGTGGTACTCGACTCCGGACGGGCAGGTGGTTTCGCAGTTGCGGCAGCTCAGGCAGCGATCGAGGTGCAGGCGGGTGCGCTCGCTGGCCTCGTCGCGCTCGAGGAACTGCTTGATCAGGTAGATCCGTCCGCGCGGGCCGTCGAGTTCGTCGCCCAGCTCCTGGTAGGTCGGGCAGGTGGCGTTGCAGAAACCGCAGTGCACGCAGCTGCGCAGGATGCGCTCGGCTTCGGCGGCCTCGGCGCGTTGCCGGGCGGAATCGCAGAGGTTGGTTTGCATCGCGCCTCCTCAGAGTTCGGCGTACATCCGCCCGGGATTGAAGATGCCCTGCGGGTCGAGCTGGCGTTTGAGTGCCCGGTGCAGGCCGAGCAGTCCAGGCGGTAGCGGCTGGAACGGCGCATCGAGATGGCCGGCGCGGTAGCAGGTGGCGTGGCCGCCATGGGCGGCGGTCCACGCACGGATGTCCGCGGCCGGCGCGTCGCTCTTCAGCCAGCGCAGCGCCCCGCCCCAGTCCAGCAACTGACGACCGGGCAACGGCGTCTCCGGCGCCAGCGCCGGCAGCGACAGGCGCCAGAGCGGTCGCGGGTCGTCGAAGAACGGCAGGCGCTGCTCGCGCAGGTCGGCCCAGAAGCCGTCCTCGAGCGCTTCGCCACCGAGGCGGTCGCGCGCCGAGCGTACCGAGCCCTCGCCGCCCTCCAGGCGCAGGCGCAGGGCTTCGCCGTCGTGGCAGGCCGCACTGATCGGCAATGGCTGGCCTCCCCACTCGGCCAGCTTGCGCAACGCCGTCGCCACCGGCAGGTCCAGGCTCAGGCCGGCCTGGCAGCGCGGCATGGGCAGCACCTTGAAGGACACTTCGGTGACCACCCCGAGGCAACCGAAGCTGCCCGCCAGCAACCGCGACAGGTCGTAGCCGGCGACGTTCTTCATCACCTCGCCGCCGAAGCGCAGGTGGGTGCCCAGGCCACTGATCAGCCGCGTGCCGAGGACGAAATCGCGTACCGCTCCCGCCCAGGGCCGGCGCGGTCCGGACAGGCCGCTGGCGAGCACCCCGCCGACCGTCGCCCGGCCGCCGAAACCCGGCGCCTCGCAGGCAAGCATCTGCCCGCCGCGCGCCAGCACGGCCTGTAGCTCGTCCAGCGGCGTACCGGCACGGGCGGTGATCACCAGTTCGCAGGGATCGTAGGCGACGATCCCACGGTGTTCGGCGAGCGCCAGCGGTTCGCCCGCAACCGGCCTGCCGAGGAACGCCTTGCTATCGCCGCCGACGATGCGCAGCGGCGCGCGCCGCGCCAGGGCGTCGCGGACCCGCTCGAGCAGCGCGCCGGCATGGTCGGCGCCAGCGTCCGGATCGAAATACGGCTGGCTCATCAGAAACGCTCCAGTTCGGGGAACGGCAGTCGACCGTGGTGGACGTGCATGGCGCCGAACTCGGCGCAGCGATGCAGGGTGGGCACGTTCTTGCCGGGATTGAGCAGCCCGGCCGGGTCGAACGCCGCCTTCACGGCGTGGAACAGGGTCAGCTCGTCGGCATTGAACTGAGCGCACATCTGGTTGATCTTCTCGCGGCCGACGCCATGTTCGCCGGTGATGCTGCCGCCTACCGCCACGCACAACTCGAGGATCCTGCCGCCCAGCGCTTCAGCGCGCTCCAGCTCGCCCGCCAGGTTGGCGTCGAAGAGGATCAGCGGGTGCATGTTGCCGTCGCCGGCGTGGAATACGTTGGCCACCCGCAGGCCGTATTCGCGCGAAAGCTCGGCGATGCCATGCAGCACCCGCGGCAGCTCGCGGCGCGGGATGCTGCCGTCCATGCAGTAGTAATCGGGGGAAATCCGCCCGACCGCCGGAAACGCATTCTTGCGCCCGGCCCAGAAGCGCTGGCGCTCGGCCTCGTCTTGGGCCTGTCGCACCGAGGTGGCGCCAGCCGCCTCGAACAGCTCGCGGACCCGCTCGCAATCCTCGTGCACGTCGGCTTCCACGCCATCCAGTTCGCAGAGCAGGATCGCCGCCGCGTCGACCGGGTAACCGGCGTGGATGAAATCCTCAGCGGCGCGGATCGACAGGTTGTCCATCATTTCCAGCCCGGCCGGGACGATGCCGGCACCGATCAGGTCGGCCACCGCCCGCCCGGCGCTTTCCACATCGTCGAAGCTGGCCAGCAGGACCTTCGCCACCGGCGGGCGCGGCAACAGCCTGACGGTGACCTCCACCACCACGCCGAGCAGCCCTTCGGAGCCGGTGAACAGCGCCAGCAGGTCGAAGCCGGCGCTGTCCAGGGCGCTGGACCCCAGGCTCAGGCGCTCGCCTTCCAGGGTCACGATGTCCACCTGCAACAGGTTGTGCACGGTCAGGCCGTACTTCAGGCAATGCACGCCGCCGGCGTTCTCCGCGACGTTGCCGCCGATGGAGCAGGCGATCTGCGAGGACGGGTCCGGTGCGTAGTACAGACCATGAGGGGCAGCGGCCTGGGAGATCGCCAGGTTGCGCACGCCAGGCTGGACCCGGGCGAAACGACCCAGCGGATCGATCTCGAGGATCCGCCGGAAACGCGCCATCACCAGCAGCACGCCGTTCTCCAGCGGCAGCGCGCCGCCGGACAGGCCGGTGCCGGCACCGCGCGCCACGACCGGCACCTTCAGCCGATGGCAGAGGGCGAGCAGGCCCTGAACCTGTTCGATGCGTTCCGGCAATGCCACCAGCAACGGCGTGCAGCGATACGCCGAGAGTCCGTCGCACTCGTAGGGACGCAGGTCTTCCGCGGCGTGCAGCAGTTCGAGGTCGGGCAGGCGGAGGCGCAACTCGGCCAGCAGGCCATCCTTGTCCACCTGCGGCAGCGGACCGTCCAGACGCTCGTCGTAGAGGATGTTCATGGCGGCTGTCCTTGTTGTGGTTGTCGGCGGGATCAGCAAGCGTCCACAGCCTGTACCGCGCGGACGCCGGGGTCCAGCAGGCGTCTAACTGGTCCTACCAGTATCACCAGGAGCCATGGGCATGAGGCGCATGCTAGAAAGTCCCTGAGCTTCTATAGTGAGTAACGACAGCCAACTGGTCCTACCAGTGCAACGGGAGCTTCCATGCAGAAACAGCGGGTGGCCGACCAGGTCGCAGAGCGTATCGAGCGGCTGATCGTCGACGGCGTGCTCAAGGTCGGCCAGGCTCTGCCGTCCGAGCGGCGCCTGGTGGCCAAGCTCGGCTGCTCGCGCTCGGCCCTGCGCGAGGGCCTGCGGGCGCTGCGCGGGCGCGGCATCATCGACACCGAGCATGGCCGTGGGTCGTTCGTCGCCGACCTCGACCGCAACGCCGACGTCAGCCCGCTGATGCACCTGTTCGGCTCCCAGCCGCGCACCCTCTACGACCTGCTCGAAGTCCGCGCCCTGCTGGAGGGCGAGGCGGCCCGCCTGGCAGCGCTACGCGGCACCGAGGCAGACTTCGTCCTGCTCGCCCGGCGCTACGAAGAGATGCTCGCCAGCCACGAGGAAACCCAGCCGATCGATCCCCGCGAGCACGCCCGCCGCGACCACGCGTTCCACCGGGCGATCAGCGAGGCATCGCACAATCCGGTGCTGGTGCATACCCTGCAATCGCTCAACGAACTGCTGCTGAGCACGGTGTTCGCCTCAGTGAACAACCTCTATCACCGGCCGCCGCAGAAACGCCAGATCGACCGCCAGCACGCGCGCCTCTACGCGGCCCTCCGCGAGCGCCAGCCGGACCAGGCGCAACGGGCGGCGCGCGAACATATCCACAGCATCCGCGACAACCTGCGGGAGATCGAGCAGGAAGAACAGCGCCTGGTCCGCGCCACCCTGCGCCTGAACGGCTGGGGGTGACGCGCCACCGCGTCGCAGACCGGCCGCCGGCCGAACGTGCTACCCTCGCCGCCTTCTGCCGCCGTCTCGTAGTCCCGTCATGCCCAGCAATGCGCTCTGGCTTCGCGCCGACCAACTGTCCAGCGTCTCCCCCGCCGTCCTCGACTGGCTGTTCGACGAGGGGTCGCTGACCCGGCGCCTGACCGCCCTGGCCGACGGCGCGTTCCGCGTCGAACCCCTGCTGGAAGGCTGGCAGACCCTGCGCGACGACGAATGCCAGGGGCTCGACGTCCCTACCGGCAGTAGCGGCTGGGTCCGCGAGGTCTACCTGCATGGCCACGACCGTCCCTGGGTGTTCGCCCGCAGCGTGGCGGCGCGCAGCGCCCTGGAAGGCTCGGGCTTCGACCTGGCGCTGCTCGGCACCCGCTCGCTGGGCGAGTTGCTGTTCAGCGACAGCGCCTTCGAGCGCGGGCCCATCGAAGTCTGCCGCTATCCGGCGGCCGGTCTGCCCGCCGAGGTCCGCGCCGAGGGTCTCTGGGGCCGTCGCTCACGGTTTTCCCGCGGCGCGCTCGGGGTGCTGGTAGCGGAGGTGTACCTACCGCGCCTGTGGGACCAGGCGGGAATCGCCGACGTATAATCCCCCGGTCGACTCCGGAGGTCCCCATGTTCGTCACCCTGATCAAGCCGCTGGCCCGCCTGCACCCCCGCGCCTGGGACTTCGTCCAACTGGTGCGGCTGGACCGGCCGATCGGCATCTACCTGCTGCTCTGGCCGACCCTCTGGTCGCTGTGGATCGCCGCGGACGGCGTGCCGGAACTGAAGAACCTGCTGATCTTCGTCCTCGGCGTCATCCTGATGCGCGCCGCCGGCTGCGTGATCAACGATTTCGCCGACCGCAATTTCGACGGCCATGTCGCACGCACCAAGGCGCGCCCGCTGGCCACCGGCAAGATCAGCGTGCGCGAGGCCTGGATCACCTTCGCCGTCCTGGTCGCGCTGAGCTTCGGCCTGGTCCTGCTGACCAATGCAACGACCGTCTGGCTGTCGTTCGGCGCGGTAGCCGTGGCCTCGCTCTACCCCTTCATGAAGCGCTACACCTACTATCCGCAGGTGGTGCTGGGCGCCGCCTATTCCTGGGGCATCCTGATGGCCTTCACCGCCGAGCGCGGCGAATTGCCGGCCAGCGCCTGGCTGCTGTTCCTGGCCAACGTGCTGTGGACGGTCGCCTATGACTCCTACTACGCGATGACCGACCGCGAGGACGACCTGAAGATCGGCATCAAGTCCACCGCAATCCTCTTCGGCGATGCCGACCGCCTGATCATCGGCAGCCTGCAGGGCCTGACCCTGCTCCTGCTAGTGCTGGCCGGCAACCGCTTCGAACTGGGCCTGTGCTTCTACCTCGGCCTGGCGGTGGCGGCGGCCTGCTTCGTCTGGGAAGCCTGGTCGACCCGCGACCGCGACCCGCAGGCCTGCTTCCGCGCCTTCCTGCACAACCACTGGGCTGGCCTGGCGATCTTCCTCGGCACGGTCGCCGACTACGCGCTGCGTTGAGCGGCGCGCAGGCCGGCGGCCGTCTAGTCCATGTCCGGCTGGGCGACGTGCCAGGCGCCCATCTTGCCGTCACCGTTCTTGTCGCCAGGCCTCTTGTCCTGGATGAAGGTATAAAGGGGCTTGCCGTAGTAGGCCCACTGCTGGGTGCCGTCTTCGCGAGCGACCAGGCTCCAGTCGCCGCTGGCCTGCGCTCCCTGGGCCGCTGCCAGCGGCGGCCAGTTCTTCGCGCACTGCCCGGAACAGGCGGATTGCCCTTCGCTGTCCTTGTCGTAGGTATAGAGCGTCATGCCCTTGCCATCGACCAGCACGCCGTCCTTCTCGGTGGCCGGCGCCACCGTTTCCTGGGCCAGCGCGGCGAACGCCGGCAGGGCCAGCGCCAGACCCAGCGCCAGGTGGATTCTGTTCATCGCGTCTCTCTCCTGTGTCTTCAGGTGGAGCGTTCGCCGCCCGCAGGGACGGCACCGGAACCTGTTGAGCATAGCTCCGCCGCGGGCAGTCGGCGGAAACTACGCCGTTGTGTCACATACCTGACACAATTTCGTTATCTAATGCGGCGCAAGACAGATCGACCCGAGGCAAGACCATGGTTGGCAAGACAATCCTCATCGTTGATGACGAAGCACCGATTCGCGAGATGATCGCCGTGGCCCTGGAGATGGCCGGCTACGAGTGCCTGGAGGCGGAAAATACCCAGCAGGCGCACGCGGTGATCGTCGACCGCAAGCCGGACCTGATCCTGCTCGACTGGATGCTCCCCGGCACTTCCGGCATCGAACTGGCGCGACGCCTGAAGCGTGACGAACTGACCGTCGACATCCCGATCATCATGCTCACCGCCAAGGGCGAGGAGGACAACAAGATCCAGGGCCTGGAGGTCGGTGCCGACGACTACATCACCAAGCCGTTCTCGCCCCGCGAGCTGGTCGCCCGCCTGAAGGCCGTGCTGCGCCGCACCGGGCCTGGCGACAGCGAGGCGCCGATCGAGGTCGGCGGCCTGCTGCTGGACCCGATCAGCCACCGCGTGACCATCGACGGCAAGCCGGCCGAGATGGGCCCCACCGAGTACCGCCTGCTGCAGTTCTTCATGACTCACCAGGAACGCGCCTATACCCGCGGCCAACTGCTGGACCAGGTCTGGGGCGGCAACGTCTATGTCGAGGAGCGCACCGTCGACGTGCATATCCGCCGCCTGCGCAAGGCGCTCGGCGAGGTCTACGAAAATCTGGTTCAGACTGTCCGCGGGACCGGCTATCGTTTCTCCACCAAGAGCTGACCCCGCTCCCGGCCGCCCGGCGGCCGGAGTCGTTTCCCCTGGACGGTCCGTGACGGACCGCCACTGGACAGGATGCAATCCGTCGTGAACCAAGACTGGCGTGGAGCGCTGATCCGCCACCTGCTTCTCGTGCTGGCCGCCAGCCTCGTGCTCGGCGTGGTCAGCGGCCATTACGGCTGGGCCCTGGCCCTCGGCCTGGCTCTCTACCTCGGCTGGACCCTCTGGCAGCTACTGCGCCTGCACCAGTGGCTGCGCAACCACCAGCCAGACGAGCCACCGCCGGACAGCTACGGCCTCTGGGGCGAAGTCTTCGACAATATCTACCACCTGCAACGCCGCAACCAGCGCGCCCGTGGCCGCCTGCAGGCGGTGATCGACCGGATCCAGGAGTCCACCGCGGCCCTGCGTGACGCGGTGATCATGCTCGACAGCGACGGCAACCTGGAATGGTGGAACCTCGCCGCGGAAAACCTGCTCGGCCTGAAGACCCCGCAGGACGGTGGCCAGCCGGTGAGCAACCTGATCCGCCATCCGCGCTTCAAGGAATACTTCGACCAGGAGGATTACCGCGAGCCGCTGGAAATCCCCTCGCCGATCAACGAGCGCCTGCGCCTGCAATTCCACATCACCCTCTACGGCAACCGCGAGCACCTGATGCTGGTCCGCGACGTCACCCGCGTCCACCAGCTGGAGCAGATGCGCAAGGACTTCGTGGCCAACGTCTCCCACGAGCTGCGCACGCCGCTGACGGTGATCGCCGGCTACCTGGAGACCCTCCTCGACAACGTCGAGGATGTGAACCCGCGCTGGCTGCGCGCCCTGCAGCAGATGCAGCAGCAGGCCGGACGCATGCAGAACCTGCTCAACGACCTGCTCCTGCTGGCCAAGCTGGAGGCCACCGACTACCCCGGCGACAACAAGCCGGTGGCGGTGGACGCTCTCCTCGTCAGCATCCGTAACGACGCCCAGGCCCTGTCCGCCGGGCGCAACCACCGCATCAGCCTGGACGCCGCACCCGCTGTGCAGCTCAAGGGCAGCGAGGCGGAACTGCGCAGCGCCTTCTCCAACCTGGTATTCAACGCGGTGAAGTACACCCCCGACGAAGGCGAGATCCGCATCCGCTGGTGGGCCGACGAACAGGGCGCGCACCTGTCGGTGCAGGACACCGGTATCGGCGTCGATCCCAAGCACCTGCCGCGCCTGACCGAGCGCTTCTACCGGGTGGACTCCAGCCGCGCCTCCAACACCGGCGGCACCGGCCTCGGCCTGGCCATCGTCAAGCACGTGCTGATCCGCCACCGCGCGCGCCTGGAAATCAGCAGCGTGCCCGGCAAGGGCAGCACCTTCACCTGCCATTTCGCCCCGGCGCAGGTCGCCGAGGCCGAGCGCAAGGCGCCGAAGTGAGCCTCGTCGCGGTGCCGCGCCGCCGGCGTCGGCACGGCCAAGGCTTGCAAGCGACGACACAGCCCCTCATTCTTAAGGGCCTTTTGGCTACCGCACACCCCCATGGACCCTTCTCCTAGTACCAGCATCGCCACCTATTTCGCCGATGCCGGCCTGATCCTCTTCGCGCTTTTCCTCGTCCTGCTCAATGGCTTCTTCGTCGCCGCCGAGTTCGCCATGGTCAAGCTCCGCGCCACCCGCGTGGAAACCATCGCCAAGCAGCACGGCTGGCGCGGCGCCATCCTGCGCAAGGTTCACAACCAGCTGGACGCCTACCTGTCCGCCTGCCAGCTGGGCATCACCCTGGCCTCCCTGGGCCTGGGCTGGGTCGGCGAGCCGGCCTTCGCCGAACTCCTGGAACCGCTGCTGGCGATGATCGGCGTGCATTCCGACGAACTGATCCGCGGGATCTCCTTCTTCACCGCGTTCTTCATCATTTCCTACCTGCACATCGTGGTCGGCGAGCTGGCGCCCAAGTCCTGGGCGATCCGCAAACCGGAACTGCTGTCGCTGTGGACGGCGGTGCCGCTGTACCTTTTCTACTGGCTGATGTACCCGGCGATCTGGCTGCTCAACGCCAGCGCCAACGCCATCCTCAAGATCGCCGGCCAGGGCGAGCCCGGCCCGCACCACGAGCATCACTACAGCCGCGACGAACTGAAGCTGATCCTCCACTCCAGCCGCGCCCAGGACCCCAGCGACCAGGGCATGCGCGTGCTGGCCTCGGCGGTGGAGCTGGGCGAACTGGAGGTGGTCGACTGGGCCAACTCCCGCGAAGACCTGGTCTACCTCGAGCACGACGCGCCGCTGGCGGACATCCTCGCGGTGATCCGCCGCCATAAGTACAGCCGCTACCCGGTCTGGGACAGCCACAAGGGCGAGTTCATCGGCCTGCTGCACATCAAGGACCTGCTGCTGGCGCTGTCCGCCCTGGACAGCCTGCCGGAGACCTTCGACCTCGACGAACTGGTGCGCCCGCTGGAGATCGTCACCAAGCACACCCCGCTGTCGCGCCTGCTGGAGCAGTTCCGCAAGGGCGGCGCGCACTTCGCCGTGGTGGAAGAGGCCGATCACAAGGTGGTCGGCTTCCTGACCATGGAGGACGTGCTGGAAGTGCTGGTCGGCGACATCCAGGACGAACACCGCAAGACCGAGCGCGGCATCCTCGCCTACCAGCCGGGCAAGCTGCTGGTGCGCGGCGACACACCGCTGTTCAAGCTCGAGCGCCTGCTCGGCATCGACCTCGATCATGTCGAGGCGGACACTCTCGCCGGGCTGGTCTACGACACCCTGAAGCGGGTGCCGGAGGAAGAGGAAGTCCTCGACACCGAGGGCCTGCGGATCATCGTGAAGAAGATGCGCGGTCCGAAGATCGTCCTGGCCAAGGTGGTCAAGCTCGACTGAGACGAGCCGGCGCCGCCACGGCGCCGGCGACTTTTCAAGGCTCGCGGACGATGGCGAAGTTCGGCAGGCTGTCGACCGGCTGGGCGAAGTCGTAGGGAATCGACTCCAGCGCCAGGCCGACGTTGCGCTGGATCACGAAGTGCAGGTGCGGCCCGCTGCTGTTGCCGGTGTTGCCGGAGCGCGCCAGCGGCGTGCCGACCTGGACCCGCTGGCCCTCGGCGACCAGTACCGAATGGCGCATCAGGTGCAGGTAGACGCCCATGGTGCCGTCGTCGTGCAGGATGCGGACGAAGTTGCCCGAGGGATTGTTGCCGCGCCCGCTCTGGTTGTTCTCGATCTTCACCACGGTGCCGCCGCGGGCAGCGATGATCGGCGTGCCCTCGGGCATGGCGATGTCCATCGCGTAGCGGCCCTTGGGGGTGAAGTGGCTGTACTTGCCATTGGCGCCCTGGGACAGGCGGAACGGCCCGCCGCGCCAGGGCAGCGGATAGCGATAGAGCAGCGGCTGCTGGCGCGGGTCGCCGAGCGCGTAACGCAGCTTCGGGGTGTAGCTCATCGGCTTGCCGGCCTTGCGCGGCGCCAGGGTCGCCAGGCGCACCTGGCTGCGCGCCGGGACCACCCAGCGAATCGGCCCGTCGGGCACCCCAACGGCATTGCGCGGGTTGCGGATCCGCAACTCGACCTCGACCGGCGCGTAGAGGTCGTTGCGCACCTGCAGGGTCTCGCCACCCGCGTGCTTCTTCGTCTCCAGCTTCACTTCCCGTTCCAGGTGCTCGACCATCCGGTCGCGGAAGACGAACACCTGCGCCCCGGCCACGGCGCGGTCGGAGTAGGTCACCACGCCATTGGCGTCGGTGTACTTGTAGATGGTCAGGGCCGCAGCCGGAGCTGCCGCGGCGAACAGGCCACAGAGAAGGAGAAGGCGCCCTAGCATGACTGCACGGATCGTGTCGTTCTGGTTATCCCGAATCGGCAAGACTAGCAGCGCTTTATTGCCAGGGCGAGACGACAGCGAGCGGGCTGTGAACGGATCGTCGGGAAAAAACCGCTCAGGCGCCGGGAACGTAGTGCTTCTGGGTACTTCCGCGGGCGATCAGGCGCGACAGGTAGTCGAGCTTCTGCGGGTCGCGGTCGACGAAACGCAGGGTCAACAGCAGCCAATCGCTATCCGGCTTCGGCTCCAGCCCGGCGATGGCGTGCAGGTAGCCGTTCAGGCGCGCCACGTCGCTGTTTTCCTCGAGGTCCAGCACCGCGCTTTCCAGCACCTGCGGCAACGGGTCGGCGCGCTTCACCACCAGTTGCGCTTCCTTCAGACTGACCGCCTTGATCACGCAGGGCATGCTGCTCTGCGGCAGGCGCAATTGCGCCTGCCCCAGCGGGTTGCCGCTGCCGGCGGGACGCGCGCTGGCCTGGGGAGCCGAAGCCGGCTTCGGCGCGGGGGCCGGTTTTGCCGGACTGGCGGCGGGCTTGATCACCTCGGCGCGACCACCGGTCAGGGCGGCCAGCGAATCGTTGGCCATGCCGCTGGCGATCTCCCGGCGCGGCGCGTGGGCCGCCAGGGCTTCCAGCTTGCCGCTGCGGCTCAGGGCCTTCTTGATCTTGGCCACCAGTTGGTCATTGGAGAATGGCTTGCCGATGTAGTCCGACACCCCGGCCTGGATCGCCTGGACCACGTTCTCCTTGTCGCCGCGACTGGTGACCATGATGAACGGGGTAGTCTTGAGGTTTTCCTGGGCACGGCACCAGGTCAGCAGTTCGAGGCCGGACATCTCCGGCATCTCCCAATCGCAGAGGATCAGGTCGACGTTCTGCCGACTGAGCAGTTGCTGGGCCTTGCGGCCGTTCACGGCCTCCTCGATATGAAGGCCGGGGAAGTTGTCGCGCAACCCTTTCTTCATCAGATCTCGGATGAAGGGGGCGTCATCCACCACTAGCGCGCTGACTTTGCTCATCGACTTCTCCTGGACAGGTCCGCCTAGGATAGCCTCCCCTGCTGGCAGGATGCCAAGCCTTGCTGCAGTCGCGCGAAGAAACAAGGCTCCAGGTCAAGGGAGCCTTGCCTGCGGAAGATCACTCGCCGCGGTTGTTCTCGACCTCTTCCTTCATGCGGGTCAGGCCGATGTGGCGAACGTCGGTGCCGCGAACCAGGTAGATCACCAGCTCGGCGATGTTGCGCGCATGGTCGCCGATGCGCTCCAGCGAGCGCAGGGCCCAGATGATGTTGAGCACGCGGGATATCGCCCGCGGGTCTTCCATCATGTAGGTGACCAGTTCGCGCAGGGCGGTCTTGTACTCGCGATCGACGGTCTTGTCGTACTGCGCCACGGACAGCGCCAGGTCGGCATCGAAGCGGGCGAAGGCATCCAGTGCCTCCTGCACCATCTTCTGTACCTGGCTGCCGATGTGCCGAACCTCGACGTAGCCGCGCGGCGACTCGCCTTCCTCGCACAGCTGGATGGCGCGGCGGGCGACCTTGGAGGCCTCGTCGCCGATCCGCTCGAGGTCGATCACCGACTTCGAGATGCTGATGATCAGGCGCAGGTCGGAGGCCGCCGGCTGGCGCCGGGCGAGGATACGCACGCACTCCTCGTCGATGTTGCGCTCCATCTGGTTGATCTGGTCGTCGATCTCGCGGACCTGCTGCGCGAGGCCGGAGTCGGCGTCGATCAGCGCGTTGACCGCGTCGTTGACCTGCTTTTCCACCAGCCCGCCCATGGCCAGGAGGTGGCTGCGCACATCCTCCAGCTCGGCGTTGAACTGCTGGGAGATGTGATGGGTGAGACTGTCTTTGTTGATCATGTGGGGAATCCTTCTGGAGCCGCTGCGACCGGTGACATCAACGAGCTACGGAGAGCGCCGGAGGCAGCGGTATCGCCGCGCCTCCGGACGCGCCGCTAGCCGTAGCGGCCGGTGATGTAGTCTTCGGTCTGCTTCTTCGCCGGGTTGGTGAACAGCGTATCGGTGTCGCCGAACTCGATCAGCTTGCCCATGTACATGAACGCCGTATAGTCGGAAACCCGCGCGGCCTGCTGCATGTTGTGGGTAACGATGACGATGGTGAACTTCGACTTCAACTCGTAGATCAGCTCTTCGATCTTCAGCGTGGAGATCGGGTCCAGCGCCGAGCACGGCTCGTCGAGCAGCAGCACTTCCGGTTCCACCGCGATGGTCCGGGCGATCACCAGGCGCTGCTGCTGGCCGCCGGACAGGCCGAGGGCGGACTCGTGCAGGCGATCCTTCACCTCCTCCCACAGCGCAGCCCCCTTCAGCGCCCACTCGACGGCCTCGTCAAGTACGCGCTTCTTGTTGATGCCCTGGATACGCAGGCCGTAGACCACGTTCTCGTAGATGCTCTTGGGGAACGGGTTGGGCTTCTGGAACACCATGCCGACGCGACGGCGCAGCTCGGCGACGTCGACGCCCTTGGCGAAGATGTTGTGGCCATCGAGGCGAATCTCGCCTTCGACGCGGCAGCCATCCACCAGGTCGTTCATCCGGTTGAAGCAGCGCAGCAAGGTCGACTTGCCGCAGCCGGACGGGCCGATGAAGGCGGTCACGCGCTGCTTCGGAATGTTCATCCGGACGTCGAAAAGGGCCTGCTTGGCGCCGTAGAACAGGTTCAGCCCGGGCACTTCCAGTTCGACACTTTCGGAAGCCAGGTCGAGGCTCTGGCGGTCGCGGCCGAGCGCATCGAAGTTGATGCCGTGGCTGGCGGTCTCGTTTTGCATGGGAAGCTCCCTCAATCAGTTTTCCAGGGCCTTGTACTTCTCGCGCAGGCGATTGCGGATCGCGATGGCGGAGAAGTTCAGCAGGGCGATCACCACGACCAGCAGCAACGCCGTAGCGTATACCAGCGGCCGTGCGGCCTCGACGTTGGGGCTCTGGAAACCGACGTCGTAGATATGGAAACCGAGGTGCATGATCTTCTGGTCGAGATGCACGTACGGATAGTTACCGTCGACCGGCAGCGACGGTGCCAGTTTCACCACGCCGACCAGCATCAGCGGCGCCACTTCGCCGGCGGCACGGGCCACGGCGAGGATCAGGCCGGTCATCATCGCCGGGCTGGCCATCGGCAGGACGATCTTCCACAGCGTTTCCGCCTTGGTCGCGCCGAGCGCCAGGGAGCCTTCGCGGACCGCGCGCGGAATCCGCGCCAGGCCTTCCTCGGTGGCGACGATCACCACCGGCACGGCGAGGATCGCCAGGGTCAGCGAGGCCCAGAACAGCCCGGGGGTACCGAAGGTCGGCGCCGGCAGGGCCTCGGGGAAGAACAGCCGGTCGATGGAACCGCCCAGCACGTAGACGAAGAAACCCAGGCCGAACACGCCGTAGACGATCGCCGGTACGCCGGCGAGGTTGTTCACGGCGATGCGGATCACCCGGGTCAGCGGCCCCTGCTTGGCGTACTCGCGCAGGTAGACCGCAGCGATCACGCCGAACGGGGTGACGATCAGCGCCATCACCAGGGTCATCATCACGGTGCCGAAGATCGCCGGGAAGATACCGCCCTCGGTATTGGCCTCGCGCGGATCGTCGCTGAGGAACTCCCAGAGCTTCTTGAAGTACACCGTCATCTTGGTGCCCAGGCCCATGGCGTTGGGCTGGTAGGCATGCACCAGCTTGCCAAGGGTGATTTCGCTCTCGCGGCCGCTGGCGTCGCGCATTACCACGCTGTCGCGGTTGAACTCCTGGTGCAGGCCGTTGAGCTGCTCTTCCAGGACCTTGTAGCGCGCCTGCAACTCGCTGCGCTCGGCGGCCAGGTCGGCCTGGGCGGCGGCGTCCAGCTTGCCGTCCAACTGCAACTTGCGCTCTTTCAGGCGCAGGCGCTCGAGACCGTGGTTGATCCCGCCGATGTCGCCCTTCTCCAGCTTGTAGAGCTTGGCGTAGAGGTCATCCACCCGCTGCATGCGCTTCTGCAGTTCGCCTACCGCGGCGTCGCCTTCGGCGACCACCTGGCCGTTCTCCTTGACGCTCAGCAGGTAGCCGTAGAAGTTGCCCCACTCGCGGCGTTCGAGAACCATCAGCGCTTCGGGACGCTTGATGTCCTGCAGCCACTCGCCGACGACCCAGGAGAAATCGCTGCCGTAAAGCTCGCGGTTGCCCAGCTTGAGCAGCTCGCGGGTCATGAATTCGGGGCCGGCCTCCGGGACCGGCATGCCGGCGCTGCGCAGGCGCGCGCGCGGCACTTCCTCGGCCTGGACCACCTCGCCGATCACGGTCTTGGCGGCTTCGCCAGGGATCTGGTAAGTCGCCTCGATGACGTTCGCCGGCCAGAAGTGGCCGAGGCCGCGTACCGCGATCACCGCCAGCAGGCCGATGGTCATGATCACCGCGATCGACACCGCGCCGGCGTTCATCCACACCCAGGGCGAGCCGCTGCCGAACCAGGCTTTGACGGTTTCCTGTTTCTGTTTCACAGAGCTATACCTCCGCCGCTTACAACGACGCGTATTTCTTGCGCAGACGCTGACGGATCAGCTCTGCCAGGGTGTTCATCACGAAGGTGAACGTCAGCAGTACCAGCGCCGAGAGGAACAGCACGCGGTAGTGGCTGCCGCCGACCTCCGACTCGGGCATCTCCACCGCGACGTTGGCCGCCAGGGTGCGCATCCCCTCGAAGATATTCACTTCCATCACCGGGGTATTGCCGGTCGCCATCAGCACGATCATGGTCTCGCCGACGGCGCGGCCCATGCCGATCATCAGCGCCGAGAAGATGCCTGGACTGGCGGTCAGGATCACCACGCGGGTCAGCGTCTGCCAGGGCGTGGCGCCCAGGGCCAGGGAGCCGTAGGTGAGGCTGCGCGGCACGCTGAAGATGGCGTCCTCGGCGATCGAGAAGATATTCGGGATCACCGCGAAGCCCATTGCCAGCCCGACGATCAGGGCATTGCGCTGGTCGTAGGTGATGCCCAGGTCGTGGCTCAGCCAGAGGCGCATGTCGCCGCCGAAGAAGGTGGTCTCCAGGTGCGGGCTCAGCCACAGGGCGAAGGCGCCGACGGCAAGCACCACCGGGATCAGCAGCGCGGCTTCCCAGCCGGCCGGCAGGCTCAGACGGATACGCTCGGGCAGGCGGCTCCAGAGCAGGCCGGCAAGAAGGATGCCCAGCGGCGTCAGCAACAGCAGGCTGAACACACCCGGCAGGTGGCCTTCGACGTAGGGCGCCAGGAACAGGCCGGCGAAGAAGCCGAGGATCACCGTCGGCAGCGCCTCCATCAGCTCGATCACCGGCTTGACCTTGCGGCGCATCGCCGGAGCCATGAAATAGGCGGTGTAGACGGCGGCCGCGATGGCCAGCGGAGCTGCCAGGATCATCGCGTAGAAGGCGGCCTTGAGCGTGCCGAAGGTCAGCGGCGAGAGGCTCAGCTTCGGTTCGAAGTCGGTGGTCGCGGCGGTGGACTGCCAGACGTAGGCCGGCTTGTCGTAGCTCTCGTACCAGACCTTGCCCCAGAGCGCGCTCCAGGAGATTTCCGGGTGCGGGTTGCTCAGGGCGAAGCGGTGGATCTTGCCACCCTGCTCCAGCAGCAGGCGGTTGGCCCGCGGCGACAGGGTGATGACCCCGGAAGAGTCGGCGACCGGCTGGACCAGCAGGGTACGGTGCGCGGTGCTGTGGAAGACGCCGAGGTTGCCCTTCTCGTCCAGGGCGATGAAGCCCTTGCGCCGTTGTTCCGGAGCGATGGCGCTGATCGGCGCGCCATCCAGATTGAAGTCGCGAACGTGCGACAGGCGCGGTTCGCCGTCGGTATCGCGAGCCATGAACCACTGGGCGATGCCACCCTTGGAGTCGCCCACCAGCAGCGAGATGCCGCCCAGCAGCTGGGTGCTCGCGGTGACCTCGGCGTTGGGGTCTTCCAGCAGCTTGTAGCGACCGTTCAACTGGCGGCTGTGCAGGTCGAACACATCGGCGGTGGCACGTCCGTTGATCACGTACAGCCACTGCTTGCGCGGGTCGAGGTAGATGGCTTTCACCGGTTCGGCGATCTGCGGGAGTTCGATGCGCTCCTCGTCCAGCGTGCTTTCGCCGGTCAGCATGTTCTCTTCCCGAGTCATGCTCAACAGCAGCAGTTGCTTGGCGACGGAGCCAGCCAGCAGCAGGCTGTCGTCGCCGGCATTGATGCTCACATGCTCCAGCGGGCGGCCCTGCGGATCGAGACCGATCGGGGTCTCGCCGTAGGGGAAGGCGATCTCCGGGGTGATGGTCTTCTTGTTGTCCGGGTAGGTGACCTTGTAGGTGTGCTGGAACACCAGCACCTGTCCGTTGGACAGGCCCAGGGCGACCGTCGGGCTGCCCGGCTGGTCCTGGGCGATCGAGCGGATCTCGCTGCCCGCCGGAAGCGGCAGAGCGACACGCTTCAGTTCGACACCGGTCTTGGCGTTGAAAAAGAGAATCTCGCCCTGGCCGCCGACGCGCATGGCCACCTGGTTCTGCTCCTCGATGCTGAGCAGCAGGGGCACCTGCGCCTGCTGCATCCAGGCCGGAGTCAGCGCTTCGCGGGTCTCCAGGTCGGCGCCGCGGAACAGGGGGAGCACGACGTAGGCCAGGTAGAAGAAGATCAGGGTGATCGCCGCCAGCACGGCCAGGCCGCCGACCAGCACGTACCAGCGGGTCAGGCGGTCCTTGAGGGCACGGATGCGGCGCTTGCGTTGCAGGGCTGGCGTATTGAAGTCAATCCGCTCGGGAGCAAGGGAGGAGTTCATCGGGGAGTTGGCCATGTCGTTCATGGGGTGACACCCTAAAGGCTCTGTATGACAGACAGATGACAGCAACATGACGCAACAAAGCCCGCCAGCAGAGCCTCGCTGGCGGGAAAGGCCGGCGGATCCTAGCGCCCGCCGGCAGAGCCTTCATGCCTGGACGGCCCATCGCTGGGCCATCCGCTCAAGTCACTGGATTACAGGCCCAGTTCCTTGATCGCCTTCTCGGCCACCTTGGCCGGCAGCGGGATGTAGCCGTCCTTGACCACGACCTGCTGGCCGGTCTTGGACAGAACCAGCTTGAGGAACTGAGCCTCCAGCGGGTCCAGCGGCTTGTTCGGCGCCTTGTTCACGTAGACGTAGAGGAAGCGCGACAGCGGATAGGTGCCGTTCAGGGCGTTCTGCTCGTTGTCCTCGACGAAGGCAGCGCCTTCCTTCTTGGCCAGGGCCACGGTCTTCACGCTGGCGGTCTTGTAGCCGATACCGGAGTAGCCGATGCCGTTCAGCGACTGGCTGACCGACTGCACCACGGAAGCCGAACCCGGCTGCTCGTTGACGTTCGGACGGAAGTCGCCTTTGCACAGGGCTTCTTCCTTGAAGTAGCCGTAGGTGCCGGAAACCGAGTTGCGGCCGAACAGTTGCACCGGCTTCTTCGCCCAGTCACCGGTCAGGCCCAGGTCGCCCCAGGTCTTCACGTCCTGCTTGCTGCCACACAGGCGGGTAGCGGAGAAGATCGCATCGACCTGCTGCATGGTCAGGCCTTTGATCGGGTTGTCCTTGTGCACGAAGATCGCCAGGGCGTCGACAGCGACCGGGACAGCGGTCGGCTTATAGCCGTACTTCTGCTCGAAAGCCTGCAGCTCGACGTCCTTCATCTTGCGGCTCATCGGGCCCAGGTTGGCGGTGCCTTCGGTCAGGGCCGGCGGCGCGGTGGAAGAACCGGCAGCCTGGATCTGGATGTTCACGTTCGGATAGAGGCGCTTGTACTCCTCGGCCCACATGGTCATCAGGTTGGCCAGAGTGTCGGAGCCGACGCTCGACAGGTTGCCCGACACACCGCTGGCTTTCTGATATTCCGGCAGCGCCGGGTCGATCGCGGCTACCGCGGAAGCGGCGCCTACGCCTGCGGCGACGAACGTCAGGGCCGCCATCAAACGCTTGAGTTTCATGCCTTGCTCCTTGGACAGGATGGGGTTGGATGGAACGGGGGCCAGTATCGTCAGGCCGCATGAAGACTCTATGAAAGGAATGTGACAGTTGGATGAAATGCCATCAGCCTTCCGACATTTTTCCGCAAGCCTTGGGAGAAGCCCTGCCACACCCCTAAAAGCCTGGAAACACAAGGGCTCCAGCCTTTCACGGAGGGGCCGGGGAGGCCCTCTGGAGCGCGTTTTCGATCCGCCTGGGGGAGGTAGCCGTCCATCCGTTTCATGCAGGATGGGTAGTTTCCAGGGCAATTGTGACAGTCGCCGCCGGCATTCGCAGTCGAGAAAAGAAGCGAGGAAGCACGCCTTTTTCCGCGCGCAAAAGCA